>NZ_JBHXDQ010000002.1:181770-288562 GCF_042725875.1 Streptomyces sp. NPDC127038 | reverse complement strand
GCGCGATGCCGGGCCCACCCCTCCGTCGTCGGACGTCCGATCAGAGCGACGTCATGACGTGCTTGATCCGCGTGTAGTCCTCGAAGCCGTACGCGGACAGGTCCTTGCCGTAGCCGGACTGCTTGAACCCGCCGTGCGGCATCTCGGCGACCAGTGCCATGTGGGTGTTGATCCACACACAGCCGAAGTCGAGCCGCTTCGACATCCGCATCGCCCGCGCGTGGTCCTTGGTCCACACCGAGGAGGCCAGCGCGTAGTCGACGCCGTTGGCGTACGCGACGGCCTGGTCCTCGTCCGTGAAGGACTGGACGGTCATGACCGGGCCGAAGACCTCGTTCTGGACGATCTCGTCGTCCTGCCTCAGGCCCGAGACGACGGTCGGGGCGTAGAAGTAGCCCTTGTCGCCGACCCGGTGGCCGCCGGCCTCGATCCGCGCGTGCTCGGGCAGACGCTCGACGAATCCGCTGACCTGGGCGAGCTGGTTGGCGTTGTTGAGCGGGCCGAACAGCACGTCCTCGTCGTCCGGCAGACCGGTCCTGGTCTCGGCGGCGGCCTTGGCGAGGGCGGCGACGAACTCGTCGTGCACCGACGCGTGGACCAGGACGCGGGTGGCGGCCGTGCAGTCCTGGCCGGCGTTGAAGAAGCCGCCGACGACCAGGTCCTCGACCGCCTTCGTCAGGTCGGCGTCCTCGAAGACCACGGCCGGGGCCTTGCCGCCGAGCTCCAGGTGGACGCGCTTGACGTCCTTGGCCGCGCTCTGGGCGACCTGGATGCCGGCGCGGACCGAGCCGGTGATGGAGGCCATCGCCGGGGTCGGGTGCTCCACCATCAGACGGCCGGTCTCGCGGTCGCCGCAGACCACGTTGAAGATCCCCTTGGGCAGGCCGAGCTCCTCGAGGACCCCGCCGATGATCTCCGCGATCAGCACGGTGGAGGCCGGCGTGGTGTCCGAGGGCTTGAGCACGACCGCGTTGCCCGCGGCGAGCGCCGGGGCGAACTTCCAGACCGCCATCAGCAGGGGGTAGTTCCACGGCGCGACCTGGGCGCAGACACCGACCGGCTCGCGGCGGATGATCGAGGTCATGCCCTCCATGTACTCGCCGGCCGAGCGGCCCTCCAGCATCCGGGCCGCGCCCGCGAAGAAGCGGACCTGGTCGATCGCCGGACCGAGCTCCTCGCCGAGGGTGAGGTGCAGCGGCTTGCCGGTGTCGCGGCTCTCGGCGGCGACCAGTTCCTCGGCGCGCGCCTCCATCGCGTCGGCGATCTTCAGCAGAGCGCGCTGGCGCACGGACGGGGTCGCGTCGCGCCACACGGGGAACGCCGCGGCGGCGGCCGCCATCGCCGCGTCCACGTCGGCCGCGCCCGAGAGCGGGGAGGTCGCGTAGACGTCACCTGTGGTGGGGTCCACCACGTCGAGCGTCCGGCCGTCGACGGCATCCGCGAACGCGCCGTCGATGTAGTTGCGGAACGTGCTGCTCATGGAACGTCTCTCCTGGTCAGGCGGCGGTACGGGGGGACAGGTGCTCGTGCACGGCGAGCCAGGCGCCGTCCTCGGAACGGGCGAAGACGATGGTCTCCCGCTCGTGCACCGTCTCCTCGCCGGCGTTGGTGGCGATCCGGGTCTCCACGTCGTGGCTGAAGACGGCCGTGTCGCCGAAGGGCTGGACCAGCTGCGCCGACGAGGTGCAGCCGAGGATGCGGAAGCCGTCCTGCTCGACCCACTCCTGCCACAGGGCGCGGTACTCGGCGGTGGAGCCGAGACGCCGGCGCGTGGTGTGGAAGACGAACGTCGCCTCGGGTGCGAAGGCGCCGAAGTAGTCGTCGAGGCGGCCCTCGGCGAAGGCGGCGACGAGCGCGTCCGCGGCCGTCTCGATCTCCTGGACGGTGGTGGTGCTCATGCACGGCTCCTGATAGGGGCGCCCGGCGTCAGGGCCGGGCGCCCGGTCGGTGGGGGTGGCGGGGGAGGGTCAGACGGCCGCGGCGGGCTCGGCGGTCTTCTCCTCGGCGCCACCGGTGATCGGCGTGATCTCGGCGTCGGTCGACGGGACGAAGCGGGGTCCTTCGGGACCGAACACGGCGCGCGGCTCGGGGAAGAAGGTGAGCGCGGCGAAGTAGAGGACGACCGCGAGGGCGAGGCCGACCGGCAGGGAGATGTCCGCGCCGTTCGCCAGGTTGCCCAGCGGGCCGACGAACTGGCCCGGCAGGTTGGTGAACAGCAGGGCGACGACGGCGCTGACGAGCCAGGTGCCCATGCCGCGCCAGTTCCAGCCGTGCGCGAACCAGTAGCGGCCGCCGCGCTGGCGCCGGTTGAAGACCTGGAGGTCCTCCGCGTCGTACCAGCCGCGGCGGGTGACGAAGCCGAGGGCCATGACGACCATCCACGGCGCCGTGCAGGTGATGATCAGCGTGGCGAAGGTGGAGATGGACTGCGTGAGGTTCAGCGCGAACCGGCCGATGAAGATGAACGCGATGGACAGGACGCCGATGAAGAAGGTGGCCTGGACCCGGTTGAAGCGCGGGAAGACGCTGGAGAAGTCGAGCCCCGTGCCGTACAGCGACGTCGTACCGGTGGACAGGCCGCCGATCAGGGCGATCAGGCACAGCGGCAGGAAGTACCAGCCGGGGGAGATCGCCAGGAGCCCGCCGACGTAGTTCGGGGCGGCCGGGTCGACGTACTTCGCGGCCTTCGTGGCGATGATCGACGCGGTGGTGAGGCCGAAGAGGAACGGCAGCAGCGTCGCGATCTGGGCCAGGAACGCGGCGCCCATCACCCGGCGGCGCGGGGTGTTCGCGGGGATGTAGCGCGACCAGTCACCGAGGAACGCGCCGAAGGAGACCGGGTTGGAGAGCACGATCAGCGCCGCGCCGATGAACGACGGCCAGAACATGGCGTCGTGGGTCGAGGCGAAGGCGCCCGCGTAACCCGGGTCGAAGTCGCCGGCGAAGGCGAAGGCACCGAGCACGAAGAGGGCGGAGGCCGCCATCACCGCGATCTTGTTGACCAGCAGCATGAAGCGGAAGCCGTAGACGCAGACGACCAGCACGAGCCCGGCGAAGATCGCGTAGGCGATGCCGTAGGTGACGTCCGACTCGGGGACGTGCACCAGCCGGTGCGCGCCGCCGACGAGCGCGTCGCCCGAGGACCACACCGAGATCGAGAAGAACGCGATCGCGGTGAGCAGGGACAGGAAGGAACCGACGACCCGGCCGTGCACACCCAGGTGAGCGGACGACGAGACGGCGTTGTTCGTGCCGTTCGCGGGGCCGAACAGCGCCATCGGGGCCAGCAGCAGCGCACCCGCGACCAGGCCGAGGACGGTCGCCGCGAGCCCCTGCCAGAAGGAGAGGCCGAAGAGGATCGGGAACGCGCCCAGCACACAGGTCGCGAAGGTGTTGGCGCCGCCGAACGCGAGCCGGAACAGGTCGATCGGCCGGGCCGTGCGGTCCTCGTCCGGGATCCGCTCGACGCCGTAGGTCTCGATTTCTGTGACCGAGGTACTGACCGAGGTCGTCACGGGCCCTCCCATCTATTTTTGTACACCACTCAAATATCGGCACCCATAGTGTGAGGCCCCCGGTGACCTGCGACAATGGTGGGCATCACAGATGCGTACGATGTCTTTTGTGGCCGGCAACAAACTGACGATCCAGGACCTGCTCTCCTCGCCCGCCCTCCAGCTGACGCTGAAGGCCGGCGGCGGCCTGGACCGGGCGGTCTCCTGGGCCCACGCCAGCGAGCTCGTCGACCCGACGCCCTGGCTCATGGGAGCCGAGCTGATCATGACCGCGGGCCTGGCCATCCCCAGGAGCGCCGCGGAACAGCGCGCCTATCTGGAGCGGCTGGACGACGCCGGGGCGTCCGGACTCGCGCTCTCGGCTCAGCTCCACATGCCACCGCTGCACGACGCGTTCTTCGACGCCGCGCGGGAGCGGGGCTTCCCGGTCCTGGAGGTCCCGCTCGCCGTCCCCTTCATCGCCGTCGCCCAGGAGGTCGCCGCCTCGGCCCAGGAGGAGGCCAGGCACCGGCTGGGCGCGCAGCTCCAGGTCTTCGGAGCGCTGCGCTGGCTGGTCACGGAGGACCTGGACACGCCGACACTGCTGCGCCGGCTCGAAGGCCTGTCGGGCTACGACGTCTTCCTCTGCACACCCCAGGGGCGCCCGCTGCTGCCCGGAGTCCCCGTGCCGGACCCGGCCGTTCTGCCCGCGTCCGTCGACGCCCCGCCGACCATCCCGGGCGGGTTCGTCCTCCCGGTGCCCGCGCCCGGCGGACCAGCCGGTTTCCTCGTCGCGTACGAGCGCGCGGGCGCCCGGCCCGCCGGGCTCGCCGTCGTCCAGCACATCGCCACCGTCGCGGCGCTGCGGCTGGCGATGGTCCGCAACGAACGCGAGACGCTGCGCCGCGAGGGAGCGGAGACGTTCGCCGAGCTGCTGCAGGAGGTGCTCGACCCGGAGGCGGCGCGGCGACGGCTCGCCCGGCACGCGATCGAGGGCGACACCGTGCTGCTCATCGTGCGCCGCACCACCGACGAGGCACTGCTCCGCTGTCTGGAGGACCGGCCGCATCTGCTGCTCACCCGGGGCGAGGACCGCTATGTCCTCGGGGCGCCGGAACTGGCGGCGGCCGTCGGCGAGCTGCCCGCCGTTGCGGCGGGGGCCAGCCGTCCCTTCGCGCCGGGGGCCGCGTTGAAGGTCGCCCAGCGCGAGGCGCTGTGGGCGGTGTCCAAGGCCGTCGAGTCGGGCCGTGCCGTCGTCCACTACGGCGACGACGGGGCCGGCCGCTGGCTGCCCGACGATCCCGCCGTCCTGACGGCGCTGGTGGAGCACGTGCTCGGCGGGGTACTGCGCTACGACGAGGGCCACGACTCCCAGCTGCTGGTCTCCGCCCGTACCTGGATGGAACGCGACCGCCGCACCGAGACGGCGGCCGCCGCGCTGCACATCCACCCCAACACCCTCGCCTACCGGCTGCGCCGCTTCGGGGCGCTCACCGACCGTGATCTGACGTCGACGGCGGCGCTGGCCGAGGTCTGGCTGGCGATCCAGGCGGCCGGGGCGCTGGGCCTCACCGACTGAGCGGGCGGGCCGGTCCGCCCGGGATCACCCCGGTCCACCCGCCCTGGGCGTCCGGGGCGCCCGGGATCACCCTTCGCCGCGCCGCGCGACCGCCTCGACCAGGCGTGCGATGTCGGCGAGATCGGCCTCGAACTCGGCGGTGAGGTCGAGCGGCAGGTCCAGCCACGGCCCGAGCGCGCTGTGGCCGGGGAGTTCGCTGTCGTCGAGATGGCCCCGCCGGCCGCGCGGGTCGCCGGGGCCGGGCGCGAAGCGGCCCGAGGCCTCGGAGGCGGCGAAGCCGATGACGAAGGTGCTGATCAGGCGTTCCAGCCGGGGCACCTGGGGCTCGGGGACCCCGGCCTCGATGAGCGCGGTGTAGATGATGTCCACCGCCCTCAGCCCGTCCGGGGTGACGGCGGGCCGGGAGAAGAGCAGCTGTGCGGCCCACGGGTGCCGCTGGGTCACCGCGCGGGCGGCGTGCGCGAGGGCGCGGAGCCGTTCGTCCCAGGTGTGCCGATCGGCCGGGTCCGCGGGCAGCAGCGCGGTGAGCAGCCGTCCGACCATGCCGTCGAGCAGTGCCGACTTGTCCTTGACGTGCCGGTACAGCGCCATCGGCGTCACCCCGACGCGATCGGCCAGGGCGCGCATCGAGACGGCGTCGACTCCCTGCTCGTCGGCGATGGCCACGGCCGCGTCCAGGATCTCGTCCCGTCTCCCACTCATGGGTCTACAGAGTAGACGTGTACGGCGTATACGTATACGGTGTAGACGTGTACAGCGTAGACGTCCACGCCGTGGACCTGATGAAGGACGGACGATGCTGCTCGTAGAGGGACTGGTGAAGCGCTACGGCCCGCGCCGCGCGCTCGACGGATTCGACCTGACGGTTCCGGCCGGGGAGATCGTGGGTCTGATCGGCCACAACGGCGCGGGCAAGACCACGTTCGTCGAGATCGTCGCGGGTCTCGTACGCCCCGACGCGGGCCGCGTCGCCATCGCGGGCCTCGACGCGCTCCGGGACGGCCGCAGGGCCCGCCGCCGGCTCGGCGTCGCCCCGCAGGAACTCGCCCTCTACGGAGGCGCCACCGCACGGGAGAACCTGCGGCTGTTCGCCGGACTCGCGGGGTTCCGCGGGCGGCACGGGGACGCCGAGATCACCCGGGTCCTGGACGAACTGCGCCTGACCCCCGTGGCGGACCGGCCCGTGGCCGCGCTGTCCGGAGGGCAGCGCCGCCGGGTCCAGGCGGCCACCGCCATGGTCGGATCACCGCCGCTGCTCCTGCTGGACGAGCCGACCGCCGGGGCCGACCCCGAGACCCGCTCCGCCCTGCTGGAGGCGGTCAGGGCCCGGGCCGCGGCCGGCGCGGCCGTCGTCTACACGACCCACTATCTGCCGGAACTCGTCGATCTCGACGCCACGTTGGCGCTCGCGCGGGCCGGACGGATCATCGCCCGCGGCACGCAGGAAGAACTCACCCGCCATCTGCCCGGCGAACTACGGGTCACCTTCGCCGACCCCGGCGAACCCGAACTGCGCAGGCCGACCAAGGACCCCGGCGCCGATCTGGCCGCCCTGCTCGCGACCGGCCGCACCCCCGTGTCCGTCGACGTGCGCCGCCCCGGACTGGACGACCTCTACCGCTCCATGGAGGGCGACGGCAGGTCCACGGAGAGCCCGGCCGCGTCCGTGGAGAGCGAGGGCACGGTCATGGAGGGCCTGGGCGGGGGCGACCGTGGTGCCGCCACGCGCCCCGGGGGCCTTGAAGCCGTGACGCGGACGGAGGCTCGCGATGTCGCGTGAGTCCGCCGCCCGTCTGTGGGTGCTGATACGCCACAACGTCCTGCTCATGGCACGCGAACCCGGCCCGGTCCTGAGCCGGATGATCCTTCCGCTCGCCTTCGTCACACTGCTGCGCCCGCTCTACACGGCCGGGCAGGGCGAGCGCGCCGGCACGCAGCAGGCGGTCGTCGGCACGCTGGTCACCTTCTCGCTGCTCGCCCTCGGCATCTGCGGCAGCGCGATCCTGACCGAACGGCTCGGCCGGACCTGGGACCGGCTGCGCGCGACCGCCCTGCATCCCGCCGAACTGCTCGTCGGCAAGGCCGTTCCGGCCTTCCTGACCCTGCTCGCCCAGCAGTTCCTCATCGTGGGGTTCGCCGTGTGCTTCTTCGGCCTGCGGGTCCCGCACCCGTTCCTGCTGCTGTGCGTGCTGCTCGGCTGGAGCTGCACGCTCCTCGGCCTCGGCGCCCTGCTCGGTGTGCTGGTCGGCAGCCTGGGCGCGCTCTCGGCCGCGTACGACATCGGCGCCATGCTGCTGAGCAGTGTCGGGGGCGCCCTGGTCCCGCTCGTGTCCCTGCCGGCCTGGGTGGCGACCGTCGCCCCGGCCTCGCCCGGCTACTGGGCCGCTCTCGGCATGCGGGCCGCGCTGTCCGGCGACACGTCCACGGTGGCCAGGTCCTGCGGCACGCTGCTGGGCGTGGCACTGGTCTGCGGCACCGTCGCCTCGGTCCGGCTGCGGGGGCGCGGGGGCCGGTTGGTGGCGCTCTAGGCGACGGACCGCCCGAACCTGCCTGCGGGACGCATGAGTTGGGTGACCGCGGGCCGGCGGGAGGTCACGCCCGCCCGGGGTCGCGCAGGCCCGCGACGAGGGTCCCGACGAGTCGCCGCGCGTCGTAGCGGGGGTCGTTGTGGGCGCCGATGCAGAGGTTGCCGATGCCGCGCATCAGTTGATAGGCCGTCAGCTCCGGGCGGATCTCGCCGGACTCGGCGGCGGCGACGAGGAGTTGGGCGCACACGGGGAGCAGCCGGTCGATGAAGTACCGGTGCAGGGTGTCGAACGCCGTGTTGTCGGGCTGCAGGACGGCGGCGAGCCCGTGCTTGGTGACGAGGAAGTCGACGAACAGGTCGATCCACCGTGACAGCGCGACGTAGGGGGACGGGCACTCGTCCAGCAGGGCCGGTCCCGCCTCGGCGCAGCCCTCGACCTGGTGCCGGTAGACGGCGACGATGAGATCGGCCCTGGTGGGGAAGTGGCGGTAGATGGTGGCCGTGCCCACGCCGGCCCTGGCCGCGATGTCGCGCACGGGCGCCTCCACGCCGGACGTGGCGAAGACCGCGGCGGCGGCGTCCAGCAGCGTCTCCTGGTTGCGCCGGGCGTCGGCCCGCCTGGGCCGGGCCGCCCCCTGTTCCGCGGTGTCGTCGCTGCCGTTCATCGTGCCCTTCCCTCCGTGGCCGGACAGCGAAACGGAACGATGTCCCGTATCGCCTTGCTAAGCGGGACAGTGTTCCGTATCGTCAAACGGGACGGTGTTCCGTTTGCTCATGATGGCAGACCGGGAACCCGGCGGCCAATCCGCTCCGTCATCACGCTTCACCCCTATCGCCTCACCCGTATCGAAGGAGACAGGACATGCGGTACCGCACTTTGGGACGCACCGGTGTGCAGGTCGGCTCGCTCGCGCTCGGCGCGATGAACTTCGGAAGGATCGGGCGCACCACCCAGGACGAGGCCACCGCCATCGTCGACGCCGCTCTTGAAGGCGGGATCAACCTCATCGACACCGCCGACATGTACGGCGACGGCGAGTCGGAGGAGATGGTCGGCAAGGCCATCGCCGGCCGCCGTGACGACATCGTGCTGGCCACGAAGGCGGGCATGCCGATGGGGGAGGAGCGCAACCACCGCGGCTCCTCGCGCCGTTGGCTGGTCACCGAGCTGGACAACAGCCTGCGCAGGCTCGGGGTCGACCACGTCGATCTCTATCAGATCCACCGGTGGGACCCGGCCACCGGCGACGAGGAGACCCTGGCGGCCCTGACCGACCTGCAACGCGCGGGAAAGATCCGCTACTTCGGTTCGTCGACCTTCCCCGCCCACCGCATCGTGCAGGCCCGCTGGGCCGCCAAGGAACATCACCTGCGGCCCTACGCCACCGAACAGCCCAGCTACTCCGTCCTGCAACGGGGGATCGAGGCCCATGTCCTGCCCGTGGCCGAGGAGTACGGGCTCGGTGTCCTGGCCTGGAGCCCGCTGGCCTCGGGCTGGCTGTCGGGCGCGGTCAGGAAGGGCCGGGAGATCACCACCAGCCGCTCGGTGTTCCTGCCGCAGCGCTTCGACCTCGCCGTTCCCTCCAACCAGGCCCGGCTCGACGCGGTGGAGCGACTGGCGGTCATCGCGGAGGAGGCCGGGCTGACGCTGATCCAGCTCGCGCTCGGCTTCGTCACCGCGCATCCCGCCGTGACGAGCGCGCTGATCGGCCCCCGGACCCTGGACCATCTCCACTCCCAGCTCGCCGCCGCCGACACCGTGCTCCCGCCGGACGTGCTCGACGCGATCGACGCCGTCGTGGCCCCGGGGACGGATCTCGCCCCCGAGGAGAAGTTCGACACCCCGCCCGCCCTGCTCGATCCCGCACTGCGCCGCCGCTGACGGCCGCACTGCGCCGCCGCTGACGGCCGCACTGCGCCGCCGCTGACGGTCCGACCGCACGGGCCCGACGGCCCCGCCCGAGCCGGCGCCCCGGAGCGCGGCCACCGCCGTCGCGGGGGCACGTCCGTCGCGAGGGCACGTCCGTATCGCCGGCATATCGAAAACCCGATACACCGGCGCAACCGGCCGTCGACTTGACTGGGACCATGACCCACCACGCGCCCGTGCCGGCGCCGTCCCGCCGGACCCTCAGGATCGTGCCGCTGAGCCTGGCGGTCCTCGGCCTGGCGAGCGTCCTGTTCGTCATCCGGCGGCCGCTCATGATGTCCGCCCCCCGGTGCATGGCCGGGCGCTGGCACGGCTGCTACGACACGTTCAACGGCGTGGTGCTCATGGCGCTCGTCACGATTCCGTTGTCCGTGCTCATCACCTGGGCCCTCGCCTCCTGGCGTCATGCCGCCGGGGCCGGCTCGACGTGGGCGTGGCGCAGGTCGCTGGCCGAGGTGGGCATGGTCCACGGGACGGTGCCGTTCGTGTGGCTGACGATGATGCCCGGCCTCGCGCCCGGCGTCGCCCCCCGCCGCGTCAGCCTCGTACCGCTGCGGGACCTGGTCACGATGGGGGCGGGCGGGATCATCGGCAACCTGCTGGTCTTCGCGGCGCTCGGGTTCTTCGCCCCGATGCGGTTCGCTTCCCTGGCGACCGTCCCCCGGGTCCTGGCGCTCGGGGCGGGCTGCTCGGTCCTGGTCGAGGTCGCGCAGTACGTGCTGTGGCTGGACCGGGTGTCCTCCGTGGACGACGTACTGGTCAACGCGACCGGCGCCCTGCTGGCCGGGCTGGCGTCGCGCCGCTGGTGGCGCACCCGCGAGGCGGCGCCCTCCGACCGCACTCGTCCCGAGCCGGTCCCGGCGGGCCGAGCGGGGTGTCCCGGCCGACCAGGGGTGTGACGGCGGTGCGGCGTGCTGCTTAGGCTTCTGACATGCGTGTACTGATCGTGGAGGACGAGCCCTATCTGGCGCAGGCCGTCCGTGACGGGCTGCGGCTGGAGGCGATCGCCGCCGACATCGCGGGCGACGGCGACTCCGCGCTGGAACTGCTCGCCGTCAACTCCTACGACCTCGCGGTCCTCGACCGTGACATCCCCGGCCCGTCCGGCGACGAGGTCGCCCGGCGCATCGTCGCCTCCGGCAGCGGCATCCCGATCCTCATGCTCACCGCGGCCGACCGGATCGACGACAAGGCCTCCGGCTTCGAGCTCGGCGCTGACGACTACCTCACCAAGCCGTTCGAGCTGCGGGAGCTCGTGATGCGGCTGCGGGCGCTGGACCGCAGGCGCGCGTACGCCCGGCCTCCGGTCCGCGAGATCGCGGGCCTGCGCCTGGACCCGTTCCGCCGGGAGGTCTTCCGCGAGGGACGTCATGTCGCCCTCACCCGGAAGCAGTTCGCCGTGCTCGAAGTCCTGGTCGCCGCCGAGGGCGGTGTCATCAGCGCCGAAGAACTCCTCGGGCGGGCCTGGGACGAGAACGCCAACCCTTTCACCAACGCCGTCCGCATCACGGTCTCCGCACTGCGCAAACGGCTCGGAGAGCCCTGGATCATCGCCACCGTGCCCGGCGTCGGCTACCGGATCGACGCGGACACAGCGACAGCCACCGGCACGGACACCGGCGCACAGACCGGCACCGGCACCGGCGCCGCCCCCGGCACCCGCACGGGCTCCGGCACCCGCTCCGGCAGCGAAGCCGGCGGCCTCGTGGATCCCCGCGGTCCTCATGCGTAGGAACCCGGGGCACAGCGCCAGACTGAAGCTCACCCTCAGCTACGCCGGATTCCTCTTCGTCGCCGGGACCCTCCTGCTGGCCGTGATGTGGGTGTTCGTGCTCCGCTGGCTGCCGACCTACAAGCCCCGGCTGTTCCAGCGGACGTACGGAGCCGTGATCATCGTCGGGCCCAGCCGCTCCGACCTCCTGCGCGGGTTCGCCCCCGCCGCGGCCGTCGCGCTCGCCTTCCTCCTGGCGTTCGGCCTGCTCGGGGGATGGATCCTCGCGGGGCGGATGCTGTCGCCGCTCACCCGGATCACCGACGCCGTACGGACGGCCGGGACCGGGTCGCTGTCCCACCGGATCCGGATGACGGGCCGCCGGGACGAGTTCCGTGAACTCTCCGACGCGTTCGACTCGATGCTCGAACAACTCGAGTCGCACGTCGACGAGCACCAGCGGTTCGCCGCGAACGCCTCCCACGAACTGCGCACGCCGCTCGCGATCTCGCGGACACTCCTCGACGTAGCCCGCAAGGACCCCACGCGGGACCGGGACGAGCTCATCGAGCGGCTGCACGCCGTCAACACACGGGCGATCGACCTCACCGAGGCCCTGCTCCTGCTCAGCCGCAGCGAGCGCGGGGACTTCCCCCGGGAGAGCGTCGACCTGTCCCTGATCGCCGAGGAGGCGGCCGAGACCCTGCTCCCGCTCGCCGAACAGCGCCGGATCACGCTCGACGTCACCGGAGAGCCCGCCCGGACCGGCGGCTCGGCGGAGCTCCTGCTGCGGATGGTGACCAACCTCGTCCAGAACGCCGTCGTCCACAACATCCCCGACGGCGGGACCGTGACGGTCCACACCGCGGAGCACGGGGACACCAGCGTGCTGCGGGTCGAGAACACGGGCCCGCGCCTGCCGGCGGAGCTGGTTCAGGCCCTGACCGAGCCGTTCCGGCGGGGAACGGAACGCGTACGCACCGATGAGCACGCCGGTGCCGGTCTCGGGCTTGCCATCGTGGCCGGCGTCGTCCGCGCCCACGACGGGACCCTCGAACTCGCCGCCCGCCCCGACGGCGGTCTCCTCGTCACGGTCAGGCTGCCCCGTAGCCCCGTAGCCCCGTAGCCCCGTAGCCCCGTAGCCCCGTAGCCCCGTAGCCCCGTAGCCCCGTAGCCCCGTGGTTCCGGTCCCGCGGGCTCAGCGTCCCTTGCGCACCCGGGCCGCCGCGCGGGCCTCCGCCGCCTTGCGGGCGTCCGCGGTCTTGCGCGACTCCTTGGCCGGGCGTCCCGGACGGGTGCCCATGCCCCGGAAGGGCGCGTTGCCCGTGGCCTGCTTCGGCCCGGTCGGCGGGCGCCTGGCCCCCGTGATGGCGGACAGCGTGGCCTCGCCCGAGCGCACCTGGGTGACGGTGGGCCGGATCCCGGCCTCGGACATCAGCCGGTTCACATCACGCCGCTGGTCGGGGGTGACCAGGGTGACCACCTTCCCCGCCTCCCCGGCGCGCGCGGTGCGGCCGCCGCGGTGCAGATAGTCCTTGGCGTCGGCGGGCGGATCGACGTTGACGACGAGGTCGAGGGCCTCGATGTGAATGCCCCGCGCGGCGACGTTGGTGGCCACCAGCACGTTGATCTCGCCGTTCTTGAACTGGGCGAGCGTGTGCGTACGCTGCGGCTGCGACTTGCCGCTGTGCAGGCCGGAGGCGCGGAGGCCGCTCGCCCGCAGATGACGGGTGAACTGGTCCACGCCCGCCTTGGTGTCCAGGAACATCAGCACCCGGCCGTCACGGGCGGCGATCTCGGTCGCCGTCGCGTACTTGTCGGCGCCGTGGATGTTCAGCACATGGTGTTCCATCGTGGCGACCGAGCCCGCCACCCGGTCGACCGAGGCGAGCACCGGGTCGTGGAGGTGGTCCTTGACGAGCTGGTCGACGTTGCGGTCGAGCGTCGCGGAGAACAGCAGCCGCTGCCCGTCGGCGCGCACCTGCGCCATGAGGTCCGAGACCTGCGGCAGGAACCCCAGGTCGCACATCTGGTCCGCCTCGTCCAGCACCGTGATCCGCACCTGGTTCAGGAAGCAGTCCCGGCGCGACACCAGGTCGGTCAGCCGCCCCGGCGTCGCGATGAGCACCTCGACACCGGCCCGCAGCGCCGCCTGCTGCCGGTTGATCGACAGACCGCCCACCACCGTCGCCAGTCGTACGTTCAAGGTCCGCGCGTACGGTTCCAGCGCGTCGCAGACCTGCTGGGCGAGCTCCCGGGTCGGCACCAGGACCAGCGCGAGGGGCCGCTTGGCCTCCGCCCGCAGACCGGCGGTCCGGGCGAGCAGGGCCAGTCCGAAGGCCAGCGTCTTGCCGGAGCCGGTCCGGGCCCGGCCGAGGACGTCGTGTCCGGCCAGCGCGTTGGGCAGGGTCGCGGCCTGGATCGGGAAGGGTTCCGTCACCCCGAGCGCGGTCATCCGGGCCACCAGCTCCGCCGGCAGGCCGAGCGCGTCGAAGGAGGCGACGGGAGGCAGGCCGGTGGCGGGGGCGGACGACACCGGGGTGTCGTCCTGCCGTGCCGGGTGATGCCCGCCGGCGTCGGAGCGTCCGGGGGCCGGCGGCTTCGCGTTCATGGGGAACCTTCCTCAGTCTGACGCCCGGGAACGCCCCGGGGCCCGTGCCGCTCGGCACGGGCCCCGGTGACTTCGAAGCGTGCTCCCCATTTTACCAGCGGACCCGCGGGCACCGGCCCGAAGTCCGCCGGTGTGACCTTCTTCCTTGCGGCCGGCGCCCGGGTGTGGCACACATCTCCGCAACGAGTCTGCGAAGAACTGTTATTCGAGGTTCGGCCGGCGGTCTCCCAGGCAACGGCAGCATCGTTCGGAGTCGAGGACAGGGAAGTTCTATGAGGAGACAGCACCCGGTGGATCCGGCGGCACTGGTCACTGCCGCCCGGTCGGGCGACCCGGCGGCCCAGGACGCCCTGGTGAGCGCCTATCTCCCCTTGGTCTACAACATCGTCGGACGCGCGCTGAACGGATCCGTCGACGTCGACGACGTCGTCCAGAACACCATGCTCCGCGCCCTGGACGGTCTGGACACCCTGCGGACGCCGGAGAGCTTCCGCTCCTGGCTCGTGGCGATCGCGATGAACCAGGTCAGGGCGCACTGGCGGGACCGTCAACTCGCCCCGGAGGGCGTGGAGGAGGCGGAGGAACTCGCGGACCCGGGCGCCGACTTCGTGGACCTGACGATGGTGCGGCTCCAGCTGTCCGGGCAGCGCAGGGAGACCGCGCTCGCGACCCGCTGGCTCGAACCCGAGGACCGGGGCGTGCTCTCCCTGTGGTGGCTGGAGTGCGCCGGTGAGGTGACCCGGGCCGAGGTGGCCGAGGCGCTGGAGCTGTCGCCGCAGCACGCGGCGGTCCAGGTGCAGCGGATGAAGGCCCAGCTGGAGACGGCCCGGGTGGTCGTACGGGCCCTCGCCGCCAACCCGCCCTGCCAGGAGCTGCGGGGCGTCCTCTCCTCGTGGGACGGCCGGCCCTCGGCGCTGTGGCGCAAGCGGATCGCCCGGCACGCCCGCGACTGCGTCCGCTGCTCCGGTCTGTGGAGCGGACTGATGCCCGCGGAGGGACTGCTGGCCGGCCTGGCGCTCGTCGCCGTGTCGCCGGGAGTGGCCGCCGCGCTGCGCAGCGCGTCCGGGGGGATGGCGGCCACGGGTTCGACGTCCCGGCCCCCGGGCTCCGCGGGACACGGGCAGACGGGCTCGGCGGGGGCCGGCCACCGGGCACCCCGCGGAAGGGCGGCCTCGCGCGGGGAGGCGCGCAGGCGCAGGCGCGCACGGCGCCGGGCCCTGGGCGGTGCCCTCGTGGCGGTCTGTGTGGCGGGCGGCGGCCTCTGGTACTTCGACCTCGGGCCCGGGTCGCGAACGGACGACGCGGGTCCCTCGCGGGCCGCGGGCGATTCCGTCGCCGACCTGGTGCCGGACGCCTCGGGTTCCTCGTCCGCGTCGGCGACCGCCTCGGCATCGCTTTCGCCCTCCCCGTCGCGTACGCCCGAGGCGAAGGCCTCCAGGACGGCCCGTCCCGCGAAGCCGACCAGGTCGGCCGCCGCGACCTCGGCCGCGCCGACCCGGCGGGCCACCGCCCTGGCCCAGACCCAGTCGGCCCCGACGACGACGGTCGGGCAGGTGGTCGCGCTGGTGAACAAGGAACGGGCGGCGGCCGGCTGCGGTCCCGTCACGGAGGACCCGCAGCTGGAGGACGCGGCTCAGGCCCACTCCGACGACATGGCCGCACGGAACTTCTTCGAGCACACCAACCCCGACGGCGCCGACCCCGGGCAGCGCATCACCGCCGCCGGATACCACTGGTCCACGTACGGCGAGAACATCGCCATGGGGCAGCAGACCCCGCAGGCCGTGATGGACTCCTGGATGAACAGCCCGGGGCACCGCGCGAACATCCTCAACTGCTCGTTCAAGAACATCGGAGTGGGTGTGCACCGGGGGACGGGCGGCCCGTGGTGGACACAGGACTTCGGGGCGAAGCTGTGAGGCGCCCGGCGCTCCCCTTCCCGTCGGAGCGCCGCCGGCCGTGAACGCGTCGGGCGCGCCTCGGGGCCGGACGCGTCTCAGGTGACGTGCCAGCCGGGTTCGAGGCGGTCCAGGAGCGCGTGGAAGGCGGCGTCGGCCCGCTCCCGGCCGCCCTCCGCCAGGGAGGCGACGACCAGGCCGAAGGTCGCGTCGACCAGGAGGCGCGCCTCGGTTTGGGCTCGGCCCTCCGTCATGCCGAGGCCGCGGAAGACCGACGCGAGCAGGTCCGTCCACTCGGTCAGCACGTCCCCGAGGACGGGCCCGTACCGGTCGGGGTCGATCAGGCTGGCGGCCATGATCTCCAGGTACAGCGGGAGCGCGCGCCGCAGGTCGGGGGCGCCGAACTGCCGCCAGATCTCCTCCATGAAGCGCCGGATTCCCGCGGGGTCCCGGGGGGTCGCGGTGGCGTCGAGCGTGTCACGGGCCCGCAGCAGCGGTCGCCGCTCGTCCAGGGCGAGGGCCTCGGCGACCATGGCGTCCTTGCTCCCGAAGTAGTACAGGAGCATGCGGTCGCTGGTCCCCAGGGCCTGGGCGAGCGGGCGCAGGGACAGTCCGGCCAGCCCGTTGCGCACCAGGTAGGCGCGGACCCGGTCGGTCAGATCACGTCGTTTCGTCTGGTCGGACGGTCGAGTCATCAGGACTCCCGGGGCGGCCGCGGCGGGGACACGGCGCCCCGCAGGCGCGGTCGCGGGCGTGATCCGGGTGGGGGCGATGTGACCCCTCACACATTCCATATGTCCGATGAGTACCCTTGGAAAGGATTCTTACCGTAGCAAGTGCTACATGTATATTTGTTATCGTGACGGGCGTTACAGGAACGCGTGACCTGACACTTGTCCGGACCGGTCGTCGACGGGTCCGTGCCGCCCAGGCGGCGTGGTCGCGGGCAGTGCAGAGCAGAAGGGACTGATTCCCATGGCCCCGGGGGCCATAGACCTCCTGGCGACTCCTCGCCGGGGGCGCTTCGCTCGGCTCTACCGTCGGCCCGAGGGGCCGGGACGCGCGGAGGCCACGAGACGCGATCAGGGGAACGAGGCATTCGTGGAGGCTGCACCCACCTCGTGGCTCGCCAGGAACATGGCTCTCTGGTCGCGTGTACTGCAACCGATCCGCCCGTTCGACGCGCCCCGCGCGCGTGTCACCCCCTGGGAGGCCTCCTGGCCCCTGTCCCGGGAGCTGACCTCGGCACGCCGGGCGCGCCGCCTGGTGACGGCCCAGCTGGACGAGTGGGACCTGGAGGAGCTGGCCGAGACCGCGGAGCTCCTGGTCAGCGAACTCGTCACCAACGCCCTGTGCCACACGCGCGGCCCGCTGCGGCTCAACCTGTGTCTGCGCGGCGACCGCCTGGTGTGCGAGGTCGAGGACACGGAGCCGGTCTGTCCCGTGCGCCGGGAGGCGGACGCCGACGCGGAGGGCGGCCGCGGCACCGAACTCCTCGATCTGCTCGCCGAGAGCTGGGGCAGCACCTGTACGCCCACCGGAAAGACCATGTGGTTCGAAGTGCCGACGGAGACCCCGTCGTAGCGGCATGATCCCCGCGGCGACCCCGCCCGTCGCTCTGCCCCGCCCGTCGTCCCGCCCGGCGCGGCGTTCAGTCCCGGGGGGTCACCCGGGTCGCCAGGAAGTCCAGGAGCGCGGAGTTGAACCGCTCGGGCTGCTCGGCGCCCGGCAGATGGCCCGCGCCGTCGACGACGGTCAGGACCGCGTGCGGGACGAGCGCGTGGATGGCCTCGGCGTCGGCGACCGGCGTGAAGACGTCGTCGGCCCCGACGACGATCAGCACGGGGCATCCCACGGCGGCGAGGGTGTCACGGTAGTCGGGGCGTTCGGCGCGCCCGCGCAGGGCCGCCGCGGCGCCGCGGGGATCGGTGGCGCGCATCATCCGCAGAACGTGCTCGGCGACGTCCGGCATCGCGGTGACGTTGTAGGCGGCGAGCATCTTGCCGATGACCTCCTCCGCGTAGCCGTCCATCCCCTCCGCGAGGAGGCGGTCGGCCATCCGGTTGCGTACGGCCCTGCCCTCGTCCGTCTCGGCCGGCGCGGAGGTGTCCGACAGGACGAGCGCGCGGACGCGGTCGGCGTGGCCGCGCTGGACCTCCATGGCGATCTGCCCGCCCATCGAGACCCCGCCCACCACGGCCCGCCCGATCTCCAGGTGGTCCAGGAGCGCCACCAGATCATCGGCGAAGGCGGACAGAAGGACGGTGCCCTCCTCCACCCCGCTGGCGCCGTAGCCGCGCAGGTCCGGGGTGACGACCCGGTGTCCGGCCGCGGCGAGCGCCCGGACCTGAGGGGCCCACAGGGTCCGGTCGAAGGGATGCCCGTGGATGAGCAGGACGGGCAGTCCGGCAGCGGAGCCGGTGTCGTCGTAGTGGAGCGTCGTACCGCGCACAGCCATCGAAGTCATGCACGGCACCCTAGCTACAAGATCACGCCCCCCGGACGGGGCGCCGGCCCAAGTCGCCTTCCATGAACGGGAAACGGCGACGGCCCGGCACGAGCGCGAGGTGGTCGCGTCGGCCGGGCCGCCGGAAGAGGGGGAGGGGTCACTCCCCGTCGTACCGGGCTCCGTAGGGGGCGCCGGCGCCGGTGTCGCTGTACTGGGGGGCGCGCTCGTCGGCGGGCCACTGGGGCGCCGCCTGCTGCCGGTTGTCGGCCTGCGGCACGTCGTGCGCCAGCGGCGCCGGGGCGTCGTGGATTCCGGACACCCGGACCGGCATGGCGTTTCCGCGTGCGACGACCTTGGACCGGCTCTTGGCCGGCTTGTCCCAGCTGCCGTCGCCGAGGATCAGGACCGGGTCGAACATCACGATGGCCGCGGCGAGGATCAGGAAGATGATCGGGCCCAGCAGCATCGGCAGGAGGAGCGAGGTGCCCTCCTGGCCGGCGACGGCCGACCCGATGGTGTTGTGGAGGTGGACGCTCACGGCGGCCATGCCCGTGTAGTGCATGCCGGTGACGGCCAGGCCCATGACGAGGCTGGCGCCGAGGGTGCGGGCGAAGCCCTGCACGGAGACGGCGGCCCACAGCGCGGCGGTCGCCGCGACGAGGGCGATGATCACGGAGAGGGTCACGGTGAACGCGTTGTAGCGGAGGTCGCCGTTGAGCTGCATCGCGAACATGCCGAGGTAGTGCATCGTCGCGACGCCGAGGCCGGTGATGGAGCCGCCGACGGTGAGGGCGGACCGCGTGGCGCCGCGGTGCCCGACGATGAAGACGCCGGCGGAGACCACCACGATCGCCACGGCGAGACTGAGCACGGTCAGCGGGACGTCGTAGGTGATGGGCGTCTCCGCGACGGAGAAGCCCGTCATGGCGATGAAGTGCATCGTCCAGATGCCGCAGCCCAGGGCGCTGGCCCCGAGGGCGAGCCAGCCCAGCCTCCATCCGGGCTCGTGGTGCACCGTGCGCACCACGCAGCGCAGCCCCAGCGCCGAGCCCACACAGGCCATGACGAAGGCCGCCACCGGTGTGACCAGCCCGTAACTGAAGCCGTTGATCGTGCCGTTCATCCGCTCCCTAACGCTTTACTGCCGACTTAAGAAGGACATTGAGCACGTTTCCTGGTAGCGATAGCAAATTCTCAAGCCCCTGTTGATCGAAACATGCGCGATCGTTATCGATCTCGCGTCGGAGCCCCCGTTTCGCGGTTCTGAGGCGCCCGGGTCCTCGTGCCCTTCCGGATCCCTTCCGGACGACCGGCGGGGAATTTCGAGGGGCCCTTCCGGCCTTGTGCATTGCGGTGCCACGTTCGTGTGAGGACGGGGCGGACGGACCGCGGGCGGAGCGTGGGAACGCGGCCGCAGGCGTCCGACGAGGACTAGGAAGATGGGGTGCGCGTGATGAGCGGGAACGAGGAGAGGGCGCTGCTGGCCGGCGGCTGCTTCTGGGGCATGCAGGATCTGATCAGGACGTTCCCGGGTGTTCTGGACACGCGGGTCGGATACAGCGGCGGCGACGTGCCCAACGCGACGTACCGCAACCACGGCACGCACGCCGAGGCGATCGAGATCAGGTTCGATCCCACCAAGACCGACTACCGGACGATCCTGGAGTACTTCTTCCAGATCCACGACCCGTCGACGAAGAACCGGCAGGGCAACGACATCGGTCTCAGCTACCGGTCCGCCATCTTCTACGTCGACGACGAGCAGAAGCGGATCGCCGAGGACACCATCGCCGACGTGGACGCCTCCGGGCTGTGGCCGGGGAAGGTCGTGACCGAGGTCGCCCCGGCGGGGGACTTCTGGGAGGCGGAGCCGGAGCACCAGGACTACCTCCAGCGCTACCCCGACGGGTACACCTGCCACTTCGTCCGTCCGAACTGGCGTCTGCCGAGGCGCGCGGAGGCGTGATCGGGCACCGGTGACGCCCGGAGGCCGGTCGGGGCGCCGGCCGGTGGACCGGTGGCCGCCGGGCGTCAGCGCGTGTCGCGGCGGGCGGTCATGACCCTGGCCGCCACCGCCGTGGCGGCCAGGGCGACCGCGGCGGCCCCCAGCGCCCGCTGGGCCGCCGTGCCCGCGTCACCGGCGGCACCCAGATAGATGCCCCCGACGACCGCGACACCGAGTGTGCCGCCGAGCTGCTGCACGGCGTTGAGGAGACCGGCGGCCGAACCGGTCTCCTGCGGTCCCACACCGCTGAGCGCCGTGCTGAAGAACGGCGGGGTGAACAGACCGGTGCCCAGTCCGGCGACGCCGAGCGCGGCGGGCAGCGGCTCCGGGTACGTTCCCGGGGCCGCACCCCGGTAGGCGAGGACGGCGGCGGCCAGGCCGACCGCGAGCACGCCGATGCCGGTGTGCAGGACCCGGGTCCCGTACCGCGTGACCAGATGCGAGCCGGCCGCCCAGGACCCGGCCGCGAGGCCCGTGGACCACGGCAGCAGGGTGAGGCCCGCGGTGAGCGGCCCGTCGTGGAGGCCGAGTTCGACGTGCAGCACGACGGTGATCATGACGCCGTTCATGACGGCGAAGAACAGCGTCGAGGTGGCCAGGGCGGCGGGGAACGCCCGCCCGCGCAACAGGGCGGGCTCGATCAGCGGGGCCCGGCCGCCGCGCCCGGCGCGGCGCTGCTGGACGACGAACGCGGCCAGAACCACCCCGCCCGAGGCGGCGACGGCCCATCGGCCGGGGCCCGGACTCCCGGCGGCGGCCAGCGGACACACCACCAGCGCGGTGCCGAGCATGGCGAGAACGGTTCCGACGGGGTCGAGGCGGGGCCGTCGTGGCGCACGGTCCTCGGTCAGGAACACCGAGGCGGCCAGGACCGCGGCGGCCGGCGGAAGGTTCACGAGGAAGACCGCTCGCCACGAGGACCCGAACACGTCGGCATGGGTCAGCACCCCGCCGAGAACGGGACCGAGAACCGCGGACAGGCCCATGACCGGGCCGATCATGCCGAGAGCCCGGGTGAGTTCACCGCCCGTGTACAGGGCGCGGATCAGCCCGAACGTCTGCGGGATGATCGCGGCCGCCGCCGCACCCTGCACGGCACGCAGCGCGATCAGCGTCGCGGCGCCGGGCGCCAGCGCGCAGGCGAGCGAGGCGGCGGCGAACACGAGCACGCCGACGCGGAAGACCCGCCTGCGGCCCGCGAGGTCGCCGAGCCGGGCGCCGGTCGGCAGACCGAGCGCGAAGGCGAGGGTGTAGGCGGCGCTGAACCACGGGATCGTCGCCCGCGCACCCCCGAGATCGGTGTGGATGACGGGGCCGGCGACCTGGACGATCGTGGCGTCGAGGAGGTTCATCGCCTCGGCGGTCAGTACGGCGGCGAGGGCGAGCCCGCGGCGGCGGGAGCCGGGCGGCCCGACGGTGACGGGCCGGGCGCGGTCGGTGGTGGGCTCGGTGCTGCGGGACATGGGTCTCCCCCCGGGGACGACACGGATCTGCCGTGGGCCACCGTGCCGCCGCGGTCACGACCGCTTCCATCCCTTGCGCCGACTTCCGTGATATCTGCCATGCAGGTCGGCTAATTTGACGAATATGCTCGTACTGGATGAGCTCGACCGGGGTCTGATCCATGCCCTGCACGTGGACGCGCGGGCGCCGTTCACGCTCGTCGCCGATGTCCTCGGGTGCTCGACCCAGACCGTGGTCCGCCGCTACCGCCGGCTGTACGCGGGGGCGGGGCTGCGCGTCGTCGCCCTCCCCACGCCGGAGAGTTCCGGCACGCACCAGTGGTTCGTACGACTGACCGCGGCGACCCGCAGCGCGCACGACATCGCGACGGCGCTGGCCCGGCGTCCGGACACCTCCTGGGTGCGGCTGACCTCCGGCGGAACGGAGATCGTCGCGATCATCCACACCCCGCCCGCCGGTCCCGACGCGCACGCGCTGCTGCTGCGGGACATCCCCCGCACCGCTGGGATCACCGCGGTGTCGGCGCACTACATGCTGCACATGTATCTGGGCGGCCCGACGGCGTGGCGCGGCCGGATCGTCGCCCTGGACGCGGACCAGGTGGCACGCCTGCGTGCCGAGTCGCCCGCCGCGGACGGGACGGAAACCGGGAACTCCGGCGATTCCGCCGGGAACGCCGGCGATTCCACCGCCACTGTCGGCGACTCCACCGCCTCCGCCTCCGCCACCGCCTCCGCCTCCACCGGCGCCTCCGCGCGCCCCCTCACGGACGCGGACCTACGGCTGCTGGCCGCGCTGCGCGAGGACGCGCGCCTCAGCTACGCGGAACTGGCCGCCGCCACCGGCACCACCGCGTCCACCGTGGCCCGCAGACTGGCCGAACTACGGGCGCGGGGAGCGGTGTTCTTCGACATCGACATCGATCCGGCGCTGCTGGGCGTGACCGTGTCCGCGCTGCTGTGGATGCAGGTGGCCCCGGCGCATCTGGACAAGGTGGCGACGGCGCTGGCCGGCCACGACGAACTCGCCGTCGTCGCCGCCACGACCGGCCCGACGAACCTGGTCGCGCACGCCCTGTGCGGTGACGCGGCGGCCCTGCACCACTATCTGACGCGCCGGGTGGCCTGGGACGCCGTCACGCGGATCGAGACGGCGCCGGTCCTTCGCACCTACAAGGCCGCCACGACGCTCCGCCTCGGCCCACACGCGACCGGTCAGAGATAGTCGTTCCGCTTGAGCTCGATGACCCAGGCGCGGCGCTCGCAGATCTTCCCGTCGCGCATGCGGAACACCTCGGCCATCGACATGCGCATCGTCTCGCCCGTGTCCCGCGTCACCGCCCCGGTGAGTTCGGCCATGACCACGTCGTCCTCCTCGACCATGCGTACGACGTCCAGGCTGGGCGGCGGGACGAAGCCGGGGCCCTCGATGGCGGCGTCGTAGGCCTCCTTGCCGGTCAGATGGAAGCCGCCGAAGACCGTCCACTCGATGTCGTCGGTGAGGCAACTCAGGATCTGAGCGTGATCGTTCTTCCGGAAACCGTCCAGGTAGGTCTCGACGGTCTGTTTGTTCCGCGACATGGCTCCTGCTTTCCGGTGAGGGTGAGGGAAGAGGGTGGGAGGGAGGCGGGACGGGGAGGACGGCGCCCGCGCCGTGCCGCGCGGGCGCTGTGTCGGACCCTGAACCGTCGAGGCACCTCCATAGCGCTGCCGCGCGCGGGAGGCAAGCCGCGCTCACTCGAAGGTGTGGTGCCGTACGGCAGATAGAGTTGCGGTCCTCGAAAGGCGTAGTGTCATATGCCTGTTGCCCAGGGCAGGCGGGCAACTCGCAGGCGGGGGCCAGGGGAGAGGACGGCATCACGAGATGACGAGCACCGACTGGAGCGATCGAGGATTGTGCCGTACGGCCGATCCTGACGACCTGTTCGTCGAGGGCGCGGCACAGAACCGGGCCAAGATGCTGTGCATCGGCTGCCCCGTGCTCACCGAATGCCTCGCCTACGCGCTGGACCACCGCATCGAGCACGGCGTCTGGGGAGGCATGACCGAGCGCGAGCGCCGTGCCCTGCTGCGCCGCAGGCCGACGGTCACGTCCTGGCTGCACCTCCTGGAGACGGCCCGGGTGGAACACGAGCGCTCGCAGGACGCCGCTCCGGCCGTCGCGCACCGGGCGAGCTGACTTCCTGGCACGACGTGGGGCGGCGGGCCTTCGGAACGGGTATCCGGTTCCGGGGAGGTGACCGGCGCCCCCTTCGGCATGGGTCCGTGGGTTCGTGGGGGCGTGCAGTCGTCCGCCGTGCGCCGCGGTGTGCCCGCGCGCTTCTCGCTCACCGCGTTGAGGTCGTCCGATGAACACGGAGACCCGGCGGATCCGGACCGGCCCCACCCGCGCGGCATCAGCTCGCCGGCCTCGCCGCCCTGGCTCGGTCCTCACGGTCCTGGCTCGGTCCTCACCGCCCTCGCCCTGCCGTCGACGTCGGCCCGGCGGGCGTGGGCCCTCCTCACGCGCCCTGGCCGTCCAGCGGGGCCGCGATCCGCACCTTTCGCTCGGCCCGCACAAAATGAGTCCGGACTCGCCTCAATGAGACAGGCAGCCGAAAAGCACTAAACATTCCGAGGCTGTCTCACATGCGTTTTTTCCGGCCCCGGGTATCGATTGAATCCAGCCACTTGTGTCATCCGGCATTGTGCGCACAGGCGTGAACTGTCACCGTCGTGCGCGGAATGAACAGCCCGATCACGATCTTCGATGACACCTCAACTCCCTTACTGTACAAGGGTGTTGATCTGCAATTATGCCGACCTGGCCACCATGTCGATTTCGCCGCCATGTGCCGGACGAAGGCCTGATTGAGACGTCCTCCGGGCGGGCGAATCCTTCCACGAACACCCCATTGAGGCAGTGCGCGGTTTCGGCTCGGACGATCTCCGGAAGTCATCCGCGCATTCAGCGAAGGAGACGTTTCGCAGCCATGAGAACGATTTCATTTCGTGGTCACACCGACAAAATGCCCAGCCCGTATCGGGGCCGCGGGAACGGCGGACCCGGCTGGAGAACGAGAACCGGGGTGTTCGCCGCGACGACGGCGCTCCTCTCCGCGGGCATCCTGCTCGGTGCCGGTCCGGCCTCGGCGGCACCCGCGGCGGTCGGACTGACCTCCGCGTCCTGTCCCGGCGTGATCCAGCAGGGCCAGGTCAGCGGCTGTGTCACCGAGTTGCAGAACCTGCTCAACGCCCACGGCGCCGGCCTCGTGGTGGACGGTTCCTTCGGAGCGAAGACCCTCTACGCGGTCCGCGAGTACCAGTCCTCCACCGCGATCGCCGTCGACGGCCTGGTCGGCCCCCAGACCAAGGCCAAGCTGTACGCGACCGGGGGTTCGGCCCCGTCGCCCGTCAACCTCGACTCCTCGTCGTGCCCGGCGAACGTCGTCCAGGGCGACAAGGGCGGCTGCGTCACCGAACTCCAGCGGCTGCTCCGCCACTTCGGCTACTCGATCGACGTGGACGGCGATTTCGGTCCCGCGACGAACGGCGCGGTCCGTGACTTCCAGTCCACGCACGGCCTTTCGGTCGACGGCCAGGTCGGCACCAACACCAAGCGCGAGCTCTACGACACCGACGAGTCGCCTTCCACCGCCCTGGACCTGCGGTCCGCCGCCTGCCCGTCCGACATCGTGGAGGGGGAGAGCGGCGGCTGTGTCGCGACACTTCAGGCCCTGCTCAACGGCAAGGGGCAGCACCTCGACGTGGACGGCCAGTTCGGGCCCCTGACCCTGACGGCCGTGAAGTCGTTCCAGTCCTCGGCGGGCCTGTCCGTGGACGGAGAGGTCGGCCCGAACACCAAGGCCGCCCTGTACTCCAACATCAGCACGGGTGGCGGCAGCGGCGCACCGGCACCGATCGACCTGAACTCCGGCTCGTGCCCGGGCACCATCGTCAAGGGCCAGCGCGGCGGCTGCGTCACCGAGTTGCAGAGCCTGCTCAACCACCACGGAGCCGATCTCGCCGTCGACGGCGACTTCGGACCGCTGACCGACAGCGCGGTGCGCGACTTCCAGGCCGAGAAGGGCCTGTCGGTCGACGGCCAGGTCGGCCCGAACACGAAGGCCGCCCTGTACGGGGCTGTCACCCCGCCGTCCACGCCCGCGCCCGGAGGCGGATACGGCAAGATCCTCACCGTGGCCGAGGCCGAGGTCGGCACGGTCGAGGGCAGCGCCCGGGCCAACAGCTACGGATCGGCCGTGGGCCTGTCGCTGTCCACCAGCAACTACGCCTGGTGCGCCACGTTCGTGAGCTGGGTGGCCAAGCAGACCGGGGCCAGCTCCTACCGCAACACCTATGTCTCGGGCTGGGTCAAGCAGGCGAGGGCCGGCAACTACCACCTCTCGGTGACGACGAACCCGCAGCCGGGCGACATCGTGGCCTTCGACTGGAACGGGGGCAACGACTACACCGGCGGGCACGAGCACATAGGCATCGTGAGAACGGTGAGCGGCGGCTCCGGCTTCACCACCGTCGAGGGCAACACCGGAAACCCCAACGGCGGTTCCGACGGCGTCTACGTCAAGAGCCGCAGCACGAACAGCGGGTACGACGTGCTGTTCATCCGGGTCCGCTGAACGCCCGCAACGACGGCGACGACCGCAACGCCCGCTGAACAACCGCAACACCCCGCTGAACGACCGCACCGACTACTGAACGACACCGGAGACCGCACCGCCAGCACCACACCGAGCCGTGAACCGCCCTTCCCCCGGGCCGAGTTCACGGCTCGGCGGCCGTCCGCCTGTGCCGGGCGTCACGCCTGACCGGAACCGTCGCCCGGGGTCGGCCTTCCCGCTAGGCTCCGGCGGGCACCGACCCGCACGTTCGCGTACCGACACCCCTCACAGAGGTCCGATGCCCACTCTCAGATTTGGCAAGTACCTGACATTAGCGACAGCGTCCCTCCTTCTGCTGGCCACGGCTCCGGGGGCGGTCGCCGCCACCTCGGACTCCGCGGGCGGCACACGGGCGGCCACCGTCGCCGCCCCGGCGGCCGAGACATGGCAGGCGCCGCTGTCCACCCGCGGACGGTACATCGTGGACGCCAACGGCAACCGGTTCCGGCTGAAGTCGGCCAACTGGGACGGCGCCCAGGGCTCGTGGACGGGCAGTGGCAGCATCGACGACCCGGCCAACCACCACGCGGGACAGGACTCCTACGGCGTCCCCCTCGGTCTGGACCGGGCGTCGCTGCCCCAACTGCTGGACGACTTCCACCGGCTGGGCATCAACAGCATCCGGCTGCCCTTCTCCAACGCGATGATCCACTCGACGACGCCGGTGCCGGACGCCGCCGTCACCGCCAACCCGGGGCTGCGCGGCAAGACGCCCCTCCAGGTCTACGACGCCGTGGTCTCCGCCCTCACCGGGAGCGGGTTCGCCGTCATCCTCAACAACCACACCAACACCTCACGCTGGTGCTGCGGCGTCGACGGCAACGAGCGCTGGAACAGCAGTCAGTCCACCCAGCAGTGGGCGGACGACTGGGTCTTCATGGCCCGCCGTTACGCCGGTGACCCACGGGTGGTGGGCGCCGACCTCTACAACGAGGTACGCCGTGACGTACTGGACGACCCCAACTGGGGCCTGGGCGACGCCCACGACTGGTACGCGGCCGCCCAGCTGGCCGGGGACCGCATCCTCTCCGAGGCCAATCCCAACCTCCTCATCGTCATCGAGGGGATCAACTGGACCGGGCTGCCCGTGGACGGCCTGCCGCACGGCCGCCCCATGCTCACCCCCGTCCGCAACCTGTCCCACACCCTCGTCGCCTCCCACAAGCTGGTGTACTCCGCCCACTTCTACGGATACACCGGTCCCAACCACAGCGGAGCGACCGGAATCGGCGAGACCCACGACGCCCGATACCAGGACCTCACCCGCGACCAGCTCTACCAGGCGCTCAACGACGAAGCCTTCTACGTCTCCTCGGAGGCGAACCAGCACTTCACCGCTCCCGTGTGGATCAGCGAGTTCGGCATCGGCTCCGGCGAGACCGGCGCGGCGGCCCGGACCTGGTTCGGCAACATCACCGACTACTTCGCCGACCACGACGTCGACTTCGCCTACTGGCCCCTCGTCGGCTGGGAGGGCCACGACGACTGGGCCCTGCTGCGGTACGACACCGCGGGCAACCGGTCCGGGATCCTCGACCAGTCCGACTGGCGGGGCACCGCGTGGAACCGGCTCATGACGGCCCCGACCCTCACCGGATCCGTAGCCGCCGTCCCCGGCTGGAACATGCTCGCCACCGATCACGGCGACTACGTGCAGTCCCTGCGCGTACGTGCGGGTGGCGACTGGGACTCGGGCGCGTCCAAGGCCACGTGTCCCGACGGCGAACGGCTGATCGGACTCGGCCACAGCGGTGTCCGAGCGCTGTGCACCGACGTCTCGACCGGTGACCTCCGCTCCGCGGCCGCCACCCAGACGGTCGTCACCGACGAGCGCTACGTTCCCTCCGGCGGCGACTGGGCCTCCGGCTACACCAAGTTGCAGTGCCCGGCGGGGAACTTCCTCATCGGGTACAGCCGTCGTGGCGGCCGGACGTCGGCCGCCCTGTGCGTTCCGGCGGCCCGCTCGCTCGCGGGAGCCGGCCGGACCGTCTGGTTCGACCGCTCCGACAACCGGCCCGCCGGCGCGGCGGGAGGCGACTTCGCCAACGGCGACTACAAGGGCCAGTGCGCCGACGACGAGTACGCCGCCGGCATCGCGTTCACGACCCGCTTCGGTTCCGCCCAGGGCCCGGCAGCGCTGTTGTGCCGCAAGCTGAACTGAGCACCGTACGGCCGCCGTCCGCCCCGGTTTATGCGGGGCGGCGGCGGCCTTTCGCATCCCGCACCCCGCGAGTCCCCGCGTCCCGCCCCCGGGTGCGGTTCCGTCCTGGGGGAGCCGTGGTCCCGGCGGGCGACTCGGAACCGCCGGGACGACTCGGAACCGCGGGGCGACTCAGAACCGCCGGGCCGATTCCTCCGCGTGGGCCATCCGCCGCAGGCTCAGCAGCACCGGCTCGTACAGCACCGTGAGCGCGACGGCCGCCTCGATCTGTTCGGTCGGGGTCGGCTGCGCCTCGACCAGGTCCAGGTCGGTGACGGCCAGTTGGGCCGCAAGCCGCCCGTACGGCAGCAACTGCTCGGTGTCGCAGGGGTAGCCGAGCCGTACCAGCGCGGCGACCGAGTCGATGAGCCGCCGGTGGGCGGGACTGAGCAGATGCTCGCCGGGGTCGCAGGACCAGCCGAGCCGCTCCAGCAGCCCCTCCACCGAACGGCAGGCGGTCGCCACCGCCGGATCGTCCTCGGCGGGCCGCTCCGCGCACGGCAGCGCCCGGGTCGCCGCGCCCAGCCGCAGATGGTGGTCGAGCGACTCGTCCTCCGCGGCGGCGATCACCTCGCGGGCGTCCGCCACCGAGATCCCGCCGATCTGGATGAGCGCCCGCACCAGGCGCAGCCGCCGCAGATGGTCCTCGCCGTACTCGGCCTGCGTGGCGGAGATCCGGCGTCCGGGCTGGAGCAGCCCCTCGCGCAGGTAGTACTTGATCGTCGCGGTGGACGCACCGCTGCGCTCGCTCAGTTCCGCCAGCCGCATGCTCTTGCACCCTCCATCGGACAGTGGCACTATCCAAGCATGGATCGTGTCACTATCCAATGCGGGAACGGGGAATCTCATGGGTAATGCACCGATATCCGGGCAGCGGGTCACCGCTGCCGCGAAGGGCGACGTCGTCGTCTTCCTCATCGGCATGCGGATCAACCGCTGGCGGGCCGTCCGTCACTGGCTGCCCGCCCTGAAGGCGATGCCCCGCATGATCAAGGAGCTGTCGCGGAACGGCGACAGCGGATTCCTGGGGCACCGGGGGCTGAGCGGCGGTCCTCGGGTGTTCACCATCGCGCAGTACTGGGAGTCGCGCGAGAAGCTGCTCGCCTACGCCTCCGACCAGGCAGGGGAGCACCGTCCCGCCTGGGCGGAGTTCAACCGCCGCCTGCGCAGCAGCAACGGCAGCGTCGGGATCTGGCACGAGACGTACATCGTCCCGGCCGGTTCGTACGAATCGATCTACGTCGACATGCCGCCCACGGGTCTCGGCGCGGCCTGGGGAGTCGAGCCGGTGGAGCGACGCGGGGACCGGGCGGCGCAGCGGCTGGCGGGCGGGGCCGCGTAGAAGCAGGGCGGTCCGGTCAGCCCTGTGCCTGGCGGATCCAGACCCGCAGCGGGCCGATCGGTTCGAAGCCGTGGCGCAGGGCGGCGGCCAGGTCGTCGCCGTGCTCGTAGCCGACCACGGGCACTGCGGGGAACAGCGAGCGGACCGCGGAGAGCACGCCGGGCCAGGCCGTGTCCGGGCCGCCGTCGACGGCGAAGACGTTGGAGACACCGACCACGTCCCCGCCCGGGCTCGCCACCGCCCCGGCGGCCACCCCGCCGTCGGCGGACCGTCCGGCGAGCACGAAGGTGGCCGGGTCGTCGAGCAGTTCGGGGCGGAACAGCCCCGCGTCCCCGTTCCCGTCGTCCCAGGCGAGCGCCCACGCCCGCAGGGTGTCGGGACCGTCCGCCACGGACCAGCCGAGATCCGGGGGTCCCGCGGGTTCCTCCGCCGGGCGGTGGATCCACTGCGCGTCGAACAGGACCCGGAAGCCGGCGTCCGTCAGGTCGAGGTCGGCGAAGCTGTCCTTGACGGTGGCGCCGGGGGTGGTGGTGTCGATCCGGGCCAGCAGCGCGGCCGGATCGGCGCCGGGCACGAGCGTCACGGCGTCCGGGTAGTAGAGCGGGGTGCGGGCCGGCGCGGTCCACGCCTGTTCCCCCGGATCGCCCTCCACGCCGTGTGACCGGCTCATCGCCGCACACCACTCGGCGTTGTTGCGGGCCGCTGCGGCGACCATGGACGGGTTCGGCGTCTTCATGATTCCGGATCATGACATGTCACACCGGCGGACATGTTCGCGTCCCGGAGGCCGGTGGAGGGGCGTGAGGGCCCGAGACCGGGCAGGGATTCGGGCCCTCACGTGTCGCGCATCCGTCGGGGGCGTTTGCGCGCTGACCACTTCAACGAGCTTCGCGCCGGAGGGATACGTTTCGTCGCCGGGCCGGGAAACCGCAGCTCCGCGTGACCGTACGACCGCCGCTGCGGGGCGACCCCGCGCGGCGGTACGACGGTCGCGAACACCCCGCGCGTCCACGTCCCGTCGGCCCGGGGACACGGACGCGGTGGCGGCGGGCGGTGATCGAACCTACCGGCCCCGGGGCAGCCGCTCGACCAGTTTGTCCACGAGCTGGGACGGGTGCGACAGCGCGGTCAGGTGACCGCCGGGAACGGTCTCGGCCTCGATCCCGAGGCGGTCGCGGGCCACCCGGCGCTGGAAGTCCACGGGGAAGAACCGGTCCTCGGCCGCTGCGAGCACCCGTGTGGTGGTGTCGGGCCAACGGTCCACGGCGCAGGGCTGGTTGAAGGCGATGTCGGCCTCCGGCCGCTGATGTCCGGCCCCGGCGGCGGCGATCTCGGGCGGGACGTCGTGCAGGAAGTAGGTGTCCAGGTCGAACTCGGTGCCGTAGCTGCCCGCTTCGGCGGCGGCGACGCGGGCCGGTTCCGATCCGGTGTTGCCCCACCACTGTCCGGGCGTCTCACCCGGGAGCGGCACCATCGCGTTGACCAGCACCAGCAGTCCGACCGGGGCACGGGCGCAGACCATCGGCGCGGTGAAGCCGCCCATCGACTGCGCGACCAGCACCGTATCGGCGCGATCGCCGATCACCTCGACCACCGCCTCGGTGTACTCCGGCAGGCCCGCGGACTCGTCGGCCCCCGGCAGGTCGACCGCGACCGCCTCGTGCCCCCTCGCCCGCAGCTCGGACACCGCACGGTGCCAGTACCAGGCCGAACCCCCGGCCCCGGGAATCAAGACAAACACGCTCGCCCTCGCTTCCTTCCGTCGCACCCTGACGACGCAGACCGTCGGGGGCGTCGAAAGTCATCGGCGCCGGTGACGGCCCGGCGGTCTCCGGTCGATGTTCCCGTCGGGCGGCGGCGTCGCGGCGCGGAACACGCGGACGACGGCGTCGTCGGGCACGACATCGACCTGTTGGCACGACACGCGGCGCGGAGTACCACCCGGCGGGCAGGGTGGGCGGGATCCCGGCCTCGTCCGGCGTCCCGCTCGTCCCCTCGGCGCGTCCCGCTCGTCCCGTCAGCGCGTCGCGATCGTCGCCGGGTCGGGGGTGCGCACCGGCGGCGGGCCGAACAGCGAGCCGAGTACGTCGAGTTGGCGGTCGATCGCCGTCAGGGCGGCGAGGGCGGGGGGCACGGAACGGTCGGGCGGTGCGGCCGGGCCGGGTGTGCGGGCCCGGTCAAGCGCGGCCGGGCCGGCGGGGGCGGGCGGGGCCGGGCGGCGGCCGATGGCCCGGCGTACGGCGAGCGCGTGCGCCGCGAGCTCTTCCCGGCCCCGCGTCACGGCGGGGTCGGCGGTCAGCGCGCCCGGTGCCGCTCCGACGGCCCCGGCGAGGTCGTCGACCGGGTCGGCGCAGCGCCGTAGCGCCGTCACGGACCGGAGAGTGGAGGAGTCCGGGTGCCACCGGGCGGACAGCGCCCGGGGGACCGGCACCGCGGCCAGGATCCGCATCGGAGCCGTCACCGTCGCCAACTGCTCCACACGGTAGGCGAATCGGTCCCGCGCCATGCGGACCGCGGGACCGTCGCGCCAGTCGGTCTCCATCAGCTCGCCGAGACCCGCCAGCGCCGCCGCGGTCCGGGCCCGTACGACCGCCTCGGTCCTGATGGGCAGCACGAGCCAGGAGGCCGCCACGCCGAGCACCGCGCCGACCGCGATCCCGGCCAGCCGGGTGTGCAGCAGGTCCCCGGGGCTCTGCCCGAACCAGTCGTAGAGCAGGGAGAGCACGGCGGTGACGCAGGCCGCCCAGTACGCGTAGCTGAGTTCACGCAGCCAGGTCGCCACGGCCAGGACGGCGAAGATCACGACGACGGCGGTGTCGGACCGTGGCCCGAACTGGCCGGAGACGGCGGTCGCCACCACGGTGCCGGCCGCGGCGCCGAGCGTGCGCCAGGCCCCCTTGACCAGGACGTCACCCCGGCTGCGCGCACCGCTGCACACCAGGAACGCGGTGAGGACCACCCATGCCCAGTGATCCGGCCACTGATGCCGGCCGACCGCGAACGCGGCGGTCAGCGCCGCCGCCATCTGCACGGCCATCCGGGTGCTCGCGGCCGGCCCGCGCCGCGGTGCGCGGGGTGTCGTGGTCACCTTCGCGGAAGGCGGCCGGGGGGCGAGACCGGTGCGCTGGGCCGCCCAGGTCACCGCGGTGCCCCAGGCGACCGCCCCGAGCGCCGTCACCGCGGCCCAGGCGGTGTGCTCGTGCCCGGCGGGCGGCACCGCCCCGGCGGGCACCACCAGGACCGCGATCAGCGGCAGCACGACGAGCGTGCCCGCCCGTGTGGCGCGGGCACCGAACCGGCGGACCCAGATCGCCCCCGCGACTCCCAGGACGAACGCCGTGTCACCCACCAGATGGTGACGGTCGATCAGGGTGCTCAGCTCCGTGCCCGCCGCCGCGGCGCAGGGCAGCACGACGCAGGCCAGCAGCCGGTCGGTCCGGTCGAAGAGGCGCTGGACGCGGCCGAGAGCCGAGGCGATCACCACCGCCTGGACGACGCTGTCCACATGCAGCCCGGCCTCGTGCTCGACGAGCAGCGCCAGGCCGTACACGCCCAGCACCGTCGCCATGCTCACGGCCGTCGCCCGCAGATGGGTCCAGCGCGGATCGAAGTGCAGCGCACGACGTGTCGACCTCAGAAAACTACGCAGCACGTAGAATCACCGCCAAGAGAACCCCTGGAACAAGCCATCTTGAGACTCGCTGCTTCAAGAGGATCGTAAGTGATACCTTAGCAATGTGATGGGAGAGCGGACAGAACACGAGGGCGCGGAGCGAGCGGGGCGATCCGAGGCCGAGCGCCGGGACGGCCGTGCGTCGGCCGAGATCCGGCAGGGCGTGATCCGGCTCGCGCGCCGGCTGAGCGCGGAACGCCCCGCCGACGGCCTCAGCCTCAACAAGAGCAGCGTCCTCGGTCATCTGCGCCGCAACGGCCCGATGTCCGCCGGCGCGCTCGCCGCCGCCGACAACCAGCAGCCGCAGTCCCTGACCCGGGTCTTCGCCGACCTCGAACACGAAGGCCTGATCAGCCGGACCCGCGACACACAGGACGGGCGGCAGCGCGTGGTGCAGCTGACCGAGGAGGGCCGCGCCGCCCTCGCCCGTGACATGGCGCAGCGCGACGCCTGGCTCGATGTCGCCCTCGTCGGCCTCACCGAGACGGAGCGTCAGGTGCTCCTGCTCGCCGCCCGTCTGATGAACCGCCTCGCCGACTCCGAGACCGCCGTGCCCGGCTCCACGACCCGACCCCACTGACGGAGGCTCCCGTGTCCTGGCCCGACCACGCCATCTGGTGGCACGTCCACCCCCTGACCTTCCTCGGCGCGGAGCCGGATGCCCTGCCCGCCGGCGCGCCCGTACGGCACAGGCTGCCGGTCCTCGGGGACTGGCTGGATCATCTGGTCGGGCTCGGCTGCAACGGACTCGCCCTGGGTCCGGTCTTCGCGTCCGAGACCCACGGCTACGACACGACCGACCACTTCCGCGTGGATCCCCGCCTGGGCACCGAGGCCGACCTGGTCGCGCTCGTCGACCGGGCCGCGTCGCGCGGGGTCCGCGTCCTGCTCGACGGCGTCTTCAACCACGTCGGCCGGTCCTTCGCCCCGTTCGCCGACGTGGCACGGCGCGGCTCCGCCTCCCCGTACGCGGACTGGTTCGTGCCCGAGGGCGACGACTTCCGGACCTTCGAGGGACACCGGCACCTCGTCGCCCTGAACCACGCCTCGCCCGACGTCGCCGACCATGTCGTGGACGTCCTCGGCCACTGGCTCGACCGGGGCGTCGCCGGCTGGCGGCTGGACGCGGCCTACGCCGTCCCCCGGCCCTTCTGGCGTGCCGTCACCGGCCGGGTCAGGGCCCGTCACCCCGGCGCGTGGTTCAGCGGCGAGGTGATCCACGGCGACTACGCGGCCTACGTCGTCGAGGGCGGACTCGACACCGTGACGCAGTACGAGCTGTGGAAGGCGATCTGGAGCTCGCTCAACGACCGCAATCCCCATGAACTGGCCTGGGCCCTCAAGCGTCACAACGCCATGATCGACACGTTCGCGCCGCAGACGTTCGTCGGCAATCACGACGTCACACGCGTCGCCAGCCGGCTGGACGAGCCCCGGCACCTGGCGCTCGCGCTCGCCGTACTGTTCACCGTCGGCGGGACACCGTCCGTCTACGCGGGGGACGAGCGGGCCCTCAAGGGCGTCAAGGAGGACCGCGCCGGCGGGGACGACGCCGTCCGTCCCGCGTTTCCCGCCTCCCCATCGGGCCTGGGCGCCGAAGGGCTCGACGTGCAGCGGCTGCACCAGACCCTGGTGGGAGTGCGCCGCCGCCATCCCTGGCTGGTACGGGCCCGGACCCGGGTCCACTCGCTCGGCACCAGCGTGCTCGGCTACAGCCTGGCCGCGCCCGACGGCGGCTCCACCCTCGCGGTGGCCCTCAACTTCGGCGCCTCCCCGGCCACCGCCGGCCTGCCGGCCGCCCAGTGGACCCCTGTCGCGGGCGACGCCTCCTTCGATTCCGCCACGGGCACGGTTTCCCTTCCCGGAACGGGCTGGTTCATTGCCACGACACCGGGAAGCCACAATTGATTACCGGCCGCACCCCGTCAGGGCCTGCTTGAATTTCCGATGTGCCAGAACACTTCTGTCGGAAAACGCTACCGCCGTGTTAACGGACCCGTTGTCCCAGATTGTTGAAATGCTGGCGAAGTCGATTTCCGGGCGCCGTTTCAGGCCGCGTCCGTACTGAATGCACGTGCCCACGCATTGCGCCACAGCGCGATGCGGCTCCCGTGCTGTCCGCATGCCTGTACATAGGCGACGAGAAGTTCCTCCGACGGCATACGGAAACCGGCCAGAATGTCGGCCACCGTGCTGCGCGGCAATGGTCCGGCCCCGAGATCACGGGCCTTCTTCTCCATTTCGCGCAAGGACGGCTGGCCGGCGGCGAGCCGTGCGTGGTGCATGGCTTCGAGAAGATGGGCCGGGTGGTATACGAGTTCCAGCCGGCGTTCGGCGCGCTGGGCGGGCGCGACCTCGCGGCCGTCGGGGGAGTGGCCGGACTGGCGTGCCGCCTGCTCCCAGCGCAGCCGGGCCTCGCGCCGGGTCGCGCCGCAGACCTGCGCATACGCCTCCACGACATGGCGGCGGGGCAGAAAGGTGCCGCGGTCCGCCCGGGACAGGGTGACGGCGGAACAGGCCGGATCCGCGATCCGCAGCCCCTCGGTCAGTTCCGCCATCTGCCGGTAGGTGAGTCCGGACCGCTGGCGCAGCGAGCGCAGCCATTGAGCCAGTTCGTAGCACTGCGCGGATTGCGGGATCGGTGTTCTGCTCCGCCCCACCACTTCCCCCTGGAGGTCGAGACTGACGGATGCGTGACGCGTCCGATGGTATGTCGATCGACGACGTCCACTGATTCGGTCGGTGCCGGGACCCGAGCATTGCGTACCGCTAGGAGGGCCCGTTTTGGTCTTTACTTGGGCTCACTTAGATCGACGCTATGGATGGCTTCGTCGGCGAGTCAAGGAGCCTTTACTCTACTTTACTCTGCATGGGGATCCCTTTTCTTTCGGTGGCTGTTTGGTTCACTTTGTCCGAGAAGTGGAGTGATGAGATCCGTGCCGCCACATGCGCTTTTGCGTGAACGTCACGCAAGCGCCCCAGTGGGTGTCCCGAATCCCGCTGCATAACGGCCTTGCTGGCTCATTCACCGCTCTGCTGACATGGATTTACCGGCCGGAGCTCCGGCCGGTCCCGATCCCGTCAGAACCGCGGAGGAATGCAATGACCACCGTGTCCCACACCGCCCAGATCGAAATCATCGAGCTCCTCAAGGAGGTCAAGCCCGGGATCGCCGACCAGACCGTCGAGCCCGGACACTCCGTGGTCGAGGACCTGGGCCTCGACTCGCTCGACCTGCTCCAGCTCGCCCGTCGCATCAACCGGCACTTCGGCATCGAGTTCGACCTCGACCAGTGGAACGCCGGAGCCGACGAGCACCACCGCAGCATCGCCTCGATCGTGGCCGTCGTGGCCGCCGGCCGTGCCTGAGCCGGCCGCGTCCACCCGCGTCGCTCTCGTCACGGGTGGTTCACGGGGGATCGGCGCCGCCGTCTCGTACCGGCTCGCCGCCGACGGACTCACCGTCCACCTCGTCTGCCGCAGCGCCGTGGACGCCGGACGGGGCGTGGTGAAGGAGATCGAGGCCGCCGGCGGCCGCGCGGTCCTGCACCAGGCGGACATCGGCGACGAGGCCGAGGTCGAGAGCCTCGTCGAGCGGGTGACCGCACGGGAGGGCGCGCTGCACGTCCTGGTCAACAACGCGGCCGTGATCGACGACCAGCTCCTGGCGGTGACCCGCACCGACCGCTGGGAGAACGTCCTGCGGACCAACCTCACCGGGCCCTTCCTGACCAGCAGGGCGGTCCTGCCCACGATGCTCGACCAGGGCTGGGGGCGCATCATCAACATCTCCTCCAACTCGGCGCGCACCCCGGGACCCGGCCAGAGCGCCTACGCGGCCTCCAAGGGCGGCTTGGAAGCGCTCACCCGCGCCCTGGCCGTGGAGGTGGGACGCAAGGGCATCCGGGTCAACTGCGTGGCACCCGGCAAGGTCCGCACCGAGATGACGGCGGCCGTCGCCGACCAGCTCGGCGCGGACAGCGACGGCACCCGCTGGGGACTGCCCGAGGACATCAGCGGACTCATCGCCTTCCTCGCCCGTGACGAGGCGGACTACATCCAGGGCCAGACGTTCACCGTGGACGGCGGCCGCATGGTCATGCGCAGCCCGGGCCGGCGATCCCGGTGAACCAGGGACGAACGGAGGAACGCCCGTGGGGTCGGTGAAGTACTGGGAAGACCTGGCGCACGCACCGGTGCACCGGTTCGGACCCGTCGTGTTCGGCAGCGCGCTGCTCGACCAGCTCCTGGACCTGATGGGGGAGAAGCACCCGGTGCACGACAGCGACGACTTCGCCCGCGGCACCGACCGCCGGCGGCGCATCGTGCCCGGGGGCTTCATCCACTCCATCACCTCTGGCTGGGTCGTCCAGCACGGCTCACCCGCCGCCATCGTCGGACTGCGCCGGCTGAGCTGGGACTTCGTCAGACCGCTGTACCCCGACACCCCGTTCTGGTTCACAACCGCCACCGACCGGGCCGAGGAGATCGACGACCGGATCGGCCTGGTCGAGACCACACGCCGGGTGTTCGACGAGAACGACCGGACGTACGCCATCGGACGCATGAGCGTCGTCGTGCAGCGGCACGCGGCGCAGCGGACCACCACCGCCGTGGAAAGGGTTCAGTGATGGACAGTCAGTATCAGCCGCTCAAGGGGCGGGTGGCTCTCGTGACCGGTGGCTCGCGCGGCATCGGCGCGGGCATCACTCGCAAACTGGCCGCCTGGGGCGCCACCTTGGCCGTCAACTACGTGGACCGGGAGGGCCCGGCGAAGGAACTCGCCGAGGAACTCCGCGAGCAGGGTACGGAAGTGACCCTGCACCGGGCCGACCTGAGCGAGCCCGCGGAGATCGAGAATCTGATCGCCGAGATCGGCGAGATCCACCAGGACCTCCACATCCTGGTCCAGAACGCGGCCGCCACCAAGTTCGCCCGGCTCACCGAAGCCTCCCTCGGGGACTGGCAGTTCGTGCAGGACACCAACTCCCGGGCCACCTGGCTGCTCGCCAAGCACGCGCTCCCGCTGATGCGTGAGCGCGAGGGAGCCCGCTTCATCACCATCACCAACTCCACCACGACCCGCATCATCCCGCGGGCCGGTCTCTTCGCGGCCGCCAAGGCGGGACTCGAGGCGCTGACCGACTACCTCTCGTACGAACTGGCCCCCTACGGCATCGTCGCCAACTGCGTACGTCCCGGACTGGTGCAGACCGGGGTCTTCAAGGTCCGCCCCGACTTCGCGCACGGGGTCACCAAGGAACTGTCCGTCTCCCCCTGGCCCGGCGACCGCATGACGACCCCGGAGAACAGCGCCGACGTGGTCGCCCTGCTCTGCCTGGAGGAGGCCTCCTGGATCGCCGGACAGACCATCACCGTGGACGGCGGATACCGGCTGTGGGGCGGCATCAGCGGCGGTGGCCGGCGTGCCGAGTGAACCCGGACGACGGGACCGTCCCGACATCGTGGTCACCGGCATCGGTGTGATCTCCCCGGCGGGCATCGGCGTGGCCCCGCTGTGGGAGGCCATGGCGGCCGGCAAGACCTTCTTCGGCACCGGCGGTCACGACGGGCCCGCCCCCGCGCTGCCCTGGCCCTCGGCCTGCGTCGACACCACGGAGATCGGCTGGCCCGCCGGCCGCGACTGGGCCAACGCCGGCAAGTACGCCAACCAGTCCGCCCGTTGGGCGGTCGCCGTCGCGCTCCAGGCCCTGGAACAGGCCGGGATCACCGGTGACACGGAGGACGTGCGCGGCGGGACGGTCATGGCCGTGGGCAGCAGCAGCGACGAACTGAGCGACGTCATCCCGCAGCTCGCCTCCCGGCACCGCCGCGACCCCCGGCCCCTCGCCAAGTTCCTCCACGACGAGGTGCCCGACTACTCCTACATCCGCGGCATCCCGTCCCAGCTGGGCCAGTTCGTCTCCATGGCCAGCGGATTCCGCGGCTCCAACGTCGCCGCGTACGGCGAGGCGGCGGCGGGCGGCACGGGCGCGCTCGCCCTGGCCGCACGGCTGCTGGAGAGCGGCGAACTCGACCGGATGCTCGTCGTCGGCGTCGGAGCGCCGCTGACGACCACCGCGATGGCCGCCTTCGACCAGGACGAGCCGCTCGGCACCCGCGCCACGGCCGGGGCCGGACCCTTCGACGCCGAACGGTCCGGGACCCTGCTCGGACAGGGGGCCGCCGCCGTCCTCCTGGAGCGGGCCGACACCGCGCGCGGCACGGCCCGCGCCCGGCTCGCCGGCTGCGAGGTGCTGGTCGCCACCGTCCTCACCGACTCCGCGCGGCTCGTCGTCGACTCCGTGCTCGCCGCGGCGGACACCACCCCCACCGTGTGGTGGGCGCACGGCGCCGGCTCCGCCCGCCTGGACCGGGTGGAGACCGAGGCGGTCGTGCCCCGCGTCGGCGGTCTGCCCGTCACCGGCTCCAAGGGCACCATCGGCAACGCCTTCGAGTGCTCGGCGCTCATCGACACCGCCCTGGCCGTCGAGAGCCTCGGACGCGGAGAGCTGCCCCCCGTGGGTCTGCTGCGCCGCCCCGACCCCGTACTCGGCGGCCTGGATCCCGTCGTCGGGGAGAACCGCCCCCTGGGCCCGGCGCCGACGGCACTGATCACGGCGTTCAACCACGGCCGGCACTCGACGGCGGCGGGAGCCCTCGTCGTCACGGCGACGCACGAGGGCCCGGCCGACGAGGGAGGGGCACGGACATGAGCGACGACATCGTCATCACCGGCATGGGGGTGGTCACTCCCATCGGCGGGGACGTCGAGACGTTCTGGTCGGCCAACCTCGAAGGCCGCTCCGGCATCGTCCGGGAGGAACGGATGGACACCACGGGACTGCCCTGCGGGTGGACGGCCGGACTCATCCCGGAGGACGTCAAGGCCGAGGTCGCGGCAGGTTACGGAGCGCCCGACAGGTCCTGGGGCGACTCCCTGATGCTCGCCACGGTGGACCAGGCGCTCGCCGACGCCCGCCTCGGCGAACTGCCCCCGCGGGAGGGGCCCGCCGCGCTGGTCTACGCCCGCGTGTGGCCCGGCCCGACCGGCTCCTTCCCGCAGGACTACGTCACCCACATGGAAGACCTCGCCGAACGCTACGACCGCATCGGCAACGAACCCGCGGCCGTCCTCGAACACCTGCGGGGCAGGCATCTCCCGCCCGAGACACGGGACTTGTCGGCCTACCCGACCGAGATCGCCGGCCGCCTCGGCACGTCCGTCATCCCCGTACGTCTGGAGGCCACCTGCTCCGGAGGCCTGCGCGCCATCGCCGAGGCCGCCCGGCTGCTGCGCTCGGGCCGCGCCGGGTACGCGGTCGTGTCGGCGGCCGTCTCCCGCAACACGCCGTACGTGCTCTCCCAGTACGGCCAGCTCATGGCGCTCTCGCGCTGGAAGGGCGACCCCGCCCTCGCCTCCATGCCCTTCGACAGGCGCCGCACCGGCATGGTCATCAACGAGTCGGCGGGCGCGCTCGTCCTGGAGACCCAGGAGCACGCGGCCCGGCGCGGGATGACCGAGCCGTACGCCGTGATCGGCGGCTGGGGGCTCGCGGTGGACACCCGCCACATGACCGCCCCCAGTGCGGACATGATCGAACGGGTCATGCGCACCGCCCTGGAACAGGCCGGCGCCGACCCGGACGACGTCGACACCGTCAACGCCCACGGCACCTCCACCCGCCTCAACGACGTCACCGAGGCCCGCGCCCTGCACCGGCTGTTCGGCGAACGGACGGCGGAACTCGACGTCAGTGCCGTGAAGTCGCTGACCGGGCACGGCTCCGCCGCCTCCGGAGTCGTGGAGACGGCCGCGGCGGCCCTCACGATGTGCCGGGGGATCATCCCGCCCGTCACGACCACCACCGAACCCGACCCCGCCTGCGACGTGCGCACCTCCCTCACCCCCGTCCGCCGACCGGTCAGGAGCGTGCTGAAGAACTCCTTCGGGTTCGGCGGCCAGTACGCCTCCATGCTCTTCCGCCGCCCGGCCACACCACGGCCGGTACCCCAGTCGGCATGAGCACGATGGAACGCCTGCACTACGAGACGACCCCTCCGTTACGGCCGCACCGCGCCACCGTCGTATGGCTGCACGGCATCGGCCAGGCGCCGGGCGACCTGATGGCCGTGACCCAGCGGTTCCGGCTCGCCGAGGCGGGAGTGCGCGGGGTGTTCCCGCGGGCCCCCGTCTCGGCCCCCAGCCTGCTGAGCGGTCTGGCGGTGCCGTGCTGGTTCCCGCAGAACCTCCTCGCGATCGACCGGATCGACGTCGAGGGACTGCTGGCGGTGCACCGGCCGCTCGCGGCGCTGCTGGACGCGGAGGCCGACCGGATCGGCCCCGGACGGATCGTGCTCGCGGGCTTCTCCCAGGGAGCCACGGTCGCCCTGACCATGGCCCTCACCTACACCCGGCGGCTGGCGGGCGTGGCACTCTACGCGCCCTTCATGCCTCCCGACCTGTCCGCGCTGCTCCCCACCGGCCGGCCGTCGCCCGCCAACAGCGATCTGCCGGTGTGGATCGGTCACGGGGCACGTGACTGGGTGGTCCCCGAACGCAGTGGCGCGGGCCTGAGGGACCTGCTCACCGGCTGGGGGCATCCGGTGACCTGGCAGCGCTATCCCGGTGGACACGAGCCGTTCGCGGGAGTACGGGCGTCCCTGCCCGCCTTCCTCGGGGGCGTCCTGGACGTCACCGTGCCCCAGGTCCCCGGAACGGGACCGGCGGCACACGCCCGTTGAACCGGGGTGCCGCCAACGCGCCCCGAACCGTCCGGACTTCCGGAGCCGAGCCCCTCTCGGTTCCGGAAGTCCGGCACATCCGCACCGGGAAGGGACCCCCAGACGTGTCCGCACCGACATCGCAGGAGCCGTCCCCGAGGACGGCTCGCCGGCCGCAGGCACCGCCGTTCGGCGTGGGCCTGCTCTTCCCCGGCCAGGGCGCCCAGCGCCCCGGCATGGGCGAGCCCTGGCGCGACACCCCGCACTGGGAGGTCGTCACCCGCCTCTCCGAGATCACCGGACGGGACCTCGGCCGGCTGCTGCTGGACGCCGGAGCCGAGGAGCTGACCCGTACCGACGCCGCCCAACTGGCCACCTTCACGCTGGAGATGGTCCTGCTCGACGCGTTGCGCTCGGCGGCGGGTGACCTGCGGCCCGTGGTGTGTGCCGGGCACAGCCTCGGCGAGTACGCGGCCCTGACCGCGTCCGGAGTGCTCCACGCGGAGGACGCCGTCCGGCTGGTCGCCGAGCGCGGCGCGGCCATGGAAGCCGCCACCCGGCTCACGCCCGGCACCATGGCGGTCCTCATCGGCGCCGACATCGTGTCCCGGGCACGGCGGCTCGCCGCCCGGATGCGGGCCACGCGGCGGGCACGGGTGTGGGTCGCCAACATCAACGGCGCCGAACAGGTCGTGATCTCCGGCACCGTCGAGGACGTCACGGCGCTGGCCGAGGAGGCCGCCCGCGGCGGCGCACGCGTCTTCCGCATCCCGGTCGGCGGCGCGTTCCACACCCCGCTGATGGCTCCGGCCGCCCCGCGTCTGGCCGAGGCCGTCGGCCGTACGCCGTTCCACCCGGCGAACTGCTCGGTGATCGCGAACGTCGACGCCCGCGCGCACCTCCACCACCACGAACGCTGGCGGACCATGATGGTCCGCCAGCTCGTCATGCCCGTGCGCTGGGCCGGCTCCATGAGCACCCTCGCCGCCACGGCCCCCGGCCGCCTCCGTCTCGTCGAGGTCGGCCCCGGCTCCACCCTGGCCAACCTCGCCCGCAGGGCCCTGCCCGAGGAGATCCCGGTCCGCTCGGCCGCCACTCCGGCGGCCGTCGAGGCCCTCGCCGCCGAATGGTGGAACTGAGGGAGCCCCGGGCCCGTTGTCGCGGCATGCGTGAGAACACCGGTCACTGCGGACAACTCCCGTGGGCGCGCGTTGAGTTCGAACCGGCGCGTGGCGGCGCCGAGGGCCGCGAGACCTGTCCGTGAGGGGGACGGTCATGGCAGACTGCTCCGCGTCCAGGGGGTCGATGAGGCGTGACACATGAACGCAGAGCGGTCCGTTCCGTCCGGCCGCCGGCCGGTGGCGACCTCGTGACCGCGTCGGTCGCGGCGGACGGCGGCCCGAACCACCTCCTCCCGCAGACGAGTGGTGCTCCCGTCACGCCGTCGACCCTGAACCCGCCGACCTCCCTCCCCCTTCCGCCGCGGGACCTCCTGGACCCCGTCGGTACGACCGGCCCCGAAGGCGCCCGCACGACGAGGCCCGGCGGCGAAGCCGGGCCGAGTCGCCTTCCGTCACGACGACGTCCGTTCGTGCGCCGGGTCGTCGTCCGGACGACCGCGCGAGCCACGCCCACACGACGTACCCAGGCCATCCCTGGCGGACGTCCGCAAGGAGACAACACGATGAACCACGCCGTGAACGCCGCCGAGGAACTGGGAACCCAGGGGTGGAGCAGACCCTGGAACGCCGGCGGTGACGGCGGTTGCGTCGAGATCAAGCAACTCGGCGGCGGCGTCGTCGCGGTGAGACGGTCGGCGGACCCGGACGGCCCCGCCCTCATCTGCGCCTCGTCGGTCATCGCCGAGTTCGTCGGCGGTGCCAAGGAGGGCCGGGCGGACTTCCTCATCGCCTGACCCCCGCCATCCCGGCGGCAACGACCCACCACGACCGAACCGACCCTACGACCACGCCCGCAGCGGCGGAGGACCGACGTGACAGACGCAGGAACAGGCGCGGACGCGCTCGACACCGGCAAGCCCCAGTCGGCGCGCATGTACGACTACTTCCTGGACGGCAAGGACAACTATCCCGTCGACTGGGAGGCCGCCGAGCAGGTCATCTCCTTCTTCCCCGCGGTCAAGGAAATGGCCCGGACCAACCGGGACTTCATGCACCGCGCCGCCCGCCTGCTGGCACGGCGGGGCATCCGCCAGTTCCTGGACATCGGCACCGGGATCCCGACCGCGCCGAACCTCCACCAGATCGTCCAGGCCGTCACCCCCGCCGCGCACGTGGTGTACGCCGACAACGACCCGATCGTCCTCCGTCACGCCGAGGCGCTGCTGCACAGCGACCCGCAGGGACGTACCGCCTACATCCAGGCGGACGTGCAGGAGCCCGGGAAGATCCTGGCCGCGGCGCGGCAGACCCTCGACTTCGATCAGCCGGTCGCCCTGTCCATGGTGGCCCTCCTGCACCTGGTGGGCGACGAGGACGACCCGTACGCCATCGTGGCCGAACTCGTCGACGCGCTCGCTCCCGGAAGCTACCTGGCGCTCTCGCACGCGACGGGAGACTTCGACCCCGAGGCCTGGGAACGGGTCGTCGAGGTCTACCGCAAGGGCGGAACGACGGCGCAGGTCCGCTCGCGCGGTGAATTCACCAGGTTCTTCGCGGGACTTGACCTCCTCGACCCCGGGATCGAGCTGGCCGCGCGGTGGGACCCCGAGGGAGAGCGCCCGCAGACCGAGGGTGAAACGATCCCCTTGTACGTGGGCGTCGCCCGGAAGCCGTAGGCGTCGTACGGGGCTGACGGGCCGGCCCGGTGCTCCGGTGCACGGCGGACCCGGAGGCCCCGGACCCGCCCCTCGGCGATCCGTTCCGCCGACGCCCGACGGCCTCTCCCGAAAGGCTCCGGAATCGGGCATGATGGGCCATCCGTACCGGTCAAGCGACCCTACGCCGTTGTCGGACTGAACCGTTCACCGTTCCCGTACGTCGAGCGAATGTCGCCCCGCCCCATCCGTCGCGCGCCGCCCGGTCATGTCCGGCCGGAGGTGCGCGCCGACGGCGCGGCGACAGCAGGAATGTCGTCAAACTGGGGGAGGAAGTCCCGTGGCGCCGGTGCTTGTCGGACGTGATGGACTACTGGCCGGAGAACGGATACCGGTGATCGGGACCCGGGTCACGTTCGGACGCAATCCCGAGAACACCGTCGTGCTCTCCAGTCCGAGCGTCTCGCGGTTCCACGCGGAGATCGTCCTGGACGACACCCAGGGGTATGTGCTGCGCGACTGCGGCAGCAGCAACGGCACCCTGGTGAACGGCGAGGAGATCGAGTCGCAGCTCCTCAAGGCCGGCGACGACATCACCATCGGCGACCAGGAGTTCCGCTTCGAGGTCGCGGACGCCATGGAGACCATCATGGCGCTCTCCCTGCCGAGGTCGCTGACCGCCGGCGAGGAGGAGACCGACCGCGGGCCGGTGCTGCGCGTCACCATCGCGGGCGGAGGCCCCGTCGGACTGGCGCTCGCCCTGCTGCTCGAGCACTTCCTCGGCGCCCAGGTCGGCATCACCGTCTACGACGGCCGGTGGCGGAAACAGGGCCGGAAGATCGTCTGGAAGGACGCGAGCCAGGGCAACGTGCGGCGCCAGCAGGTCGTGACGATCCAGAGCCGCCAGTACCTCAGCCTGCCCGAGGAGGTGCAGGCCCGGCTCTTCGACCCGGAGAGCTACACCGAGATGTGGCCCTCGGGCCCCGACTCCATCGGCGACCACCACCCGCGCAACATGAGGATCGCCTACATCGAGGACCGGCTCCTGGAGGTGGCGAACGAGAAACGGAGCCGTATCCAGCTCGTGCCGGCCCGGTTCGACGTGGAGAAGCAGCAGGAGGCCCTGGCCACCCAGCACGTCCTGGCGATCTGCGACGGCGGACGGTCGCACACCCGCGAGCACTTCGCCGCCAAGTTCGGCAAGGCGGACGAGTCGATCTACTCGCTCAACGGCCGCCATCTCCAGGACGTGGTCCTCGGGCTGCGGGTGAAGTCGGGGCTGGCCGACCCCATGGCCGTCCTGCTGACCGTCGGACAGAACCGCTTCCTGCTCAACTCCCTGCGCGGCGAGGGCTTCCTCAACATGCGTCTGACGGACGCGGAGACCGCGGAGGTCGTCGGCATCGATCCGGTCCGCCGGGTGTTCGAGGAGTGCATCGCCTCCCGCCCTTGTCTGATGGGGCGCGACGAGCACGGCGATTTCCGGTGCACCACGCACAGCACCCTGTTCCTCCCGGCCCTCATCAGGGGGTCCGCGCTGTGGAAGCGGGTGGGCGAGGGGCTGCGTCTGTTCGGCGTCGGGCCCGGGGAACTGAGCGCGGTCACCTCGTTCCGCCTCGACATGGTGCAACGCCCGCGCTTCACCGCCGAGTTGCTGCCGCCGACGGCCAGCACTCCGGGCACGTACGGATTCCTGCTGGGCGACGCCGCTAACGCCATCCACTTCTGGCCGGGCCGGGGACTCAACAGCGGTCTGGCGTCGGCCATCTCGCTCGCACGCTCCCTCAACGGAGCGTGGAACGGCAAGCCGTTCCGGGACGCGGACTTCCTGCGCCACGAGGCCGCGATGTCGATGCTCCAGTACCGCCACAAGAGCCGTGCGTGGAAGGCGATGGTGACCACCGACGACAAGGGTGACACCTGGGCCATCAAGGACATCATCGCCCACGGCATCGACGGGATCCCCGAGGAGCCGGACCGCGACGCCGACACCGCGACGCTGCTGGAACGGCTGCGCGGCATCCGTTCCCGGCTCGCGAAGCGCATGGACGGTCTTCCGCACGACGACGCGATCCTCGAACGGCTGGGGACCCTGGAGAGCAGCACGCTGCGCATGCTGGTGCTCAGCGGCGCCTGGGACACCCTGACCATGGGCGGCGAGGAGGTCGACATCGACATCTTCTACGGCCGGGACTCCGCCGCCGCGGCGGCGGCCGTCGAGGCACTCGAACCGGCGGCCCAGCTCTGAGGAGTACGCCCGGCCGCCCCGCCCGGGCGGGGGAGATGCCCGCGGCGGCCGGGCCCGTACGGGCGGTCCGCCAGCCGTACGCGGGCCGGCCGACCGCGCGGGTAAAGTGGGCCTTCGTTCTGTTGTCACCCCTGGCCGATGAAGGCAAGACCCATGCGGGAGCGAGCGAGCGTGCCCAGCGAGCGAGAGCCGGGCGTCCCGGTCGTCGGCCGATCCGCCCAGGCCGCGGCGACGAGACAGCAGATCGTCGAGACGGCCCAGCGGCTCTTCGCAGCCCGCGGCTACCAGGCCACCTCGTTGCAGGCCATCTCCGACGAGATGGGCCTCACCAAGGCGGCGGTCTACTACCACTTCCGGACCAAGGCCCAGATCCTCCAGGCATCCCTCGACCCGGCCGTCGAGCAGATGACGGTGCTCCTGGACGAGCTGGCGGCCATGCCGTCACGCCAGGAGAGGCTGGACGCGTACGCGGTCGGCTGGGTCGACTTCCTGGTGCGCAACCGCGAGCTCGGGACCATGCTCCTGCACGATCCCGAGATCCGGGCCGCCAGCGTGTACGCCGAGAACGACCGGCGCCGGCGCCGCATCCTGCGGGTGCTGTTCGGCGGCTCGCCCACTCCGGCGGAACGCATGGCCTACGTGATGTGCGTGTGGATGCTGGAGGGCCTCGGCGAACTGTCCGACCTCTGCGACGACGACCTGAGGGCCACGCTGCTCCTGACCGTCCGCGGTCTGCTCGCGGTGCCCGGGACCACGGAGTCCGGCGAGGCGTGAGCCCGCGGGGGTGGGCGGGTGTGCCCGAGGGCGTGGGGCGACCGGACGTCCGCCGTTCACTAGCCATCGGCTAGTGAGTGGCTGTTCACTGGTAAAGTAAGTCCGTCCCCGAGCTCTGCGTGCAGAAATCACCCCCGAGCTGTCCCCTGGAGCCCTGACCACGATGACGACGACCGCCACGAATCCCGCCGGGACGCCCGAGTCCGCGGAGCCGCACCCGGTCTGGAGCGTGCTCACCGAGCGTGCGCGCACCGGCAGCCGCCCCGGCGCCCGCGCCGACGGGCACCGCGTCGCCCTGGCCATCGAGGGCGGCGGAATGCGTGGCATCATCGCTGGCGGAATGGCGCTCGCCCTCCACGAACTCGGACTGACCGACAGCTTCGACGCCGTCTACGGGGCCTCGGCCGGTGCCGCCTCCGCCGCGTGGCTGCTGAGCACCAGCCCGCAGTCGCTGCGCTTCTGGGCGGTTCCCAAGTACGCCAAGACGCTGATCCGGCGCTCCAACCCCCTGCGCGGCAAGCCGCTCGTGGACCTGCACGCCTTCTACGAGGTCCTCTACCGCTACGGCGACCAGGACTGCGCGCCGATGGACTTCGCCTCGATCCTCGCCAATGACATCGAGTACCACCCGCTGGCCACCGATGCCGAGACCGGGGAATCGACCGACCTGCGGCCCTTCATCACCGACGCGGCGGAGCTGCGGGCCGCGCTGCGGGCCAGCGCCTCCCTGCCGCTCCTGGCGGGCGAGCCCGTGACGCTGGGCGGACGCCGCTTCTACGACGCGGGCGTCTCCGAATCCGTGCCCTACCGGACCGCGCTGGCTCAGGGGGCGACCCATGTCATGGTGCTGCGGTCGCGCAGGGCGATCGACGTCGCCCGGCCGTCCCGCTCCGCGACGCTCATCGCGAGGACGGTGCTGAGGAAGGAACCCGAGGCGCTGCGCCAGGTGTTCCTGGGCCGTGAGACACGCCTGGCCGAGGACGACGCCCGCCTGGCCGACCACGCGTCCGTCGTCTCGATCCGCCCCGCGCAGGACTCACCCGCCGTCGGCCGCCTCGCCCGTGAGGGGGACCTCCTGGAGTCCGCGCTGGAAGCCGGGCGCACCGCGGTGCACGACACCCACACTCGCCTGTTCGGCGTCGAGGGGCGCCCGGAGGCCACCGGCTGAGACGCCGGTCAGTCGTCGACCGCATGGGTGAAGGGGCGTGCCCACGCCCTGAACCGGTCGTCGAGGTCCGCGCGGGCGTGCCGGAGCGCCTCCGGGTCCTTCGCCGGTCCGAGCCCGAACGTCGTCTCCAGCCAGGCGACGAACTCGGCGTGGCCCGCGCTGTGTTCCTCGACCTCGCCGGGTTCGGGGAACCCCTCCGAGACGGGCTCACGGTCGAGGGCCAGAAGCTGGAACAGCTCCCCGAGGTCGCGCGCGATCACGTACAGGTCGCCCTCGTCGCCCACGAACACGACCGGCAGGGTGGCGAGTTCGGCGCGGTCGTCGCACCGCCAGAAGGCGTAGTCGGAGCCGCTGCCGTTGGCCTTCGCGAAGGGGATGAACCGGCCGACGAAGGCGGGGTCCTCCGACCAGGTGTGGAGGCCCGCGTCCCCGTCGTACGCGGACAGCTCGAACCCCTCCGAGTAGAAGACGGGACCCAGCCGGTCCTCGAACTCCCGGAGCAGGTTCAGCTCGGGGACGGGCGAGTACGCCTCGCTCATGTGACCTCCTGCAAGAAACGGCCCGGCATGGCCGAGTGTGATCGTCTGATATTATTGATCTTGAGCTGGTCGGGGGAGATTCCCCGGTCCGCGATGCGTCGGTGGTCCAAGGAAAGACGCCCCGCTTCCTGCGGGGAAATGCAGGTGCAAGGCCTGCCCGGCGCTCCACGAAGACCCTGCCCCGTGCTGTACGGGGCAGGGTTTTTTCTTGCCGATCCGATGCGGTGCGCGCTCCGGTGAACGTTCCGGCCCCCTCCGGCCGTAGTGCGGCGTGCGGAGCGGGCCCCTGGAGGGTGACTCCTTCGTAATACTGGGAAACATGGCCATCTATGACACGCTCGGCGCCACGTACGGCCGGACCCGGCAGCCGGATCCGCGGATAGCCGCGCAGGTGCACGCCGCCCTCGGGGACGCCGCGACCGTGATCAACGTAGGGGCGGGCACCGGTTCCTACGAGCCGCGGCAGACGGTACTCGCCGTCGAGCCCAGCCAGATCATGATCGACCAGCGCCCGCCGGGATCCGCGCCCGCCGTGTGCGCGGTCGCCGAACGCCTTCCGCTGCGCGACAACGCCGCCGACGCCGTCATGGCACTGCTGACCGTCCACCACTGGACCGACCTCGTGGCCGGCATCGCCGAACTCCGCCGGGTCGCGCGCCGCCGCATCGTCGTCCTCACCTGGGACCAGGAGATCTTCCGCGAGAGGTTCTGGCTCGTACGCGAATACCTGCCGCAGGCCGCGGCGTTCGACGACAGCCGGGCCGTTCCGATGGACCGGCTCACCACGTTGCTCGGCGGGGCGCACCAGGAGCCCGTCCACGTCCCGCACGACTGCACGGACGGCTTCGGCGCGGCGTACTGGCGCAGACCCCACGCCTACCTCGACCCCCAAGTGCGCGCCGGAATCTCCATGTTCGCCCAGACGGGAGAGGACACCCTCGCTCCTGGTCTGGCGGCGCTGACCGACGACCTCGCGACGGGCCACTGGCACCGCCGTCAGTCCGATCTGCTCGCACTCGACACCATCGACGTCGGCTACCGGCTCCTGGTGGCCGACGTCTGACCTCCGCGCGCTCCCTGTCGATCAACACCCCTTATTCTTCAGCGGGTTGAAGCATGCGGGACGCAGGAAGCAGACGGGGGAACGCACATGACATATCGGCGCGCGGTGATACCGGCACTGGTCGGGAGTCTGATCGTCACGCTGTTGCTGTGGTGGGCCGGGAAGAGCAGCTCCGCACTCGAACTGCGCGGCGCCACCCATGTGTTCGACGCCCAGTCGGTGAGCGAGCTGCGGGTGTGGCTGCGGCCGTGGGCGTACGACGTTCCGGCGGCCCTGGCGACGGGCGGCTCCACGGACGCCGTCACGGACGGCGGCTCGGGCCTCGGCGGAGGCTCGCGGTACGCCGACCTCTACACCACCGCTATGCAGATCAGATTCGTGGCGGTCTTCGCGTTCTTCCTGGCCGGCGCGCTGCTCCTGCTCCGCAGGCTCCCCCCGACCGAGGGCCGTACCCCGGCCGCCGTGCTCGGACTGTGGGCCTGGACCCCGATGGCCGCAATGCTGGCCGTGACCGTCTCCGCGCCCTGGGAGATCGCGTCCTACGGGCAGGGCAGCTTCCGGTTCCTGCCACGCCTGGCCTCCGTGATCACGTCGAGCGGGCCCGTCACGGTCCCGGTGGGCCTGGCGGCCGCTCTGGTCACCGTGCTCGTGGCCCGGATCGCCGCCAAGGGGGAGGAACCGGCACCCCGCGCGATCGTGGAACCCCGAGCCGCCCGGCTGGCCGCGAGCACGGGAACCGCAGTGACCGCGCTCTCCCTCGTCGTCCTGTCGTACCAGTCGGTGGCCGGCTGGATCCAGACCTCCTTCGACGGTGGAGGGCTGCTGTCCGAGCCCGGCGACCTGCTGCGGGCGTGGCTGCTGATCGGCAGCTGGGCGAGCCCGGCGGCCTCACCGATCGGCGACTGGCTGCTCTACCGGGCCGCCGACGCGCTCGTGCTGGTCGTGGTCTGGTGGGCGCTGCGGCTGCTGCCCGGCCTGCTCACCCGGACCACGATTCCGGCGATGGCGGTCTGCGGGGTCTGCGCGACCGTCCTCGGCCTCACGGCCGGCCGGCTGGTGCACATCGCCTTCGACGACGCGTTCGTCATCCGGGGACCGGTGTCCCTGGTCACCCAGCTCGACGCGGGCGTCCCGGCCGCCCTCACCTTCGGCGTCGCCGCGGGCCTGACGGCACTGGTGACCCTGCGGCTGGCGGGAGCCCGGGACACGGGCGAGGCACCGACGGCCGACTCCGGCGAGCCCGGCCCCGTCCTGGCCCACTGACGGCCCGGGCAGGTCGGGGACCCGGAAGGCGCGACCGAGCCCATGGACTCGTACCGGTGTCGTCCGGCCGTTTGACCGCCGGCCGGACGCGGTCCGTGTGAAGATCCTCGACGGTGGCGCCACGAGACCTCGGTGCCACGAGACCTGGGGAGAAGAGCATCGGATGAGCGCGCGTTTCGAGGAGATCGACTGGCGTCCCACGCCCATGGGCGAGATCAGCCTGCGCCGCCGGCGCGACCCGCTGTCCGGCGACGACGTGTACGAGGTGAAGCTCGGCGACGAGTACCTGATGTCCAGTCTCTTCACCAAGGGGGAGGTCGAGCTGACCCGGCTCGGCCTGGCGGAGCTGCCCGACACCCCGCTCGACGTGGTGGTGGGCGGACTCGGCCTCGGGTACACCGCCAGGACCGCGCTCGACGACCCACGGGTCCGCTCGCTCATCGTCGTCGACACCCTGGCCGAAGTGATCGACTGGCACCGGCGGGGGCTCGTACCCCTGGGCGAGGGCCTCTCCTCCGATCCCCGGTGCCGTCTGGTGCGCGGTGACTTCTTCGCGATGACCACCGGGGACGGGCCGCGCGGGCTCGACCCCGACAACCCCGGTCGCCGGTTCCACGCGATCCTCCTGGACGTCGACCACTCACCGCGCCACGTGCTGCACCCCGCCCACGCCACGCTCTACACGAAGGCCGGTCTGACGGCACTGGCCGAACTCCTCCGTCCCGGCGGCGTGTTCGCCCTGTGGTCGAACGACCCGCCGGACGACGCGTTCGGCACGGTGCTCGCGGAGGTCTTCACGGACACCGCGGCGCACGTCGTCGACTTCGACAATCCGCTCCAGGGCGGGACCTCCGCCAACACGGTCTACATCGCGCGAAGGCGCGACGGCTGAGACAACGGGACGATGCCGGACGAGGCGACCACGGGAAGCGGTGCCCGGTCCGGCAGTTCGCGCGGGACCCGCTCCAGGACGCCGCCCGCGAAGACGTCGTACAGCGGCAGGGTCTCCAGGTGCACGTAACCGATGTGGCAGTCGCACAGGGTCAGCGGGCAGGGCCGCGGGGCGAGCGCGGCGCGGTAGGAACCGTCGTACAGCCGGCCCAGCTCCGTCCGCACGAAGTGGCAGCGGCTCACCCGTCCGTCGCCGTCCACCGAGACGACCGACTCGCCCGTACGGCACGGCAGCCCCGCCGACCGGTGCGGATGGCGGCTGAACGGGAAGAGCGGGTCGAGCGCCGTCCACTCGGCGGCCTGTTCGTCGGTGTAGGTGTGTCCCTCGGCGGCGTTCACCCACAGGTACACATGCTCCGGGAGCTCCGCCCGCAGCCGCCGCGCGGGTTCCCGGTGCTCGGGCAGGCCGACGACGCCGACACTGAAACGGACACCCAGTTCGCCGAGCCGCCGGGTCTTGGCGACGAACCGCTCGTGCGGTGTCTGGCCCGGGTGGTACGTGCACCACAGCGCCACCGCGTCCCGGTCCGCCGCCTCCAGCCAGTCGGTGCGGCAACTGAGATTCGTCTGGATGGCCACCCGCCTGACATGGGGCTGGTGGGAGAGCTCGACCAGGGCACGGCGGTACCAGGAGCGGACCAGCCCCTCGCCCCACGGGGTGAACAGCACCGACAGCCGGTCCTCCCGCTGCTCGGCCGCCCAGGCCGTGAACCGCTCCAGGGCCGCGCGGTCCGCGCGCAGCTGCGCGGTGGAGTCACGGCGCTTGGCGAACGGGCAGTACGGACAGTCGTAGTCGCAGGAGGCCAGCGGGCCGCGGTACAGGATCGTCAGGTCCACCGGGTCTCACTTCGTCTCGTAGTCGGCCATGGCGTCCCGGACGGCCGGCGAGAAGAACTCGGGGCCTATCGCGTCCGAGTGGGCGAGTCCCTCCGCGGAGAGCCGGAGCCGGTCCTCGTCCCGGTGCGAGAGCCAGCCGCGCGCGGCGAGCGTCCCGATCTCGGACGGGAAGTCGTCGCGGGGGTCCGCCCCGAAGCGCAGCCGGTAGTCCGCCACGGGCAGGCCCTCGGCCTGGAGCAACGACTGGAGCAGATGCCGGCGGCGAGCCTCGTCCTCGTCGACGCGGCGGCCGTGCAGCGCGTGCGAGAAGTCCTCGGTGGCGGTGTAGTCGTCGATGATCCCGCGGATCTCGCGCATCGACACCGCGTAGTCGAAGGAGTAGTGCAGCGTGGAGGTGTACGAACGCGCACCGCAGCCGAGGCCGATCATCCCGTCGGTCTGGCAGGCGTAGTCGTCCGGGCCCTGCGGCGGTGCGTCCGCGCGCCGGAACATACGCATCGACACCTGCTCGTAGCCGTGTTCCAGCAGATGGTCACGGCCCTCCCGGTACCGCCGCAGCCGCTGCTCGTCCCACTCCAGACCGGCCGTCCGCGCGTCCGTGTGCCGGCCGAGACCGGTGAGGGGCCGGATGTAGAGCGGGTAGAGGTAGATCTCCTCGGGGCGCCAGGCCAGGGCCGCGTCCAGCGAGTGGCGCCAACTGGCCGCGGTCTGGCCGTCGATGCCGTAGATCAGATCGATGTTGAGGACGGGGACGGCCGCCTCGCGGATCCGCGTGAGCGCCGCCTCCACCTCGGAGCGCCGCTGGGGCCGCACCGCGGCACGGGACTCCTCCTCCACGAAGCTCTGCACCCCGAGGCTGAGCCGGGTGGCGCCCCGCTCGACCAGCACGGCCAGCCGGTCGGCCGTGGCCGTCGAGGGCGAGGCCTCCACCGACAGCGGGATCGCGCGGAGATCGGCCCCCATCTCCCGCTCGGCGATGTCGCACAGCCGCTCCAGCTCGGCGGCCTCCAGGAACGTCGGTGTGCCGCCCCCGAACGCGGCGTTGGCGAAGTGGGGGACCTCGGCGTCGCCGAGGGCCTCGCGCATCGCGACGGCCTGGCGCCGCAGCGCGTCCAGATAGCGTCCCGTCAGGCCGTCGGGAGCGCCGATCCGGGTGAACAGATTGCAGAAACCGCAGCGGATCTCGCAGAACGGGATGTGCAGATACAGGGACAGCGACCGACGGGACTCGCCGGCCCACAGGTCCCGCAGCGCGGGGCGCGGGTCGAGCGGCCGGTAGGCGGTCTTGTGCGGATAGGCGTAGGTGTAGCTCTGGTACGGGCGCGGCAGGCCGGTCGGGGCGGCCGCGGGGGCGAGGGTCATACGGTCGGCTCCAGGAAGAAGTGGCTGTAGGGCACGGTCCACACGCAGTCGTGGCCGAGACGGTGGCCGGTGTAGCCGTCGTCTCCGTAGGCCGTGCCGTGATCGGAGCAGACGATGGCGAAGCAGCGGCGGCGCGAGCTCATCGCACGGAACAGCCGTCCGACGTGCGCGTCGATGTACTCCAGGGCCGCCGCGTGGGTGGCCCGGCTGTCGCCCGTCTCCCGGGTGGCACCGGGCAGGTGGAACCAGTTCGGCTGGTGCAGCGCCGACGCGTTCAGGAACAGGAACAGTCTTTGTCCGGCGGGGAGTTCGGCGACCACCTTCTCCGCCCGGGCGACCTGCGCCTCGAACGAGGTGGGCGACGCGACCCCGAACTCCGGCTCCCAGTGGCTCTCCTGGAAGAGCCCGGGCAGCACACTGCCCAGCGCGCCCTGCTTGTTGAAGAAGCCGACGCCCCCGACGCACACCGTGCGGTAGCCCTGTGCGGCGAGGCCGGACACCAGGTCCGGGGTGTCGAAGACGAACGTGCGGCCCGCCGTCGTCTCGCTGCCGGCGAACCGTGCCGCGAACAGCCGCGGGTGCGGTCCGGGCTCCGCGGGGGTGGGCAGGAAGCCCGCGAACATGGCCTGGTGGGAGGCGTAGGTGAAGTTCCCCGGTGCGTGCCGCCGTTCCCAGGTGCCACCGGGCAGATGCGCGGTGAGGTTCGGCAGCCGGCCGGCCGCCGCGAGTTCGACGGCCACGTCGTGGCGCAGGGTGTCGAGGGTGAGCAGGAGCAGGTCGTCGCGGCCCACCACCTCGTTCATGTCCGGCGGCGCGGACGGTCCGGGGGCGGGCGGGGCGACGGCCGGTGCGCTGTCGGGTTCAGGCTGGGGCATGTGCTGTCCTGGCGGGGGTGTCGAGCGGAGGTGCGGGTCGTACGGGGAACTGTCCGGGGAAGCGGGAACGGACCGCCGCGATCTGCGCCGCGTACGTGTCCAGCCCTTCGGCGCCGCTGCCCGGCAGGCCGGTCAGCCGGGGGAGCAGATCGCCGAAGGCGTTGACCTCCCCTACGGCGAAGCGGCGCCAGCCGACGGCGGGCAGCAGGTCGACGCCCACGCACAGGGTGCCGGGGAAGCAGGCGGCCGCCCGCTCGCTGATGCCGAGGGCCTCCGGCCACCGGTCACCGGCCAGCGCGCGCACGGCCGCGAGATCGCCGCGCGCCCCGCCCAGATGCAGATTGGTCAGGGGGGAGCGGCTCGTGCGGACCACGGCGTGGGTCGCGCGCCCGGCGACGACCACGACACGCAGGTCCGCCGATCTGCTGCCGAGCGAGGCCTTCGGCAGCCAGCGCTCGATGTGCAGTCCGTCCGGCGCGAGCGTGTCCACGATCGCCGCGATCTGCGACTCGTCCGTGTAGCGGCGGATCCGAAGGGAGTTGTGGAGGTCGCCGTCCGCCGTGCGTTCGACGGAGGTGGTGGCCCGGATCCGGCCGGAGGCGGTCGTCTCCACGGCCAGCACGCCCGACGCGGACGAACCGTGCGCGAGTTTGACGAAGACCCTCCGCAGCGCGGCCTGATCCATCAGGTCCCGGACGCCGCTCCAGTCCGCGACCGCCGCGCGGGCTCCGGAAGTGGGGGACGGGGGCACCGGCACGCCCGCCGCGTCGAGACGGGCGTGGCACAGCCGCTTGTCGAAGAGCACGGCCAGCTCGGCCGGGTCGTCGAGCCGCAGCCCGCCGCGCAGCGAACCCACGCAGTCCAGGAACCGCGCGTACCAGCGCGCGGAGCCCTCCACCCGGGTCGGCTCACCGATCCCGCGCAACAGCCGGTCCACGTCGGCGTCCTCGCCGGGTGAGTCCAGCCGGACGACCTCGTCGTCGGCGAAGTCGTGCCCGCCGTCGCGCAGTACGTCCCGCCACTCGACCACCCGGGGCGTGCCGGAGCCCGCCGCCTCGGCCGCCGCCGCGAACAGGCCCACCCGGCGGTTCTCCCCGTTGGCCACGACCGCCCACTTCATCGGCGCGCCCTTGGGCCTCAACCCGCCCATCCCGCCTCCTCGTCGTCCGGTCCGCCGCTACTCGCCGACCGCGACGAAACGCCAGACCGTTCCGTCCTCCTCCTCGTCGGACTCCGCGTCGTCCTGGTCGGCGTGGACCGTGACGCCGGCGGGCTCCAGCGTCTCCAGCAGGCGCTTGCGCACCTCGGAACCGAGGTAGTTGTGGTGGAGGTCGAGCACGTCGAGGTGGGTCAGCGGCTGGCCCGACAGCAGGGCCGTCGCGCCGTCGTCGGTGAGCACGCCCATGGAGACGTCGAGGTGGGTGAGGCGCGCCACGACCGGAGCCGAGGCCAGCGCCGCGCAGATGTCGTCCTGGATCTCGCTGTTGCGCAGAGCGAGGCGGGTCAGAGCGGGCAGCCGGGTCCCGGCGAAGAACGGCTCCAGGTCGGCGATGTCGGCGTCACCCCCGTACTCGGAGGTGCCGAGCCACAGGTCGAGCGACTCGAGGGCGGGCAGATCGCTGCCGGCGACACCGCGCACGGCCGTCGCGGGCATGCCGCCGGTCTCGACGGTCAGGGTGCGCAGCCGTTCGTGCCGGAAAGCGGGGAGCACCAGTCCGTTGCCGCCCCGGACACCGAACTCCTCCAGATCCGGGAAGGCCTCCAGCAGCGGCGAGACATCGCCCTGGACGATCCAGGAGATCTCGCACTCCTCCATCACGATGTCGGCGACGAACAGCCCCCTGAGCGCGGGCAGCCGGTCGCGCGCGGCCACCAGCGCCGTGATCACCGCGTCGGGGGAGGAGTCGTACGCGTCGCTCCACGCGCCGACGATCAGCGCCTTGACCCGCTCGGTGTCCACGGCCGCGAGGAAGCGCGCGAAGGCGTCCTCCCACTCCTCCTCGCTCTCGTAGGAGTCCACGGCGATGCGCCAGGCGACGGACTCGGGCGAGGGGAGCGACGTGGCCCGGGGCGACTCGTCGCCTGCGTCCGGGAACGTGAAGGCCCGCAGGCCGTGGAACTCCTCGAGGTGCCTGTTGATGGTCATGCGCGCCCACTCCTTCGTGCGGTGGATCGACGGTCGTGGTGGAGAGCCCGGAGCGCGCGGACCGCACCCGGTGCACGATTTCTACCAAGCCCCACTGACATCACGGCGAACAGGGGTCGGCACCTGGGGACGGCCTGCGGATCACTGGCCGCCGGGCGGGCGGCCCGACCCGCCCGGACCGGGGTACGGCACCTCGTCACCACGGACATGACGCCTGGTCAGCGGGGGTACGCGTCCGGTCCCGAGGCCGATTGTCAGTGGTCGCCCCTACGGTTTTTCCATGGCACATCCCGTGCCGTGCCGGGAGGGAGACCCATGTTCCGTCAAGGAGACGTGCTCATCGTGCCGTTGGACGAGAAGGCCGTGCCGGACCACGCCCGCGACGCGGCGTCGGAGCCCCGTGACGGCCGTGGACGACTGGTGCTCGCGCTCGGCGAGGTCACCGGGCACGCCCACGCGGTGGTCGGTCCGGGGCGTCTGATACGGGACGGCGGGGTGTTCGGGCCGATGCTGCTGCACGTCCCCGACGGGGCGCGGGTCGTGCACGAGGAACACGCGGCGATCCCGCTGCCCAAGGGCTGGTACCGGGTGATCCGCCAGCGGGAGTACGTACCTGGCTCGGTGCGGATCGTCGCCGACTGACGGGCCCGCCGGCGGTGCCGGTCCGGTTCCGGAGCGGTGGACACCGACGGGCGGACCGCGCGTCCGGGAGCAGGACCGGGTTGCGTCGAAAGGTGCCGTGCCGCCCGGGAACAGGGGACACAGGAGAGGAACGGTGTGATGGAGCAGGGCAGTTGGCGTGCCACCGCGACCAGGACGGGCGCGGGCGACCGGACGGCGGCCGAGGAAGGGGTCCGGCTCGCCTACCGGCAGGCCGGACTGGAGGAGCCCGAGCGCATCGTCTGGGCGCGCTCACCCCACGAGGCCGTGCGCGTCCTCATGGGCGCGGTGCCCGTCGAAGGGCCGGAGCTCGGCGACACCGGCCCCGGCGTCCGCGACAGGGTGGTCTCCGGTCCCTGGGCGGCGGAGCGCGCGCGAGCCCACGAGCGGCTGGGACCCGAGGGGTGGAGCGGACACTGGCGGGCCACGGGCGCGCCCCTGTGGGAGTCGGTCCGCACCCTGGCGGACCGGGTGCGCGCGGGCGTCGTCGAGGACCTCGCCACCGACCGGCGCGAGGAGAGCCGGGTGCGGCTGCTGCTCCTGGACGCGACCCTGGGCCAGCACGACGCGGCCTGGCTGTGCGCCTTCGACCCCGGCGAGGCGAGCGCCCTGGCCGGGATCGCGGCGGTGGCGCGCGAGGCGGGCTGGTGGTGGCCTTACGAGAAGGTCGCCGTCATCAGTGAGCGGCCGACGAGCCTGCACCGCGACGAGGCGGGACGCCTGGACCGGGGCGACGGTCCGGCCCTGCGCTACGCGGACGGCTTCGAGCTGTACGCCTGGCGCGGGATGCCGGTTCCCCGGACGTTCCTCGACGAGCTCACCGCGCTGACGCCCGAGCGCATACGCGACGAGGAGAACGCCGAACTGCGCCGGGTGATGCTGGAGCACTACGGCTACGACCGGTATCTGGACGAGTCGGGTGCCGTCCCCGTCCACCGCGACGAGACGGGGGTGCTGTGGCGGGTCGAACTGGTCGGGGACGAGGACGTGGTCATGGTCGAGGTCGTCAACTCGACCCCCGAGCCCGACGGCACGAACCGTACGTACTGGCTGCGCGTCCCGCCGACGACCCGTACGGCCCGTGAGGGAGTGGCCTGGACGTTCGGGCTGGCCGCCGAGGTGTACGAGCCGTCCCGGCAGACGTGAGGGCGTCGGTGTGCGGGGCTCAGGCGCGTCGTCCCCAGGCCATGAGCATTCCGGGGCCGAGTTCGGCGAGCGTGGGCGAGGCCAGCTGGGCCAGCGCCTCGTCGATCACGGTGGAGTCGACACGTCCGGTCTCCTCCAGGGCGGGCCGCATCCGGTTCCACGTCTCGGACCAGAACCGGGCCAGCGGGCCGTCCGGGACCAGGGGCGGGCAGACCAGTTCGGCGGCGACGTCGCGGAGTCCTTCCTCCCGCAGGAAGTGCGGGTAGGCCGGGATCTCCGAGGTGTCCGTGCCGATCGTCGAGCGCAGGGCCTGCCACATGGCGTCCATGGTCCGCCGGTAGGCCGACGAGGTGTCCAGCGGGTTCGGCACCTCCACGGCGTCGCCGAGCACCAGCCAGCCGCCGGGATTCAGCCATCGGGCGAGGCGGGTGACGAGCCGGCGGCGTTCGGGCAGGTGCATGAGGACGAACCGGGCGTGGATGAGGTCGAAGGTGCCGGGGTCGAGGCCCTCGTCCCGGAGATCGGCGGTGATCACCCGCAGCCTCGAATCCCTGAGGCCGCCCAGGCCGCCGGTGTCCCGGTCCAGCGCGACCACCTCCGCGGCTCCCGCCTCCTGGAGGAGCCATCGGGCCACGGTCCCGGTCCCGGCTCCCACTTCGAGGCAGCGGCCGCCCGGTCTCGGACCCAGGGCGCGCAGCCGGCCCGTGGTGACGGGGTCGTAGATCAACGCCGCCGCGTCGATGCGTTCGGATTCCTGCGGATGCTCCGGCTCGAACAGATCTTCTCCATAATGGCCGTCGGAGGCCGGGAGGCCGGTCATGTCCGGCTCTCCCGCCGCGATCCGGCGGTGGGTCCTCTGTCCGTCGGCACCATGAAAGCCCCCAGATCATAGGAGAGCGATTTACGGCCAGAATGGCATTTTTCGGTCACCCCGGCAGGTCGGCGGACACAGAATCCGCCCAGCTTTGCACCGGCTGTGACCCTTGAAACGCACCTGTAACGCTCATAGCATGATCGAACTCACGACGATTGCCCTGATCGTCCGTCCTTCACTAGAAGAACACGCCGTCTAGCGCGAAGGGTGAGCTATGTGACCAACACCAAACAAATCGGCCAAACAGTTGATATCTATAGCATCCCGAGTAATTTCACGAATAAACAACATAATTGATTTCGATGAACGGCGTCGGCCACAGGCGATTCTGTGGGCCGTCGCGGGTGTCGTGACCCTCGGATTCCTCGTCACGATGGAGATCGTCGCGCGCCACTACGGCATGCCGGGACCGATTTCCAATCAGGTGGGCGAGGTGATCCTCACCCCTACGTCGGGACCGCTGCTGTACGCCGGTCTGGCCCTGATGATGGTCGTCCTGCCCTGGCGGCAACGGTTCATCGCGCTGGGCATCGCCGCCGGGATCGACATCGCGTTCCTTCTGGTGCGCTGGACGCTCGACTCCGACCTGATGTTCGGCAACGGCGCGTTGTGGGTGATCCTCGGTTATGCCTTCATCGCCGTCACCCGGCGCAAGGGCAGGGAACGGATCCTGCTCCTGAAGGGCGTCGGACTGGGCCTGCTCCTGGTGGCCGGGCACAAGACCGGCGACACCTGGCTGATGATCACGTCGGAGACGCGTCCGTCCGTCCTCGACGCCTACGTGGCCACGGCCGATCACGCGCTGGGCAACCCGTCGTGGGTCATGGGCCGGGTCGTCGACGCCTCCGGACCCATCGGCTCCCACGCCCTCCACCTCGTCTACGGCCAGCTCCCGCTCGCGGCGGCCGTCTTCGCGCTCTACCAACTGCGCAACGTGGCCGAGGAGCGCCGGTTCCCGGGACACCACCTGGTGCGGACCTTCCTGGCCATCGGCCTCGTCGGACCCGCCATATACATGATCTTCCCGGTGGTCGGACCGGTCTTCGCCTACGGCGCCGAGGGCGGGCAGTGGGCGGCGGCCAACCTGTGGCCCCACACCCCGCTGCCGATCGGCGCCCCGCACCCGAGACCGTTCGACGAGATAACGCCCCGCAACTGCATGCCGAGCCTGCACACCGCCTGGGCCACCACCCTCTTCATCCACACCCGGGAGGGCTCGCGGCTGCTGCGCTACGCGGGCACGTTCTGGCTGGTCGGCACGCTCACGGCGACGCTCGGCTTCGGCTACCACTACGGCGCGGACCTCATCGCCGGCGTGGTGTTCGCGCTCACGATCGAGACGGCCATGCGCTCGTTCCACCGTGGCTGGGACCGGTCGGGATTCACGCTGGTCGGCTACGGCGCGGCGGTGTTCACCGCGCTCCTGCTCTCGTACCGCTATCTTCCGGTGGACATGGCCCTGCACCCCTGGGTGGCCGGGCCGCTCCTCCTGCTGGCGATGTCCTCCATGATCTACGGATACGTGCGGACCACCAACCAGTGGAAGCCCCGGCCCGCGCTCGTGCAGCAGCCGGAACCGCAGCTCGTACAGGCGTGACCGCGCCGCCCCCGCGCCACCCGTTCACGCCCCCGTCCGAGGCGCCTCCAACAGGCCGTGCAGGCGCCTCGGACGACAGCGGGGGCCCGGTGGCACCCCCCGGCCCGGCCGGAGCGGCCTGGCCGGGACACGGCCGGGCGCCGGGCCGCGGGATTTGCCCTGAAGTGCACTCGAAGGTGTTGGGTGGCCGGAGTGGCACCGCGGGGACGCGGTGACCGGGTGGACGACACGTTCCAGAGGAGCACTCCATGACACAGAAGATCTGGTTCATCACCGGCGCCTCCCGCGGCTTCGGGCGGGAGTGGGCCGTCGCCGCGCTGGAACGGGGCGACTCCGTGGCCGCGACCGCACGCGATCTGTCCACCCTGAGTGATCTCCGCGAGACCTACGGGGAGCGGCTGCTGCCCCTTCAGCTCGACGTGACGGACCGCGACGCCGACTTCGCCGCCGTACGGCTGGCGCACGAGCGGTTCGGACGGCTCGACGTGGTGGTCAACAACGCCGGCTACGGACACTTCGGGATGATCGAGGAGATCACCGAGGACGAGGCCCGCGCCCAGCTGGAGACCAATCTGTTCGGGGCCCTGTGGATCACCCAGGCGGCACTGCCGTTCCTGCGCGAGCAGGGCGGCGGCCACATTCTCCAGGTCTCCTCCATCGGCGGGATCAGCGCGTTCCCGCTGGTCGGCATCTACCACGCCTCGAAATGGGCGCTCGAGGGAATGAGCCAGGCGCTGGCGCAGGAAGTGGCGCAGTTCGGCGTCAAGGTCACCCTGATCGAACCCGGCGGATTCGCCACCGACTGGGCCGGTTCCTCGTCGAGCAGGTCCGAGGAACTGCCGGCGTACGCCGAATTCCACAAGGAGGTCCAGGAGCAGCGGCGCAAGCGCGTCGGCACCCCGGGCGACCCGCGCGCCTCCGCCGCCGCGGTACTGGAGCTCGTGGACGCGGACGAACCGCCGCTGCGCTGCTTCTTCGGCTCGGCGCCCCTGGCCATCGCGAAGGCCGACTACGAGCAGCGCCTGACCTCGTGGGAGAAGTGGCAGCCGGTCGCCGAGCTGGCCCAGGGCTGATGGCCCCCTGATCCGCCGCGAGGAGGCCGGAGCGGGCGAGCGCGATCCGACGTCCCGGCCCCTCCCCGGCACAGGCCCCGGCCCCAGGTACCCCGGACCCGGCCCCAGGTACCCCGGTACCGGGGTCGGTGCGCCGGTGGGTCAGCCGCGGTGGCTCTGGTAGTAGCCGCCGACCAGGTCGTGGTAGTCGACGTCACCGACGTGCTTGGCCCTGTCGAACTCGGGGGACTCCCGGATCTGCTGCCGGGTGAGCGCGACGTGGATCCTCCGCTCGTCGTGGTCGATCCGCCGCACCGTGCCCGCGGGCAGCAGCACGTGCCTGCCGAAGATCCACACGCCGAGGTCGACGATGAGGTACGAGGACCCGAGGTCCTCCGCGTGCTTGTCGACCTTGCCGATGGCGCCGTCGGTGGCCTCGACCCTGTAGCCGACCAGATCCGAGCCCGCGATGTGCCCGGCGTCCGGGTGGTAGCCCCAGATGCTGTCCGTCATGAACGGCTCCCTCATCGGAGATTCCTCGCGCGTCCGCGGCGGAACCGTGGAGTCGTGCGGGCGTCATCCACCGTAGAACACGAAGCGCGAGCGCCGCGACGTCAGTAGAAGTCGCCCCGGCGCTGCGCGGGGTTGACGGCGTCACGTCGCTGCTGGAGCCGGCGGGCGGCGCGCAGGGCCGCGATCTCCCTGAGGTGCGCCTGGCTCTGGAGCAGCATCATCGATCCCAGCGCGTGGTTTCCGGTCATCGGGTTGTCCACGCAGGACTGGTACATCACGGCGGCCCGTTCGTTGTCCTGGTAGAGCGTGCGGTAGATCTCGGCGGCGCGGTACTGGGCGTACGGGTGGTTGCGCGTGGCCGCCGCGAGGAACTGCTCCAGAGCGTGCTCCGCGGGCGTCCGGGTCACCGGGATCAGCCGTTCCAGGTACAGGTCGCCCAGCACGAGCATCGCCTCGGGCTCGCCCAGCGCGGCCGAGGCGCGGTACCAGCGGGCGGCCTCGTCCAGCGACTCGACGATGCCCGCCTGCGGACAGCCGCGGTGGTACAGCGAGGCCAGGTAGAAGGCCGCCCGCGGTGAACCGCTGCTGTGCCGCAGACGCGGTACGGCGCTCGCGTACCGCCCCTGTGTGTAGTCGATGTGCCCCAGCAGCTCGATCGCGGCGCTGTGTCCGGACGACGCCGCCGTCTCCAGGAAGTAGACCTCCGCACCGGGGTGCTGCCCGCTGTTCCAGCAGTGCAGGCCGATCCGGTAGTACTCCTCGGCACTGGTCGGCTCGTGTCCGTCCACGGTGAAGTTGGTCCCCTGCCACTGCACCATGTCGCTGCCTTTCGCGTCGTGGCCTCAACCGATGGTACGGCTCGCCGGCCGCCACGACCGCGGGACCGGTCGCCCGGGGACTCCGTTCACGCCGAGGGCCCGGCAGGCGCCTCCCGGCGCTCCGGCGGCAGACGCTCGGCCACGGCGTCGAAGAACCGCCATCCGTCGACCTGACCGGCGTGCCCGAACCTCTGCCCGTCGGCCAGAGCCGCTTCGAGCAGGCCTCGCACGGCCGCGGGCCGGTGCAGATTGAGGTAGCCGCCCCGTACGCGGCTGACACCGCCTTCGTGAGCACCCCAACCGCCGCCGCCCACCACACGATCGGGACCCGAGTCGAAGAAGATGCGGATCACGCCAGGAGATCCCTCGCGTGCGACGACGAGGACCTCCTGGCACGGGCTCGCGACACCGCTTCCGGGGGCGGGATCCCGTACATGCCGATGGCTGACCCACCATCGGTACCGCTCGGAGCCGATGACCAGATGCCGATGCCGACGACGTCCCATACGGTCACGGTAGCAACGCGCGCGGAGGCGCCGGCGGGTTCCGTGCTCCGAGGCCGTGGCTCCGGGGCCCCGGCTCCGAGCGTCGACTTGCGTTGGAGTGCGCTCCAGGCCATAGCGTCGCAGACACCACGGAAGGCCTCCGCGCTCTCCGAGGGACGACGAACGAGTGTGCAGAGACGAGCTGGGAGAGGGCATGCGCAAGCGCAGTCTGCGGGACCTTCAGGTATCGGCCATCGGCCTGGGATGCATGGGCATGTCCGCCTTCTACGGATCCACGGATCAGGAGGAGGCGATCTCGACCATCCGGCACGCCCTCGACCTCGGGGTGAACTTCCTCGACACCGCGCAGATGTACGGGCCGCTGACCAACGAGTCGCTCCTCGGCGAGGCGATCCGGGGTCATCGCGAGGAGTACGTGATCGCGACGAAGTTCAACTACCGCATGGACGACGCCGTGCCGGGCGACATCAGCACGGTCGGCCCGCAGGACGGCTCGGCCGAGCACGCCCGCAGTTCGGTCGAAGGCTCCCTCCAGCGCCTGGGGACCGACTACATCGACCTGTACTACCAGCACCGGGTCGACCCGAAGGTCCCCATCGAGGAGACCGTCGGCGCGCTGGGTGAACTGGTCGCCGAGGGCAAGGTGCGTCACATCGGCCTGAGCGAGGCGAGCGCGGAGACCATCCGGCGCGCCCACGCCGTGCACCCGGTCACCGCGGTGCAGAGCGAGTACTCGCTGTGGTCACGGGACGTGGAGGCCGAGGTGTTGCCCGCCTGCCGTGAGCTGGGCATCGGCTTCGTGCCGTACTCGCCGCTCGGCCGCGGATTCCTGGCCGGCCGGTTCGCCTCGCCCGACGACCTGGACGCGAACGACTGGCGCCGCCAGAACCCGCGCTTCCAGGACGCCAACCTGGAGGCGAACCAGCGGCTGGCGGCCAAGGTGAAGGAGATCGCGGCCGAGAAGGACGTGCTCCCGGCCCAGCTGGCCATCGCCTGGGTGCTGGCCCAGGGCGAGCACCTGGTGCCGATCCCGGGCACCAAGCGGCGCAAGTACCTGGAGGAGAACGCCGCGGCCGTCGACGTGACCCTGACCAAGGACGACCTGGCCCGGATCGAGGCGGAACTGCCCGAGGCCTCGGGCGAACGCTACGACGAGGCGGGCATGCGGTCCGTCAACCGCTAGAGCCCGTACGGCACATGCTCACCCGGCGGAGCCGTGTGCCCGCCGAATTGCCTTGCCGCCGCGACCCCGACCGATGATCCTGGGCCGATGCCAGGACAGCGGAAGAGGAAGCGGCGGCAGGACGCCGAGAGACAGCGGATCGCCCGGCGCACCGCACGGCCGGGGCACTGGGAAGTGGTCTTCGAGACGTACGACCAGGCGGAGCTGCGCGAGCACGCGATCCGCCTCCGGGAGGCCGGGGTCGACGGGCCGATGATCCGGATCGACATGCTGTGCGGCCGCCTGGTGCAGCCGACCGCCTACCGCCTGAGCCACTTCGTCCCGGACCCGACGCGGGAGCCCGACAGCGGGCACCTGGATCGCTGACTTTCCGAACCGCCGCGTGGGCTTCCCGCGGCAGGTTCCCCTCCGGCCTGTCGCGGGTCCTGGAGGCGTACGTACGGCACGTGGTCTTCGGTACGGATCCACCCGCAACGCCCGCGTCAGGCGCCGGTGTTGGCGCCGTCCCGCTCGACCGGGATCCACAACTGGGAGCCGGTCTCCGCGCCGGTCTCCACCGGCCGCGTCCGCAGGAGCTCCGGACCGGGCCTGGTCGTGTACAGGTTGGAGGGGAACCACTGCGTGAACACGTCGCGCCACAGGGCCTGGAGCGCGCTCGGGTACGGCCCGTGGCTGTCGAACACCGCCCATGTCCCGGCCGGCACATCGAGGGCGTCGAGCCCGTCGGCGACCACGTCGGGACCGGCGACCACGCCGATCCAGTAGTCCGCCTCGGTGCCCTCCTCCCGGCTGTCGGTCAGGTACACCGCCGCCGAGAGGATCCCGGCCGGCTCCTGACGGGCCGGCTCCCGATCGGCAAGTTCCTTCATCCGTACGACCGTTCGCTCGTCGAGGCTCTCCAGGTGCGCCGCGGCCGCCGCGTTGACACCGTCGTGCACGAGCGGGACCCGGGCCTTCCTGCCGACGACCCGGAACGCCCCCTTCTCCACGATCCGGTACCGCATGGCCGTACTGCCTTCGACGACGAGCCGGAAGGACATCCGCGGCTGCGCCGTGAGCACCGCGCCCGTGCGCCGGGCCTCGCCGGGCCCGATGCCGTGCAGGGACCGGAACGCGCGGGCGAACGCCTCACCCGAGCCGTACCCGTACCGCACCGCGATGTCGAGCAGCGTCAGCTCCCCGGCGAGCACCTCGGCCCCGGCGAGGGTCATCCGCCGGCGCCGTACGTAGACCGGGAGCGGCATTCCGGCGAGCGCGGAGAACAGCCGCCGGAAGTGGTGCTCGGAGACCGCGGCGATCCGGGCGACCTCGGCGATGTCGACCTCTCCGTCGAGGGAGGCCTCCAGGTGGTTCAGCGCCTGATTCAGCCGCTCCAGCACGCGCAGCCGTCCTTCCTTCCCCGGTCGGCCGCCTCACCGGAGCGGAGGGACGTGATCATGCCCGGCCCGACAGAACCGGTGCGGGAATTGTCGGGTGGGGGACCCTGGTGTCGGCCGAGGCTTGCCCCATGACCGATATTAAGGGTTTTTGTGATCCCCGCTTCGTCGCCGTCCGTGACGCGCTCGCGGCGCTGCTCGACAAGGACGACATCGGCGCCTCGGCTGCCGTCTTCCTCGACGGCGAGCCGGTGGCCGACCTCTGGGGCGGGTACGCCGACGCGGACCGCTCCGTCGCCTGGGAACGCGACACCATCACCGGCGTGAACTCCACGACCAAGAACATGGTCGCCCTGTGCGCGCTGGTCCTGGCCGACCGGGGCGAGCTCGACCTGTCGGCGCCGGTCGCCGTCTACTGGCCCGAGTTCGCCGCCGCGGGCAAGGAGAACGTGCTGGTACGGCATGTGCTGTCGCACACCGCGGGGCTTCCCGACCTGCCCGGGCTCACGGCGGTCGAGGAGCTCTACGCCTGGGAGAGCGTGACCGAGGGGCTGGCCGCGCGGGCGCCCGCGTGGGAGCCGGGAACGGCCGCGGGCTATCACGCGCTCACCTTCGGCTACCTCGTGGGGGAGATCGTCCGCCGGATCACCGGGCGCGACGTCGGCGCGTTCTTCGCCGAGGAGGTGGCCGGACCGCTGGGCGCGGACTTCCACATCGGGCTCCCCGCGGTCCACGACCACCGCGTGGCGCCCCTCGTCCCGCCGCCGTCTCGGACCGAGGAGTACGCCGCCACCGCACCCCTGGGTCCTGACGGCACCCGGCGGGAGGACACCGGTGTCGCGATCCGGGTCAAGGACGCCAACTCCGTGGCCTGGCGCCGTGCGCGGATCCCCGCCGTGAACGGTTACGGCAATGCGCGCTCGGTCGCCCTCGTCCAGTCGGTCCTGGCGAACCGGGGCTCGGCCGGGGGCGTGCGCCTGCTGTCCGCCGAGGGGTGCGAGCCGGCGTGGCAGGAGGTGTTCCGCGGCGACGACCGGGTGCTGGGGACGCCGATGTCCTGGACGAACGGCTTCGGCCGGTTCGGCAACGCCTTCGGGTGGGGCGGCTGGGGCGGCTCGCTGGTCGTGAGCGATCCCGGTTCCCGTATGACGGTGGCCTACGTCATGAACCAGATGATCGACCGGGACGGACGGGACGACGACCGCGGCATGGAGATCGTGACCGCCGCGTACGGCGGCCTGTACTGACGTCGGCCCGCTTCGACGCGCTCCGCTTCGGGTCTCGGGCTCGGACGAGGACGGAGGCCCTCGGGTACCCGGCCGCGAAAGATGAGTGCGCGTACTCAGGCCCCGGTGACCCGCACGGTCCGACGATGAAGGCCGACACCGCCGAGACCGGGAGACCGAACATGCTCAGCCGCCTAGCCGACGCCCTGGTGCCCGCCGTCGGCCGCCTCACGGTCACCACGGACGCGGGCGCCGAACTCGCCCCCGGCAGCATCATCGCCGCGAACCACACCTCGCTCGCGGACCCCGCCGTCGTACTCGCCGCGCTGCACCGCCTCGGGGTCCGTCCGGTCGTCATGGCCACCGCCGGACTGTGGCGCGTCCCCGTCCTCGGACGGGCGCTCACGCGCGAGGGACACATTCCCGTCCACCGCGGCGACCGGCGCGCCGCCGACGCCCTGAACGGGGCGGCCGAGGCGCTGGAGCGCGGACGGCTCGTCCTGATCTACGCCGAGGGCGGGCTCCCGCACCGCGCCGATGCGGCGGAGGCGGAACCCGAGGCCTTCCGCAGCGGCTTGTCCCGGCTCGTCCAGCTGACGGGGGCTCCGGTGGTGCCCGTGGGCCAGGCCGGTGCCCGCCGCGTCACCTCGGGAAGCAGGGCCAAGCAGCTCGCGGGCCTGTTCACGGCACCGCTTCGGCGTCCGCGCCTGCATGTGCACGTGGGCGAGCCGGTCGAGTTGACGGCGGACGGCGCTGCCCGGACCGAGCGGGCCCGCGCCGCGGTGACGGCTGCCTGGCGCACGGCCGCCGCCCGGCTCGGCGAACCCGCCGCGCTCGCCGCGTAGTCCGGCGGCGGCCGGCGGCAACCGGCAGGAGCCGGAAGCCGGCCGTCGCCGGCCCCTGGTCGGCAGCCCGCGGCTACCGTCCCTCCCACTGCTCCTTGGTGATCTCGTACCGGACGCCTCCCTGCTCGGAGCCCTCGACCTTCTCCATGTCCGGGGGAGTGGGGATGGTGTCCGTGTGGGTCATGTCGAGCTTCTTCATGATGTTGCGCGAACCGTGGTTCACGGTCATCGTCTCGGCCCAGACCAGGCGCACACCGAGCTGGGTGAACGCCTTGCCGAGCAGTGCCCGCGAACCCTCGGTGGCGTAGCCCCTGCCCCAGGCCGCCTGCCGCAGCCGGTAGCCGAGTTCGACCTCGTCCAGCGGACCGTCCCGCTCGGGACGCAGGATGAACCAGCCGATGAACGCGCCGCCGTCCTTCTCGTGCGCGGCGAACAGCCCGAGGTCGCCGCCCCACCTCTCGTAGCCGGCGAGGATGTTCGGCAGATACAGGTCGCGGACGATCTGCGGCTCGGTCGGTTCGCCGCCGGTCAGGTAGCGCATGACCGCCGGGTCGCTGTCCAGCTCGATCAGCAGGTCCGCGTCGTCGGCGGTGAAGCGGCGCAGGGCCAGGCGCTCGGTCTCGAGATAGGTTTCCACGCAGCGATCCTGCCGGAAGGCGGGTCCGGGAGCCCAACGGTTTTTCCCCGGCAACTCGCGATCGTGGTCGTGACGTCGTACGGGTAGATCGGGCAGGTCGGGCAGGTCGGGCAGGTCGGGCAGGTCAGGCAGGTCCCGGCAGGTCAAGTAGATCGGTCAGGTCGGTCGGGGCTGAGTCGCACCCGTCACGGGATGCTGACGCCGGCCGACCGCATCCTCTCCTGGATCAGCGCGGTCAGCCGGGTCCAGCCGGGGCGCCGGTCCTCGCCGTGGCGGGTGAGCAGGTCGTGGCGGGCGGCGCCGTCCTCGCGGTTCCGGAGGCCGGTCAGCGTGGGCAGCAGCGAGGGGTCGGCGAGGAAGTGGGAGGCCATCTCGTCGGCGAGTTCCTCGATCCGGGGGTCGTCGGGGGCCCAGTTGCCGGCGGCCCAGGTCAGCTTGATCATGGCGACGTGCCGGGGATCGTCGAGGCCGTGCTCGATCTGGGAGAGGTAGTCGTCCAAGCCCTCCGGCATCAGGGCCCTGACCAGGATCAGGCCCTCCCGGGCCGTCGTCACGTCGTCCGCGGTGAAGCCGAGCGCGGGCATCCGGTCCAGCAGCGCCAGGGCACGCTCGGGCAGCAGGACCCGGTCGCCGTGGGCGAGGCGCCGCAGCGTCTCACGCCGTGCGATCAGCTCGTCGATCCGGCCGGTCAGACTCTGTTCGACGTCGACGAGCGCGGCGGCGAACGTGTCGGGATCGGCGTCGAGCACGGTGCCGACCTCGGCCAGCGGAACGCCCGCGCCGGCCAGGGTCCGGACCTGGACCAGTCGCAGCAGGTCAGCCGTTCCGTAGCGCCGGTAGCCGGAGGTGTCGCGGCGGGGCTCGGCGATCAGGCCGTGCTTGTGGTAGTGCCGGATGGTCTTCACCGTGACGCCGGCGAAGGCGGCGGCCTGACCGATCGTGATTCCCTCTGTCATGGCGTCAGTTGACCCGGTCACGCCCCGCGTCGGCAACCTCGCGCACCGCCGCGGCGACGGCCCGGAAGTCCTTGCGCACGATGGTCGTGTGCTTGCTCGCGACCGTCGCGCTGACCTTCACATGGGGGTTACGGGCGAGGATCGGGTCCAGCGTGGCGCGCATCGCCGCCAGGCCTTCCTCGGTCCCGCCGAGGCTGGCACCCGTGGCGACGAGGAACCGCATGGGGAAGGTCACCAGGTCGAAGACAGGGTCGCTGTCGGCGACGATCTCGTTCAGTTCGATGTTGACCTCGGCGTGCTGACCGGCGCTCATCCGCGCGGCCATGCCGAGCGGGCGCACCAGCGGCATGATCCAGCCGAAGCGCCGGAACATCTTCCGGATCTCCTCGCGGCCCGCCTCCCGGCCGCCCTCGACGGTGGCGAGATAGTCCCACGGGTAGCCGCCGTCGACCATCACCACACCGCCGACCCGGTCCGGGTCACGGGTGGCCCAGTGCAGCGCCAGGGCCGCCCCGTAGGACCAGCCGACCAGCAGCGGCCGTTGCGCCCCGGTGGCCTCCAGAACCGCGTCGATGTCGCGGAGGCAGGCGGCGAAGGAGTAGTCCGCCGACCGCCTCGACCGGCCGCGGGCCCGCTCGTCGAAGGTGATGTGCCGGTACGAGGACCCGAGTTCGGCGGTGACGTGCCGCCAGTTCTTCTGCGTGGCGTACGAGCCGTTGAGGTAGATCACGGGCCGGCCGGGTCCACCTGTGTCGGTGACGGCCAGGGCCGTGTCCTCCACCGGCACCATGCCGGTCCAGGGGGAGTCGGGACGAGGGCCGGAGCCGGGCTTCGAGTTCGTCATGCGTCGAGCGTCCACCCTGACCTCGGGTCAGGGTCAACCCCGGAGATCCGCGACCGCGTCGCCTCTCGGTCCCTGTGAGTTACCTCACCGCCGTCACCGGCGGCCGTCGGTGAACCGCCTGGCCAGCGAGTCGCAACTCCCCTTCGGTGAAGCTCTGTTGGCCGGATGTGTCAGTGATCTGTCATTGCAGTCAGTCCGAGATCCGATACAGGCTGTGACCGTGGCAGAGCGACGTGTTGTTGTGGTGGTGTACGCCGGTGCCATGGCGCTGGACATCACCGGACCGATCGAAGTGTTCGACATCGCCAACAGGCTTCTCGATCAGGGGGCCGCTCCTTATCGGATCGACCTGGTCTCCGCCGACGCGCCCTTGGTGCGCACGAGTTCGGGCGTGAGCGTGGCGGCACTGCCGCTGGAGGCGGGCCGGGGCCCCGTCGACACCCTCCTCGTGCCCGGAGGCTGGAGTGTCGGGGAGGCGCTGCGCGACCAGGCGCTGATCTCGTGGATCCGGGCGGCCGCGGGCCGTTCGCGCAGGGTCGCCTCGGTATGCGGCGGATCCTTTCTGCTGGCCGAGGCCGGTCTGCTGGACGGCAGACGCGCCACCACGCACTGGGCCTACAGCGAGACGATGGCCTGCCGCTATCCGGCGGTGACGGTGGACGCCGAGCCGATCTTCGTCTGGGACGGCCCCTTCGTCACCTCCGCGGGCGTGTCGACCGGGATCGACATGGCGCTCGCCCTGGTGGAGGCCGATCACGGAGCCGCGGTCGCCCTGGAGACGGCACGGTTCCTGGTCCTGTTCCTCAAACGGCACGGAGGACAGTCCCAGTTCAGCGCGATGCTGGACGCCCAGCTGGCCGACCATCCGCCGATCCGGACGGCGCAGGAGTGGATTCTGGAGAACCTCCACAACCCCTTACCCGTGGCCGAGTTGGCCCAGCAGGCCAACATGAGCCCGCGCAACTTCTCCCGGGTCTTCCGCCGAGAGGTGGGCACGACACCCGGACAGTACGTCCAGCGCACCCGGATCGCCCGTGCCCGCGAGCTCCTGGAGACGACCGACCTCCCGATCGGCCAGATCGCGGGCCGCTGCGGATTCGGCGCTCCCGAGACCTTCTTCCGCTCCTTCGGGCGGACCCTGGGACTCACCCCGAAGGAGTACCGGCACCGCTTTCAGGTGATCACGCCGTCCGGCCTGGTCGACCGGCACGAGGAGAGGGACGGGAGCCCCGTATGACGGTCTCCGCGGACGGACCCGGGACCGGGACGGTACGTCTGGTCGACCACCTGGCCGGCGAGCTCGCCGGCGCCGGGGTCACCCATGTGTTCGGCGTCGGCGGCGCCAACATCGAGGACCTGTACGACGCCGTGCACCGCGTCGGAACGGTGCGAGGGGTGGTCGCCAAGCACGAGTTCTCGGCCGTCACGATGGCCGACGGCTACGCCCGGACCACCGGGCGGCTGGGCGTCGTCGCCGCCACCTCGGGCGGCGGCGCGATGAACCTGGTGCCGGGCCTCGCGGAGGCGTACGCCTCACGGGTGCCGCTGCTCGCCCTGGTGGGCCAGCCCCCGACCGTCCAGGAGGGGCGGGGCGCCTTCCAGGACACCAGCGGCAAGGGGGACTCCTTCGACGCGGGCGAGGTCTTCGCCCCGATCTCCCGCTTCTGCGCCCGGGTCGAGGACGCGGACTCGCTCGTGGAACTGCTGCCGAGGGCGATGGCGGCGGCCCTGACCGAGCCGCGCGGACCGGCCGTCCTGCTCCTGCCGAAGGACGTGCAGCAGGCGCAACTCCGGGTGCCCGAACAGGATCCGGCGCCCGCGGAGGAGCAAACGGCATCGGCACCCGCGGCGCCGCTCGACAGCACCGCCCTCATCGAGGCGTCGGACATCCTGCGCCGCGCGGACACGGTGCTCGTCATCGCCGGTGAGGGCGTCGCGGCGGCGGACGCGCGCGCCGAACTGGCCGAGCTCGCGGGCAGACTGGGGGCGTGGGTCGCCGTCACTCCGGACGCGAAGGACGTGTTCGACAACCGGCATCCCCGATTCGCGGGCGTGGCCGGGGTGATGGGCCACGCCAACGTCGAACAGTGCCTGCGGCGCGCCGACGTGTGCCTGCTGGTGGGCACCCGGCTGCCGCTCCTGGCGCGCGGCGGTCTTGAGCAGGCGCTGGCCGCCGCCGACGTCGTGTGCCTGGACTCGGAGCAGCCGTTCGTGGCCGCCACCGCGCTGGGCGGGGACGTGCGGGACGCGCTCCGCGCCGTGACCGGCCGGCTCGCGCCGGGCCCGCGTGCCTGCCCGCAGCACTCCGGGCCGCTGCCCGTGCCCGCGCCGGACTCCGCGGACGTCGGCGGGCGGACCGTGCCCTTCGCCCGGGCCCTCGCCGCGGTGGAGGCGGCCCTGCCCGAGGACGCGCACGTCTTCGTCGACGCCGGGAACACGGGCGCCAGCGCGGTCCACCTCCTGCCGGCACCCCGGCGCGGACGGTTCGTCGTGGCGCTCGGCATGGGAGGCATGGGCTACACCTTCGGCGCCGGGATCGGAGCGGCGCTCGCGACCGGGCGCCGTACCTACGTACTCGCCGGTGACGGGGCCTTCTTCATGCACGGGGCGGAGGTGCACACCGCGGTGGAGCTCTCCGCGCCCGTCACCTTCGTCGTCTTCAACAACAACGCCCACGCCATGTGCGCGCTGCGCGAGGAGTTCCTCCAGGGCGGTGTCCGCACCGACGACCTGTTCGGCCGGACCGACATCGCCGCCGGGGTGGCCGCCGCCTTCCCGTCCCTCGACGTCACCGGCGCGGAGGACGCCACGCGGTTGCGTGAGGCGCTGCTGCGCGGCAACGCGGGCGGCGGCCCGGCGTTCGTGGCGCTGGACTGCGACCCGAGGGAGATCCCTCCGTTCCTTCCCTTCCAGCCCTTCACCGCGGCCACCACCGGTGATGCAGACCGCGCCGGCACCGACCATCCCGACGCCGGCCCCGGCCTCGGCGCGGACCATACCGAGGACCCCGGCCGCGCCGGACACCCCGACAGCAAGGAGAACGCAGATGAGCGACGAGTCGTCCGAGCTGGCTGACATCCCCGGCCTGATGCGGATCGAGAATCCGGGCAAGGACGAACTGACCGCCCACTGCGTGGAACTCACCCACGCCGTCTACCCCCACCATCAGGTCTACGGGCGGTACTGCACCATCCACGAGTACGTCGACTGCCCGCCCGAGCAGACCTTCGACTACCTCCGCCAGGGGCACCACCTGGAGGAATGGACGTGCAGTCTGCGGGACTTCACCCCCACGGACACCCCGGGACTGTGGGTCGGGCGCGACCGGCTGGAGGAGGACACCAGGATCTACTGCAAGGTCGTCGCCAACGCCGAGGCCCTGACCGTGGATTACCACTGTTCCTGGGACCAGGGCGACCAGCTGTGGATGATCTACCTGATGCGGGTGGTGCCGGCTCAACTGGTGCTCGGCAAGCCGGGATCGGTGATCACCTGGACCAACTGCCGTCATCCGTACTACGACACGAACCCGCACCCCGGACTGGCACCCCGGTCGGACCGGCCCTGGGTCGGCGACTACTGGGACCTGTTCTACGCCGGGCACACCGTGGAGATGAACAACCTCAAGGCGATCCTGGAGCACCGCCATCGCAACGGCCTGCCCATCGGCGTCGCGCCCTCGCGGGCGGTGGCGCGGTGACCACGGTCAGCCTCACCGACGTCTCGGGCTATCTTCCGGGCGATCCGGTCCCCGCGGAGTTCTACACCGACTACCCGGGAGCCGAGGACAAGCTCCGCGGCCACCCCATGTTCAAGGTCCCGCTGTCACGGCACCACGTCGCCCCGGACGAGACCAACACGGACATGATCGAACGCGCCGTGCAGCCCCTGATCGAACGCCACGGCAGGGACGAGATCCGGGGCGTCGACGTCCTGCTGGTGCACAGCCAGCTGCCTGACCTGCCCTTCGTCGGCGCGGGAACCGAGGTGGCCCGCCGGCTGGGACTGAATCCGGAATGGCTCGTCGACGTGGCCAACGCGGGCTGCGCCTCCTTCGTGTACATGTTGAAGCTGGCCCGGCAGATCCTCGGCACCACCGACGCCAGGACCGCGCTGATCTGCAACGCCCAGAGCGCGGCGGGCCAGTGCTTCACCCAGTCCGAGGTGCGCCGGCTCGCGCAGGCCGCGATCCCGGGGGACGGCTGCGGCGTGGGCTGGGTGACGACGTCGGCAGGTTCGCCGGTCCTCGACGTGGAGACCCGGCACATCGGCGATCACGCCGGTGACATGACCCTGGCGCTCGACGACGGGCGCAAGTACTGGGAGCCGGGGGAGTCCCAGCTGCGGATCGGGTTCACCGACGCGAGCGTCGCCAAGGTCCTGGCCCGTGGCAACCGACTGGTCCCCGAAGTGATCCAGGACCTGTGCGGGCGGCTCGGCGTGGCGACCGCCGACATCGACGTCCTGGTCACCAACCAGCCGAACCGCACCTTCCTGCGCAACTGGCGGGAGGCGCTGCAACTGCCCGCCGAGCGGCACCTGAACACGTTCGACCGGTGCGGGAACCTCTTCGGGGCGGCGATCCCGGTCACCCTGGACCAGGCGATCGGTTCGGGCCGGGTGAAGGACGGCGACCTGGTGGTGCTGGGCGGGTTCGCGCACGCCGGCGACTTCGCGGGAGCCGCCGCGGTCCGCTGGCACGGGGGACGCGGATGACTCGTACGACGGGAGGGCGGCCACCTGGCCGACCGCCGTGTGCCGGGCCCGCTGCTGCTCGGTCGCCCGTCTGCTGGTCACACGAGGTGATCAGCCTCCGATGACGCCGTCGGCGTGATGTACGGCCGTGCGCGCAACCGCAGGCGTGCTCCTCGGACTCTGGACTCGTAGTGGACAGCGATTCCTACGGTGAGGAGCCGGAGATGACCCCTTGGAGCGGTGAGAACCTCAGTTCCCGCGCGTTCGTCGACCCCTATGCCGTACAGCCGCGGGACAGCGCGTGGACGGCATCGGACCTGCCCCGCGACGACATCGACGCCCTGCTGCCCCCGCCCGACCCCGCCCACCGGATCGGCTACACCATCGACCCGCGGGACCAGCGGCGCCTCGCGCTGCACGCCACGCTCACCGCCGCCGGTGTGCCGCCGATGCCCGAGGACCGTGCCGCCATCGAGCAGATCAGCGCGCTCCCCGCGGACGTCAACGACGTCCTTCAGCGCTGGCTGCACCACACCGCCTAGGCGCGTTCCGGCGGACCTCCCGGCACATCGGTCAGCGCGAGCCCTCCGGTGTGCCGGGCAGGAAGTCGTACCCCGCCCAGTCGGCCAGCCCCCGATAGCCGAGACGCTGGTAGAGGGCGTTGCTGGTGGGGTTGGACAGGTCCGCGAACAGCACCACGTCCCGCGCTCCCGAGGCGAGCGCGGCGCGGCTCACCTCCGCCGTCACGGCGGCCGCGTAGCCGTGACCGCGCAGCTCGGCCGGCGTGTAGACGATGTCCACCTGGATCTGGCCGCCGATGAGCGGATTCATGCCCGCGACGGAGACGGGGGTGCCGTCCGGGGTCTCCCAGAGCGTGTAGCGCTTGTCGGCGAACCGCGTGTCGGCCCAGGTGCCCGCGTCGAGGGACACGTCCTCGCCGACGGCCGCGGCGAACTCGCCGCACCAGAACATCACTTGGTCGAGGTCCTGTTCGCCCAGGACGCGGGCGCGGCCCGCGGGCATCGGCTCGGGCGGGGTGAGTGTCTCCAGGCGGTACAGCCGCAGCCGGACGTCGCGCGGTCTCGGGGTGGCGCCGGTGTGCCGCTGCCAGGCCTCGGCGAAGACGGTGGCCGTGTCGGCGTCGGCGCTGACGCCGGGAACGGACTCGCCGAGGGCGGCCAGGCGGGCGGCGAGGGAGTCCGCCTGCTCGGGGGTGAGCGGGGAGAGGCCGAAACCGCGGGGCGGGAGACGGTAGAAGGTGGCCAGGGCCTCGCCCCCTCGCTCCAGCACTCCGAACTGCGGCGCTCCGGGGCCGAACGCGTCCGCCCCCCTCTTGCGTACCCTCTCGGCCCAGGTGAGCTGCATGATGTGCCGCCCGGGCCGTGAGCGGAGGAAGTCCCCGGCGCGGGCGAGGAAGTCGTCGACGTCTTCGGTGAGGTGCCAGTCATCGGGTCGCATGGCTCATGGTCCCAGTGCCGCGCGCACGCCGTATGCCTTTCGGCCGTGGCGGACGCGAGGCCGGGCGGTCTCGAACGCCGTGGTCAGGCGGGTTCCTCGACGGAGAGCTTGTCCATGGGACGCGCCTCGACCGGGCTTTCCTCCACGGGCTGCTCCTCGGCAGGGTGCTCCTCGACGGTCCGGGAGTTCGTCAGGCTCAGGGCACCGCCGGCCGCGATGAGTCCGACGACGACCGCGAGCACGGCGTACGTGATCCGCTCGCCGTGGAAGAACGAGGCGACGAGGTCGCTGCTCCAGGTGCCGGCGGGAAGCCGCGTGGTGACCAGCAGGGCGATCAGGGTGCCGACCACGGCGGTGCCGACGCTGGAACCGACCTCCTGGGCGGTGTCGTTGAGGGCGGCGCCGATGGAGGTGCGGTTGCTCGGCATCGCGTCGACGAGCGCGACCGCGCAGATCGTCATGACGGTGCGCAGTCCCACCGTCATGAGCACCATGCAGACGGCGATGGCGAAGTACCCGTGGCCGACGGCCCAGGAGAGACCGGCCAGGGCGCCGGCCAGGCAGGACGCGCCCACCAGGCAGGCGACGCGGTGGCCGAAGCGGCGCCCGAGCCACTCGGACAGCGGTGTCGCGAGGAGCATCGTCACGATGAGCGGCAGATTGGCCAGGCCGGCCCGCACCGGGCTCCATCCGTAGGCGTACTGGAAGTGGAGGATCAGCCCGAACATCACGCTGGCCATCGCGATGGAGGTGCCCAGCTGCGCGATGGTGGCGCCGCGGACGGTGCCGTTGGAGAAGAGTCGCAGATCCAGCATGGGTGCCGCGCTGCGGCGCTCGTGCCGGACGAAGGCGATCGCGGCCGCGACGGCGCCGACGACCGACGCGATGGTGGCGGCGGAGAGCCAGCCGTGCTCGACGCCGCTGGTCAGCGCGTAGCAGGCGAGCCCGATGGCGCCGACGCTCAGGGCGGCGCCCGGCAGGTCGAGGGCGTCCTGGGTGAGGTCCTCCGGCCGGTCGGCCGGGACGCCGAGCCGGACACCGATGCAGGCGAACAGCGCGATCGGGGCGTTCACGACCAGCAGCCATTCCCAGCCCACATGGGCCAGCGCGGTGCCGCCGAGCAGCGGTCCGAGGACGAAGCCGGACATGCCGACGACGATCATCACCGTCATGGCGCGCATCCGCAGGGCCGAGTCGTCGAACAGGCGGAAGACCAGTGAGTTCGTGATCGGGGCCATCGCCGCGGCGGCGATGCCGAGCACGGCCCGCAGGCCTATCAGCTCGCCCGCAGAGGTGACGAGGACGACGCACAGGCTCAGCGAGCCGAACGCGGCGAGTCCGATCAGCAGCACCCGGCGGCGGCCGAACCGGTCGGCCATCGATCCGGCGGTGAGCAACAGGCCGCCGAAGGTCAGTGAGTAGGCGCCGGTGACCCATTGCAGCGCGGTCGTCCCGCCGCCGAGGTCACGGCCGATCGTGGGCAGGGCGATCGACAGCAGCGTGTTGTCGACCATCTCGACGAAGAAGGCCAGGCAGAGCGCGGCCAGGGGAATCCATGCCGCGCGCAGGGACGAGTAGGTGCGTGGCGGGGGCTGGGGCGAGGTGGTGGTCATGGCGATTCCTTCCGATCGAACATCGTTCGGCTATCGAACAGTGTACGGCTATCGAACAACGTACGATGCGCTACGATAGAACAACGTTCGATACGACGCAAGAGTGATGGGAAGGAAGCCATGACAGGCCTGCCGAACCGCTCGACCGGGGGACGTCGACGGGCTTCGCACTCGATGGAGTCCGTGCTCACCGAGACGGTCGCCCTGCTCGACGAGGCCGGGGCCCAGGCGCTGACGTTCCGGGCGCTCGCCCAGCGCCTCGGCGGTGGCGTCGCCAGCATCTACTGGTACGTGGCGAACAAGGAGGAACTGCTCGACCGCGCCACCGACCATGTGATGGGCGGGATCCTGGCCGACGTCGAGAAGCTTCCCGGCAGCGACGACCCGATCGACGACCTGCGTGCGATGGCGGTGACGCTGTTCGACGCGATCGTGGACCGGCCCTGGCTCGGCGCGTACTTCATGCGCAACACCGACGTGCAGAGCAACTCCCTGCGCCTGTACGAGAAGCTCGGCCGGCAGACGCTCCGCCTCGATCTCACCGCGCACCAGCGGTTCCACGCGGTGTCGGCGATCATCGGGGTCGTCGTCGGGTCCGCCGTCGACATGGGGCAGGAGCCGCCCCAGGAGATCCTCGACGGCGCCGTGAACCGTGAGGAGTTCCTCGGCCGCTTCGCCCAGGCCTGGCGCGAGCTCGACCCCGAGGAGTTCCCGTTCGTGAGCGAGATCGTCGACGAGTTCGACGGCCACGACGACGTCGACCAGTTCCGCTCCGCGCTGGAGCTGACGCTGACGGGCCTGCGCCTTCAGGCCGGAGCCTGAACATCCTGACCACGGCGGCCGCAGCCGGTGCCCCGCCTGCCCGCCGGGGGCCGGCGAGTGCGGCCGCCCCGGCCGTCCCGGTTATCCTGCCTCGTTCCGAAGAGGCCAGGAGGTCCCGCACCATGAGCAGCAACACGTCGTCGTTTCCCGAGCGGATCGAGCTCACGGGGGAGGGCCTCGTCCTCCGCGACTGGACGGAGGAGGACCTGGCGGCGATGCCGGAGCTGTTCGACCACCCCGACATCGCGTACTGGACACCGATCGTCTCCCCCTTCGACGAAGCGGCCTCCCTCGCACGCCTGGACCGGGCCCGGCAGCTGCGCGCGGAGGGCACGGCCGTCCTGCTCGCGATCACCCTCGACGGCGGTGCTCCGCTCGGCGAGGTGATGCTGCGCCGTTCCCCCGAGGGCACCGAGATCGGCTACGCGGTCGGTCCGGCGCACCGAGGTCAGGGGCTGGCGGTGCGGGCGGTACGGGTCATGGCCGCGTACGCCTTCGAGGAGCTGGCCGCGGATCGGGTGATCCTTGAGCTGGAGGCGGAGAACGCCGCCAGCGTCGCCGTGGCCACCAAGGCGGGCTTCGCGCTGCTCGACGTCCCGCCGATCACCGGCGAGGAGAAGGGGCGCCCGTTCGTCCTCCAGACATGGGGCCTGGACCGCCTCTGAACGGCCCCGCGCACCGCCGTATATCCGATGGCGCCCGGGGCGGCGGAAACGGGAGCATGAACGGCCGCCGTCCCGTGCGCGGGGCGGCGGCCTTCGACGTGTTCGCGCTCCCTGGGGGGAAGTCCGTATGACCGTGATGCCGCTGGTCCGGCGTGTGCTGGGCGACGGGCCCTTCGCCGAGACGGGACGGCCGAGCCTGGCCGTCGTCGACGGTCGTTCACGCAGGATCGCGGTGGCCGGGGACGTGGGCCGGCTCCAGTGGAGCGGCAGCGGGACGGCGGAGTCGCGCTGGACGGGGGACCGGATCGGCGTCTACGACCGCGACACCCTGCGGTGCGAACACCTGGTGCGGTCGAGGTACCCGGCGCACTCCGCCGCCTTCCACCCCACGCTTCCCCTCCTGGCCGTCGGCACCGGCAGCTACGACGGCGGCTACGCGTTCGAGGGCGAGCTCCTCCTGCTGCGTCTGGACTCGGGCACCGTGGTGTCGGCGCTGCGGTACGAGCGCGAGGTGCTCGGCGTCGAATGGTGCGGACCGACGCGGCTGCGTCTGGTGCTGGCGCCCTGTGACGACTGGGAGAACGACGACGCCCACGAGCAGGGGCACGAGGTCGTGGTCTCCCGCGACGACTGGGGAGCGGTGGGCCCGCGGGCCATCGAACCGGAGGAGCTGGCGGCGCCCGTACGTCCCGCCGCACGGCCGGATCACCGCGCCGAGGCACGCGGTCTGCTCGCGGACCTCGCCGCCGTGGCCGGCCGGCCGTGGTCGACCCGGCGACGGGTGTGGGCCGTCGAGGGGCTGGAGGACGGCCGGGTGCTGGCCGCGCTGGACGGGGTCCTGGCCGAGTCGTGGCTGCCGTCGGGGGAGCGCGAGTGGGTGGTCGAGGACGACGAAGGCGGCCGCCAGCTCGTCCCCGCCTCCGACGGGGCCTCGGTGTGGACCAACGGCGACCGCCGCATGCGCCGGGGCGACGGCGGAGCGTGGCAGTGCCCCGCACCCCGGATCGCGCGCGTGGCCCTCGACACCGGGCAGGTGCTGGAGACGCTGAGCCTGGCGGAATCCGCGGTCCTGGTCGCCGGCGGGGGCAGAGTGCTGCTGAGACCGTCGGACCACACACGCCGTCGTGGCGAACGCCTGACGATGTTCGGCCTCACCGACCGGGTGGAGGCGGCCCCGGAATCCGACGGCTCCGGCGCGTCCCGACGTCCGTCCCCGCAGTCCGACGGCTCCGAAGCGGGCAAGGACCCGTGCCCGGAATCCGCCGGCGTCGAACCCTCCGCCGACTCGTTCCCCGAGGTCGGCGGCTTCGACCTGTTCAACCACCCGTTCCCGGTCAGCCGCGCGAGCCGTCCGTACGTCCTCGTGGGCACGAAGCCGGACGCGCCGCACAGGGACAAGTGGATCGTGGCGCTCGCCTCGGACGGCACGGTCCGGCGGCTCTTCCCGCTCTCCTGGGCGCCCCAGGAGCACCACTTCGGCGGCCCGGCGGCCGAGTTCGGGCAGGGTCTGGTGTACGCCGGAGCGGTCCACGACGGGGCCGGACTCCAGCCCGATGGCGCCTACGTCGTACGGCGCTCCCTCGACGGCACGGTGCGGTGGCAGCACCGCGCCGACCATCCGGCCACGGCGCTCGACGTCGACGAGGACACGGTCTACGTCGCGTACAACTCGGGCGCCCTGACCGCACTGGACGCCGACGACGGCACGGTCCGGTGGCACACCGAACTCGCGGTCGACGGGACACCGACCACGGCCCTGTCCCTCGCCGTGACGCCGCACGGGAGCCTGCTCATCGGCACGGTCGACGGCCGGATCCTGGAGTGCGCGGTCCGGGAGTGAGGCTCATCGCGCAGCCGAACAGCGTGTCCGTCAGGGACGTCACGCCTTCCGGTTCGCGTCGATCTCGGCGATCAGGGCCTCGATACGGGTCCTGATCTCGTCGCGGATCGGGCGGACGGACTCGACGCCCTTGCCGGCCGGGTCCTCGAGGGCCCAGTCCAGGTACTTCTTGCCCGGGAAGACCGGGCAGGCGTCGCCGCAGCCCATGGTGATGACGTAGTCCGACGCCTGGACGGCCTCGGTCGTGAGGATCTTCGGCTCGGCGTCGGCGATGTCGACGCCGACTTCCCGCATGGCCTCGACCGCGGCGGGGTTGACCTGGTCGCCGGGGACGGAGCCGGCGGAGCGGACCTCGATCCGGTCGCCCGCGAGGTGGTTCAGGAATCCGGCGGCCATCTGCGAGCGCCCGGCGTTGTGGACACAGACGAAGAGCACGGAGGCGAGCGGGTTGGAGGACATCGGTTCTTCCCTCGTGAGTGGTCGTTCGGACGACGGCGACCGGTGGGTCCTCGGGATCGGTCACGGGCCGGTCGAGGTCGTGGCGGTCGGGCACGCGTCCGCGCATCCGCGGGGGACGCGGGTCCCGAGAATCACTCCACGCTGGTATCAGCCCGGAGTGATGTGAGAGTATCAGTCCATGATGACGTCAGTCGACACTGATCTGATGCGGGTTCTGGCCGACCCGCTCCGGCTCCGGATCGTCACCCTGCTCGCCAGGGAGACGCTGTGCAGCACCCACCTGATCGAGGAGACGGGAGCCACGCAGACCAACCTCTCCAACCATCTGAAGGTGCTGCGCGAGGCCGGAGTCGTCGACACGGAGCCGTGCGGCCGCTTCACCTACTACCGCCTCAGGCCCGAAGTCATCGCCTCCCTCGCGGGCCAGTTCGCCGATCTGGCGGAGACCGCGCGCGCCACCGCCGAGAACAACGTCAAGCGGTCCTGCCCCTGATCCCGCCCTCGCGGCGACCTGCAATGAGGAGTCCTGTTGACCGCCACCGAGGCCACCGAGCGCGACGGCACCGAGGGATCTGCCCCAGCCCCTGACCCGTCCGTGCCGCAGCCCGCCCCGGGCGCCACTCCGCCCCAGGCGCCCCCGCTGATCGCCAGGGTCGCAGCCGAACTCGTCGGCACCGCGGCCCTGGTCGCGATCGTGGTCGGCTCCGGTGTCCAGGCCACCGAACTGACCAAGGACGTCGGCCTGCAACTGCTCGCCAACTCCACCGCCACCGTCTTCGGTCTCGGCGTCCTGATCGCCCTGCTCGGCCCGGTCTCCGGCGCGCACTTCAACCCGGTGGTCACGCTGGCCGAGTGGTGGACCGCCCGCCGCGGCGGCGCCGGAGTCACCCTGCGCGAGACCGCGGTCTACGTACCCGCGCAGATCGTCGGTGCGATCGCGGGCGCGATCCTGGCCGACGCCATGTTCGGTGAGCCGCTGGTGAAGTGGTCCACGCACGACCGCTCGGCTGGGCATCTGCTGCTGGGCGAGGTGGTCGCGACCGCCGGTCTGATCCTGCTGATCTTCGGTCTTGCCCGCACGGACCGGCTGCGCTTCGCGCCCGTCGCGGTCGCCTCGTACATCGGCGCCGCCTACTGGTTCACCTCGTCCACGTCCTTCGCCAACCCGGCGGTGACGATCGGCCGCGCCTTCACCGACACCTTCGCCGGCATCGCCCCGGGCTCGGTCCCCGCGTTCATCGGCATGCAGGTCATCGGCGCCGCGGTCGGGCTCGCGCTGGTGGCCCTCATCTTCATGACCGGCGGACAGGAAGCCCGGCGGCCCACCGAAGGCCGCTGACGTCCCAGGTCGTGGTGATCGGCGGAGGCCCCGAGCCGGGCTCGCCGCCGGGTGTCACCCTGCGCGGACCGGGCGGCGTGGGGCCGCCCTGCCGACGCCCGTGGGCCGAGTGGTCAATCGATGATCGGGCTGCGGCGTTCGACGAGAACGACGTCGCGCCAGCGGCCGTGGTGGCGACCGATCCGTTCACGGGTGCCGATGACGCGGAAGCCCGCCCGTTCGTGCAGGGCGAGGCTTGCGACGTTCTCGGGGAAGATCCCCGACTGGATCGTCCAGATCCCCGCCGCCTCGGTCGACCCGATCATCGCGTCGAGCAGCATCGAGGCGACGCCGCGGCCTCTGGCTGCCGGGTGGACGTAGACCGAGTGCTCGACGACGCCCGCGTACGCGCAGCGGTCGGACACCCGGGTCGTCGCGACCCAGCCCGACACGGCGCCCCCCTCGTCCAGCGTGACGAAGCGGTGCTCGCGCAGCTTCGCGGCATCGAACGCCGGCCAGGCCGGAGCGGTCGTCTCGAAGGTCGCGTCGCCCTCGTCGATGCCCGCCTGATAGATCGCCAGGACCTGATCCGCGTGGTCGGCGGTCATGGGTACGACGACCACACCCGGCCCGGTCGCGGGTCGGCCCGCGGCGCTGCTCCTCGTCTCCCCGGCCATGGTCAGGCCCCGGCCGGGGCGACCGTCAGCAGTTTGCCCATGGCGGCCACCACGGAGGGTTCGACCCGGTAGTAGACCCAGGTGCCGCGCCGCTCCGAGGTGAGCAGGCCCGCCTCCTTCAGCTTCTTGAGGTGGTGCGAGACCGTCGGCTGGGACACGCCGACGTCGGAGATGTCGCAGACGCAGGCCTCGCCGCCTTCGTGCGAGGCCACGGCGGAGAACAGCCGCAGCCGCACCGGGTCGCCGAGGGCCTTGAACATGCGCGCGGCCGTCTCCGCCTCCGCCGCGGTGAACGGGCGCTCGGTGAGCGGCGGGCAGCACGGCTCCACGGCCCGGTCGGCCTGATCCAGCAGCGGCAACAGCTCCATGTTTGACATGCGTCTATGTTGACACACGTCGAACCAGCCTGGCGAGAGCCGGATCGGCCGCCCCGGAGAACCCTCGCCAGGCTCGCTAATTCGATAGATGTCTATGTTGACGCTCGTCGAATCGAGTGTAATGCTGGCCCTGCAAGTCATCGACAGACGTCGAAACAGCGAGGAGTCGACCGTGAACGCGTCCGTCACCACCGATCCGCCCGTCACCACCGATCTGCCCGTCGTCGTGATCGGAGCCGGCCCCGTCGGGCTCGCTGCCGCCGCCCACCTGGTCGACCGCGGTCTCACCCCGCTGGTCCTGGAAGCCGGTCCCGTCGCCGGTGCGGCGGTGCGCGAATGGGCACACGTGCGGCTGTTCTCCACCTGGGGCGAGGTCACCGACCCGGCCGCGGAGAAGCTGCTCGCCCCGACGGGATGGGTGAAGCCGGATGGCGCCGCGTACCCCTCGGGCGGTGACTGGGCCGAGCGGTACCTCCAGCCGCTCGCCGACGTCCTCGGCGAGAGGGTCCGCTTCGGTGTCACGGTCACCGGAGTCTCCCGTGCGGGCCGGGACCGGATCGTGGACGCCGACCGTGAAGCTCAGCCGTTCGTCGTCCATGTGACCCACGCCGACGGCGCCGAGGAGCGGCTGTTCGCCCGCGCGGTGATCGACGCCTCCGGCACCTGGACCACCCCGAGCCCGGCCGGCGCCGGCGGCCTCCCGGCCCTCGGTGAAAAGGCCGCATCCGACCGGATCACCTACCGCGTCCCCGACCTCAAGGACCCGGCCGTCCGCGCCAGGTACGCGGGAAAGCGCACCGCGGTCATCGGCTCCGGCGCCTCCGCCTTCACCGCGCTCGCCTACCTCGCCGACCTCGCCAAGTCCGACGACGGCACCGGTACCGAGGGCGTGTGGATCCTGCGCCGGGGCATCTCCGGCTCCACCTTCGGCGGTGGCAGTGCCGACCAGCTTCCCGCCCGCGGCGCCCTCGGCCTCGCCGCCAAGGCCGCCGTCGACGAAGGCCACGCCGACGCGGTCACCGGCTTCCGCACCGACGTCATCGAACGCGACAGCGATGGCCGCCTGGTGCTCGTCGGCGAGGACGGCCGCCGCCTCGCCCCGGTCGACGAGGTCATCGTCCTCACCGGTTTCCGCCCCGACCTGTCGTTCCTGTCCGAGCTCCGTCTCGGCCTCGACGAACGCCTCCAGGCTCCCGTCGAACTGGCCCCGCTCATCGACCCCAACCAGCACTCGTGCGGCACCGTCTACCCGCACGGCGTCAACGAGCTGTCCCACCCGGAGAAGGACGTCTACCTGGTGGGCATGAAGTCCTACGGCCGCGCCCCCACCTTCCTCGCGATGACCGGCTACGAGCAGGTCCGCTCGATCGCCGCCGCCCTCGCGGGCGACCAGGAAGCCGCCGAGCGGGTCGAACTGACCCTGCCCGAGACCGGGGTCTGCGGCGGCGCCGGCCTCTTCGATGACCCCGCCGCCGCCCAGGACGGCGACGGCGGAGGCTGCTGCGCCGCCCCGACCGCCCTCCGGATCGGCCTCGGCGCCCCGGCCGGGTCCGGCGGCTGCTGACCGTTGGCGATCCGCGCAAGCAACGCAAGATACGCAATAAATCTACGGACTCTTGCAGGATGCGTACTGAAGGATGGAAAAACGCGTCTGGTGTCTTGTCCGGGTGTCCGGGCGCGCCCTAATGTCCCGGTACGCAGCGGCACGGCGTCCTGACCGCCGTGCCGCCGTGCACCGAGCTGCCCTCGGTGTCCCGCTCCCAGAGAAACGAGACCCCGATGGCGCGACACACCGTCCACGCGGCTGCGGAGCGGGTCCGGAGGCGCGTGCGAAGACCGGTCCGGACGGTCGCGGTGGTGACCGCGGCCGCCGCGGGGCTCGTGCTCGGGCTCGGGGCCCCGGCCCCGGCGGCCCCGGGGCACGGCGGCCGCGCGGGCGCACCGGCGGTGACCCGGGCCGGACTCGATCCCGCCCTCGTCGCGGGGCGCGGCGCCGCAGTGGACTTCGCCGAACAGGAGGCGGAGAACGCGCGGACCGACGGCACCGTCATCGGCCCCGACCGTACCGCCTACACCCTGCCCTCCGAGGCGTCCGGCCGCGCGGCGGTACGCCTGAAGCCGGGCGAGTACGTCGAGTTCACCCTGCCCCGAGCGGCCAACGCGCTCACCGTCCGCTACAGCATCCCCGACGCCCCGCGGGGCGGCGGCATCACCGCGCCCCTCGACGTCACCGTGAACGGCGGACACCGCACCACGATGACGCTCACCTCGCAGTACTCCTGGCTCTACAACCAGTACCCGTTCAGCAACGACCCCCAGGGCGACCTGCTGCACCCGGACTGGTGGATCACCGAATGCGGCTGCGTCCCCGCCGCCACCACCCCGGCGCCCACCGTCGACAAGCCGTTCCGCCCCAGCCACTTCTACGACGAACAGCGACTGCTGCTCGGCCGGAAGTACGCGGCCGGCGAGACCGTACGCCTCACCGCGCCCAGGAACACCAGCGCGGCCTGGACCGTGATCGACCTGCTCGACACACAGCTCGTCGGCGCCCCGCACGTCGAGAAGCACGCGGCGGACGTCATCGCGTTCGGAGCCGATCCCACCGGCCGGCGCGACGCGGGCGACGCCTTCGACCGGGCCGTCGCCTACGCCAAGAAGCGGCACCTCAAGGTCTACGTGCCCCCGGGCACGTACCAGGTGAACCGGCACATCGTCGTGGACGACGTGACGATCGTCGGGGCCGGCAGCTGGTACTCGATCGTCAAGGGCCACCAGGTCACCCTCGGCACCCCCGCCCCCGACGGCTCGGTCCACACCGGGGTCGGCTTCTACGGCAAGGACGCGGCGGACGGCGGCAGCCACGACGTCCACCTGTCGGGCTTCGCGGTCGAGGGCGACGTACGCGAACGCGTCGACACCGACCAGGTCAACGCCATCGGCGGAGCGCTCGGCGACTCCACGATCGACGGCCTCTACCTCCACCACACCAAGGTCGGCATGTGGTTCGACGGCCCGATGACCGGACTGCGGGTCACCCACACCGTGATCGCCGACCAGATCGCCGACGGCATCAACTTCCACACCGGCGTGACCGATTCCAGCGTCTCGGACACCTTCGTCCGCAACACCGGCGACGACGGTCTGGCCATGTGGTCCGAGAAGACGGCCGACGCCCGCAACGTCTTCGCCCACAACACCGTGCAGAGCCCGGTCCTCGCCAACGGCATCGCGCTGTACGGCGGCACCGACAACACGGTCACCGGCAACCTGATCGCCGACCCCGTCCGTGAGGGCAGCGCCATCCAGGTCGGCTCCCGCTTCGGGGCCGAGCCGTTCGCCGGGCAGCTGCGGATCACGGACAACACCACGGTCCGCTCCGGCCCGTTCGAGCTCAACTGGAAGATCGGCCTCGGCGCCATCTGGTTCTACGCCCTGGAACGGGACATCGACGCCGACATCCAGGTCACCGGCGACCACTTCCTCGACAACACCTACAACGCGATCATGCTCGTCTCCGACTTCCCGGTGAAGGACAAGTACGCGATCCGAGGCGTCCGCTTCAAGGACATCCGGGTGGACGGCACCGGCACGTCCGTCCTCAGCGCCCGCTCCGCCGGATCGGCGTCCTTCGAGAACGTGGACGCCCGTGGCGTCGGCGCGGTCGGCGTCAACAACTGCGGGTCCTTCAACTTCCCGGCCACCGGATCCGAGTTCACGGTGAACGACCTCGGCGGCAACGACGGCGGCGGCACGACCGGCCCCTGGCTGGCGTCCTGGGAACTGCCGAACACCATCACCTGCGACGACCGGCCCCCGGTGGTACCGCCACCGGCCCCGGCACCCTGGTGAGGGACATCTCTCACCGACGCACACGCACGGGCGCGGCGGCCGATCCCCATCGGCCGCCGCCGCGGCGTGCGCTCCGACGACGGCATGCGGTCGTACGGCTCGACCACGACGACGCAGACGGACCGTACGAGCCCGCGCAGGTGGCCTCCGGACCCGGGCGGGTCCGGGCGGTGGCCCCCGCCCGGGCGGATGCATGGCCCCAGCAGCTATCCTGGCTGACCGGCCGGGGCCACCGCCGCAGCCAGAGGGACCGGGTCCGACCCGACGCCGCACCTCGCGGGGCGATCTTGGAATGGATGCCTTCGCGCCATTGCTGCACCACCTGCGCGGGCCAACCCGCACCGCACCGCACCGCACCGCACCGCACCGCCCCGCTCCTGGTCCCCGGCCCGTTGTCTTCGAAAGGTTCTCCTGCACCATGCCCTTGGCTCTGCTGGCCCTCGCTGTCGTCGCGTTCGGCATCGGCACCACCGAGTTCGCCACGATGGGGCTCCTGCCCCAGATCGCCGACGGAATCGGTGTGTCCGTACCGCACGCCGGCAACGTCGTGTCGGCGTACGCGCTCGGTGTCGTCGTCGGCGCCCCGCTGCTCACGGGCATATGCGCGCGCGTCCCGCACAAGCGGCTGCTGCTTCTCCTGACCGGGCTGTTCGTGATCGGCAACACGGCGTCGGCCCTCGCCCCCGACTTCGGCACGCTCTTCGCCGCCCGCTTCCTGGCCGGTCTGCCGCACGGCGCGCTGTTCGGCGTCGGCGCCGTCGTCGCCTCCCGACTGGTCTCCGCGGACAGGGCGGCGCGCGCCGTCTCGAAGATGTTCCTCGGACTCACCATCGCCAACATCGTCGGAGTCCCGGCCGCCACCGCCCTCGGCCAGCACCTGGGCTGGCGCGCCGCCTACGGCGCCGTCGCCGTCATCGGCCTCGTCGCGCTGGCCGCGCTGGCCGCCTTCGTCCCGCACCAGCCGCGCGGGGAACAGTCCGGGGTACGGCACGAGCTGCGGGCCATGGGCAACCGGCAGGTCGTCATCGGTCTGGCCACGGCCGTCGTGGGCTTCGGCGGATTCTTCGCCGTGTACAGCTATCTCGTACCGATGCTCACCCACGTCACCGGCCTCTCCGGCACCTCGACCACCTGGGTCCTCGCGCTCTACGGCGTCGGCATGACGCTCGGAACCCTGATCGCCGGACCCCTCACCGACCGCGCGCTGCGCCCCACCATGTACTGGGGGCTCATCCTGCTGGCCGCGGCCCTGGTGACGTTCTACTTCGCGGTCCACAGCACCGTGCCCGCCCTGGTGATGATCACCTTCATCGGCGCGATGGGCTCCCTCATCACCACGCCGATCCAGATGCTGCTCATGGCCAAGGCCAAGGACGCCCCGACGATGGCGGCGGCCTCCAACCACTCTGCCTTCAACCTGGCCAACGCCGGTGGCGCCTGGCTCGGCGGCCTGGTCATCTCGGCCGGCTGGGGCTGGGCCTCGCCCAACCTGGTCGGCGCCGCGCTCGCCGTGGCCGGTCTGGGTCTCGCCTTCACGGGCGGTGCCATGGACCGCGGCCGGCGGCGCTCGGACGTCATCACCCAGGCAGCGCCGGTCGCCGGTCAGGAGACCCGGGTCCGCACCGCGGACTGACCGGGACACCGGGGATCTCCAGCAGCGCACCCGGTGCACCACGTGGCATGTCGTCCGCGCCGGGCTGACCTGCCCGGACCTGCGCGGACCCGTCGGCGGAGGTGACGCCGGAAGCGTGCCGGTCCGGCTTACTCGGCCATGCCGGCGCCCTCCACCGCGGGACCGGCGGACTGCGCCGGTCCCGCGGATTCCGTGACCTCGTCGGGGCCCGTGGCCGGGGCGTCGTCCACGAGCGAGGCCGTGCGGTGCGCGGGGCCCGCCATCCCGCACGGCGCGCAGCCCGACGCCGTCTCCGGACGCAGCGGCACGCCGTTGGCTCGCAGCACGTCACGCAGGTCGAGGATCAGCGGGAACACCTCGTGGTTGTGGTCCTCGCCCTGCTCGTCCCAGGCACGCTGCTCCGCCTCGACCGCCATCCGGTCCTGGGCGAAGACCCGCTCGGTGAACCTGCGGATCAGCGGCCAGGCGAGCTGCAGCGCCCCGGGCACCGGCGGCTTCGCGATCGTCAGCAGGCCGTAGGCGTGGTTGACCCGCTGTTCCGCGTCCTCCGGCACATACGCGGCCCAGAGCGAGAACGCCGGGAGGTCGCTGCCCTCCGGGACGTCCCGGAGGGTCTGGTACGGGTACTCGGTGCGGATCGTGATGACGTCGGGCCGGTCCTGGCCCCCGAACCCCTCCGCGGACAGCAGACCCGCGCCCCGGTCCTTGCGGCCCCCGGCCGGGACGAAGAGGTACCGCGCCTCGACGTGCGTCGGTCCGGCGTCGTACCCCAGCAGCTCCGGCCGGATCCTGCCGAGGACGCTCCGGTGCAGGAACTGGTGGTTCATGTCGAGCAGGTTCTCGTGCATGAACGAGTAGTGGCAGTGCACGGTCCGGGAGAACGTCATGGTGCGGTGGCCGGCCGAGTGGTACTCGGGCAGGAACGGGAACGGCGCGTCCTCGGCGAGCGCCGGGTCGCCCGGGAACACGAACACCAGGCCGTAGGCCTCGCGGACCGGATACGAGCGCACCCCGCGCGGCGGCCGCTCACAGCCCTTGGGCAGATACGGAATCTGCGAGATGCGCCCGTCGCCCCGGTAGGCCCACGCGTGGTAGCAGCAGCGCAGGATGTCACCCTCGACCACACCCATGCTCAACGGCACCTGCCGGTGCGCGCAGCGGTCCTCCAGCGCGTGGACGGCACCGCTGCGCCCCCGGTACAGCACGATCCGCTCACCCGCGAAGACGGCCGCGAACGTCCGGTTGCGCCGCACCTTCCGCGAGGTCGCCACCGGGTACCAGTGATCGGGGGAGATCCCGACCCGGCGGAGGTCGGAGACCGCACCCGACCCGGCCGCCGGGCGGCTGTCCGAGTGGCGCGGCACCGGGCCCTCGGGGCCGGGGGCGGAGTGCTGATCGGCTCCGGGGCGGTCGTGCCGGGCCTCGGTCATGAGCGGTGCTCCCTTGCACTCGGGGCGCGAGTTCACGTCGTGCGGCAGCGGGGAGACCGCGCGGCGGGGCTCCACCTTCCAACCGTCACCGCGAGCGCGACGGCCGTCAACCGCGGGGGTGCGTTGGTGGTACGTCCTCGGAGCGGCGCAGGCCATGGTTGCCGTGCTCCGCCGCTGACGGGTGCCGCCCGGGCCCGGGTGCCTCCGGCGTCAGAACCGTCCTCGGGCGAACACGCCGTCCGGGTCGAGGACGCGGCCGATCCGTTGCAGGAGAACGCCGTGGGGACGGGGGAGGGGGTGATCGATGTCCGGACGGTACGGATGGTGGCCTGCCGCGGCGAACGACCGGTGGAGCCGGTCGAGCGTGCGGTGGGCGTCGTCGACGGAGCGCGCGTCCCGTGGCGGGAATCCGAGGGTGACGACGTGGTCGATCGTGTCGGCGTCGAGAACGTTCATGGTGACGCCCGGAGCTGCCGTGCCGCCCTCCAGCGCCGTGGCGATCAGCTCGGAGGCCCGCGCGACGGCGGACCCGTCGAACGGGACGACGGGAAGGAACATCAGCAGACCGCGGGCGGTGTCCAGGCAGCGGGCGCAGCAACCCGCCTTGCGCCGGAAGAGGGTGTCGTCGGGGTCCGGCAGACCCGCGTAGGCACCGTGCACATGGTCGTCGGCGGTGTGCGGGGGCGCGGCCACGAAGGGGGAGCCGTGCCCGCCGACCCTTTCGGCGACGAGCCGGGACCGCGCGGCGACGAGGCCCGGGTCCCCGGTGAGGCAGATGTGTACGAGCCAGCGGTCCTCGACCCCGTAGGTCCGGGCTGCGACGGGGTTGTAGATCTTGGCCGTGGCGGGGATCAGACGCTGGGCGGTCCAGGAGCGCAGGACGTCGACGGCGGCGGGGAGTTCGGCCTCGGCGAAGGTCAGCGGCAGTACCCGTACCGCCTCCGGCCGGGGCAGCAGACGGACGACGGCGGCCGTGACGACGGCCATCGCGGACTGGGTGAAGACATGGTTGAGGGAGGGACCCCGTCCGTGCGGCTGCACGGTGTCGGCATGGTCGGAACGCTCGTCGGGCCACCAGCCGCAGCGTGTGAACGTGCCGTCCGACAGGACGAGTTCGAGCCCCGCCAGATCCTCCGCGCGGGCCCGGTGCAGGCCCACGCCCCGTTCCAGGATGTTGCCGAGGACGCTGGTGTGCTGTGAGGCGCCGGTGAGATTGAGCATCCGCTCCGACCCGCTGAGCCGTCCGGCCAACTCGCCCTGTGTGACGCCGGGTTCGACGACCGCGTACCCCGCCCGGAGGTCGATGGCGCGGATGCGGTCGAGCAGCGAGAGGTCGAGCACGGTGGCGCCCTCCTCGACCGGGCTGCCGGAGCCGAGCCCCCAGTTGCGTCCGGTGCTCACCGGATGCAGCGGGGAGTGCGGCCCGACGGCCGCGCGCCGGGCCGTCTCCCGCACGATGCTGGCCACCTCGTCGGCGTCGCCGGGCCGCAGGACCTCGGCCACCCATCGGGGGCGGAACCGCCCCGACTCGATGATCCTGTGGCCCGCTTCCGCTTCCGCCGCCGTTTCCGCTCGCGCGGGAGCGGCGGGCGAAGGGGCGGACGTCCCCGGGGCAGTGCTCATCGTGTTCTCTCCTGGACGCGAACTCCGGCCCGGCAGGCCGGAGATGGGGCGGCCGCGGTCGCGACCGCCGGGGTTCGGGGGCGGAGCCGCACCTCGGCCGGTGCGGCTCCGCTATCCGGAGGCGCGGGGGCCGAGGTGGCCGAGCCGTTGCCGGGCGAGGCGCTCGGCGGCCTCCACTCCGGTCTCGGGCCGCCGCGGACCGGGTTGCTGGGCGGTCTGGGCCATGAGCAGACTTTGCTGTGTCGCTCCGCCGAACCGTGCGCACACCCAGACGTGAGCGTCGTACAGATGCTGGACCGACGCGTGCACGGCGGTCACGGATGCCGGGGCCAGACGGTCGAAGACGCCGCTGTTCCTGGACTGGCGCATCTGGGCGACGAGCGCGTGATGGTCCCTGGTCTGGAGTCCGCTGAAGCCGGCGTTGACCGTGGGCGGGGTCATGGTGTCGCGGACGGGGCCGTACAGCTCCGGCGGGAAGTCGGCGGCGTAACGCATGGAGACGGCGGTGCTGCGGCAGATCCGGCCGAAGGCGCGGACCGCTTCTCCCTCTTGTTCCTCCTCGTGTGCCGTGCCGCCGTCGTCGAGGTCGCGCAGGGCGACGATCAGCAGTTGGAGCATGACGAAGAACCGCTGATGGCCGACGAGCCATCGCTCCTGAGCGGCGGCCGCCGGGTCGGCGGGCTGCCAGCGTGTGTGTTTGACGGCAGGGGTCGGCACGCCCGTGAGCAAGGTGCCGACCCCGAGCAGCAGGTTGTCCGGGTCCTCGTCGAGGGTGCTGCCGTTACGGGCGAGGTCGTCGTGGACGAGGAGGTCGCTGACCACCAGTGCCGCGGCGAGCAGCCCGGCACTGCTGCCCCCGGCCCGTTGCACCGAGAAGAACCGGTCGTGGATGTCGCCGCCGGCGGGGCGTGAGCCCTCCGCCGGTACGCCCCGGTCGAGTCGGGTGTCGCACCAGGCCAGCAACTCGGTTCGGGCCGCGGCGGCGTTGGGTCCGTCCTGGAGGGCGGTGGTGTACAGGCCCGGTGGCAAACCTTCGTGCAGGAGGGTGAGTTGCTCACCGACGCGGGCGGTGGTGGCGGGAAGATCCGTGGGCAACGGCAGGGTCAGAACGGTGGGGCTGCCGGGCACGGCGTCGTTCGGTACAAGTATCTCGGCTTCGATCGGCGACAGAGGGTGTAACTGAGCGTCCTTGATCCACTACTCTAAGTGTTCACGGGGGATGCTTCTGACCCACATCACTGCCGAGCGGGAGTTGTGCCATGCACCAGACGATGGACAAGGCGGCGAACCGGCCGGTTCCGGCCTCGGCCGGCCCGGCCGAACCGGAGTCGGTCACACCCGTCCCGCTGATGGAACTGACCACCGGCTTCTGGCGGTTCAAGGTGCTGGCCGCCGGTGTCGACCTCGGACTGTTCTCGGTCCTGTCGCGGCGTGGCACCGTCGACGCGCGCACGATCGCCGCGGAGCTGGGCCTGCATCCCAGGCCCGCCCGGATGCTGCTCGCCTGCTGCACCGCCCTCGGGCTGCTGACGCGTGAGGGCGGCCTCTACCGCAACGCGCCGATCGCCGAGGAGTTCCTGGTCGAGGGCCGGCCGCACTACTTCGGTGGCTTCGTCCGGTACTCGGACCGGCACGGCTATCCCGGCTGGGGCCGGCTCCAGGAGGCGATCCGCGACAACCGGCCCACCACCTGGGACCCCGACCTCCAGCAATCGGCGTTCGTCACCACGGACCCCGAGATCCTCGAAGGGTTCTGGGAGGCGATGTTCACCCTCTCGTCGTTCACCGCGCGGGCACTGGCCGACGCCCACGACTTCGCCGCGTACAGCCGACTGCTCGACGTGGGCGGCGGCACCGGGGCGTTCCCCGTCGGACTGTGCCGCCGCCACCCCCACCTCGGCGCCACCGTCCTCGACCTGCCGCACATCACCGCGATGACCCGGGAGAAGGTCGCCGCGCTCGGACTGACGGGCGCGATCGGCACCCACGACGGCGACTTCCTGTCCGAGGAGCCGTTGCCGTCGGGGCACGACGTGATCCTGCTCAGCATGATCCTGCACGACTGGGACGAGGCGACCGGGCGCCGGCTGCTGGAGAAGTGCCACGCGGCGCTGCCCGAAGGAGGAGCGGTGATCATCTGCGAACTCGTCCTCGACGACGACGAGACCGGCCCCGCCCCGGCGGCGCTGATGGGGCTCAACATGCTCGTCGAGACACGCTCGGGCCACAACTACACCTACGGCGAGTACCGGCGCTGGCTCACCGACGCGGGCTTCACCGACATCTCGGTGGCACCGCTGGACGCCGCCGGGGCGAACGCGGCCCTCATCGCGCGGAGGACGAGTGCGTCCGAGGGGCCGTCCCGATAGGCTCGCCCGGGTCCGAGACTTCGCCGAAGCCCTGGTCACGGGCACACCGAGGAGCCGTCGATGCGCACCCCCGAGCCGCGCCACGACACACGGCTCGCCGCGTACGGGCGGGTGTCCACGCGACTGTCCCTGCTGAGCGACCGCCGGCTCGGCGAGATCGTGGCCGGGGCGGCGCCGCTCGGGTCCGGCATCGGCGGCCGGTCGGCGGAACTGGACGTCGACGGCACGCGCGTGTTCGTCAAGAAGGTCCCGTTGACGGACATCGAACTGCGCCCCGGGAACACCCGGTCGACGGCGAACCTCTTCGGGCTGCCGATGTTCTACCAGTACGGAATCGGCTCGGCGGGGTTCGGTGCCTGGCGCGAGCTGGCCGCGCACGTCATGACCACCAACTGGGTCCTCGGGAACGAGTACGAGGGCTTCCCGCTGATGTACCACTGGCGTGTCCTGCCCGACGCGCCGCCCGAGGGGTTCGCCGACGCGTTCGGCGGGATCGAGGGGGCGGTCGAGCACTGGGAGGGTTCGACGGCCGTGCGTGAGCGGCTGGAGGCCATCGGTCGCTCCTCGGCCGCTCTGGTTCTCTTCCTGGAGCACATCCCCGAGACGCTCGCCGACCGGCTGCACGACCAGGGCGCCGCCGCACCGGAGAGCGGTGGCGGGTCGCCGTATCTCTGGGCGGAGGAAGCCCTGGAGCGCGGCACCGCCTTCATGGGCTCGCGCGGGTTCGTCCATTTCGACGCCCACTTCGCCAACATCCTGACCGACGGCCGTCGGGTGTACTTCGCCGACTTCGGGCTCGCGCTGAGCTCCGGCTTCGAACTGTCCGCGGCCGAGCGGGAGTTCCTCTCCGCGCACCGGCTCTACGACCGTTGCCTCACCGCCCGCCATCTGCTGCGCCATCATCTGCCCGTGGGTCCGCGCGATGACGAGGCGTACGCGGTCTTCCTGGCCGAGTGGATCGCCGGGCGCCGTCCCGACGGTCTGCGGTCCGAGATCGCCGCGATCCTCGACCGGAACTCCCGGGCCGCCGCGGCCATGGGCGAGTTCGCCCGGCGCCTGCTCGCCGAGACCAAGCGAACCCCGTACCCCGCCGCCGAGTTCGCGAGGGCCTGGGAGGGCGCCTCGGCGGTCGTGGCGAGCCCCTGAGGCCACCTGTCGAGAGCACTTTCCTTTCAACTCGGCCTTGAGCGGGGCTGCTTGGAGTCGCAGCCCCGCCAAATGCATCCTGTTCCACTGCTGTTGTCGTGCTCGGGACTGTGGGGATCAGCCCGTGGAGTCGGCTCCCGCGGTGGGCGGGGTCACGCGGCGACGGCGCCGTACGGCACCCGCGACCAGGTCGGCGGCCAGGAACGCGGCGAGCGGCAGGCCGAGGAGGGGGAGCGCCCACCCGAGCGCGACGACGGCGAGGACTCCTGCCGCCAGGGCCCCGTACGGGATTCCGCGCCAGGCACCACGGGCCGGCGGGGTGCCGAGCGGGGCGCGGCGGTCGGCGCGCGTGGGGCGCCGCTGCCACCACATGCGGTAGCCCAGGACGGTCATGCAGGTCAGCCCGATGGCCAGCAGGGCCAGCAGGATCTGGTTGACCAGGCCGAACAGCGTGCCCATATGGGCGTTGATGCCCCACCGGGTCAGCTTGGCCAGGACCGGCCAGTCGGCGAAGTCCACCCGGTCGACCACCCGGTCGGTGGTGGCGTCGACGGCCACGCTGTCGCGTCCGACCGGCCAGAGGTTCCGGGTCTGCGACACGGTCCAGGCGGCGGTGTGGTCCTGCGGGACACCGATGGCGACGGGGCCCGACAGTCCGTCGCGCCGGGCAGCGGCGAGGACCCCGTCGATGGCCTTCGGGTCGACACCGTCCCCGGTGGGGGAGTCCACCGCTCCGCCGTGGTGGTGGCCGCCCGGTCCGCCGGCGGACGCGCCGGGCAGGGCGGTCGACACCGCGGGCGTACCGGAGCGCAGCGCGTCCAGCGCTTCACCGAAGTGGGCGCCCGCGAAACGGGACCAGGTCAGGCCGGTCGCGGAGAGGGCCAGCAGACCGAGCGCGAGCCACACGCCCGTCGCCGCGTGCCACCCGCGGGTGCGGCGGACGCCCTTCCCGGCCGCAAGGTCGGGCAGCAGCAGACGCCGGGCGGAACGGTTGCGGCGCCGGCGGCGCCACCACAGGACCAGGCCGCCGAGGACGAGGACCCACAGCCAACTCGCGGCGAACTCCGAGTAGTAGCGGCCGGTCGTGCCCAGGTGCAGATTGCGGTGCAGGTCGTCCAGCCAGGTCTTGAGCGGCGTGGATCCATACCAGGTGGTCAACTGCCCGGTCACCTCGCCCGTGTACGGGTCGACGTAGACGGTGTGCGCCCGCTCGCCCAGTTCGGGCAGTGCGAAGTCCACCTGGGTCGTCGAGTCCCCGGTTCCGGGACGAACGGCGGTCAGCGTGCCCTTCTGGTGACGGGCCCGAGCGGCCTCCACCTGTTCGGCCAGGGGGAGGGACGCGCCTGCCGGACGCGCGACGGTGAGCTCCTTGTCGTAGACGAACGCGTCCAGTTGAGGGGTGAAGGTGTAGAGCAGGCCGGTGACCGCCGCGACGAGCAGGAAGGGTGCCACCAGGACTCCGGCGTAGAAATGCAGCCGTGCCAGCAACGGACCGAAGCCCGTGGGCCGTCGAGGTGATCCCGGTGTCCCGGCCGGGGCGCCCGCACCCGCGGACACCCCGCCGCCTTCTGGTGTGCCGGTGGCCTCCTCGCCCGGGGAGGGCAGGTCGGGGGCATCGGAGCTGACGGACATCGGTCCACCTCGTTCTGTGTCGGCTGCGGCGGACGCTGCTTCCCCGGCCCGGGCGGTGGACGCGCGGGTGACGACCGGGCCACGGCGTCCTTCCCACGGCCGTTTCCGGCCGTGCGGTGAAGCAGTCGGACGGGCGAGCCCTCCGGTTCCCGTGGTGATCCGGAAAAGTGCGCGGACCCGCCGGTGGCGCGTCCGGAACCGGGCCCGTCGGCGTCGTCACGCTCCACGATCAGCCGCCGCCCAAGCGTCACATTGCCCCGATATGGGTTTATTGCATTGAAGGCCGGGGACTCCAATGACAGTGCTTCGGACAACAGGCACGTCCGTGAGAGCGTCCGCTCCCCGCACGGGTGTGTCGCCCATACGCGTGCGCCCTCATGGAGTTCTGTCCAGTGGCAACCCTGAGGGAGCTGTTCGCACATGACCTGCACAGCAGCCACCCGGCGCCGTCGGCACGATGACGCACCCGAGACCGACGCCGCCTTCTCACACCTGGCAGGACTTCCCGACGGACCGGAGCGCAGGGCGCTGCGCGAGGAGGTCGTCGGGGCCTGGATGCCGATGGCCGAGCGCATCGCCGGCAAGTACCGGGGCAGGGGTGAGTCCATCGAGGATCTGGTCCAGGTCGCCGCACTCGGCCTGGTGAAGGCCGTGGACCGGTACGACCCCACCCGGGGCAACGCCTTCGAGAGCTACGCCGTCCCGACGATCGTCGGTGAGATCAAGCGCCACTTCCGCGACCACATGTGGGCCGTGCACGTGCCGCGACGGGTCCAGGAGGCGCGCAACCGGGTCCGCGGGGCCGTGAAGGACCTGGCGCCGGCCCATTCCGACCGGCAGCCCCGCGTCGCCGAGATCGCCGAATACGCCCAGCTCAGCGAGGACGACGTACGCGTGGGCCTGGAAGCCCTGGACAGCTTCGTGACCCTCTCGCTCGACGCCCGCCTCGCCGACGGTGACGACGGGTACTCCCTGTCCGACGGGCTGGGGGAGGCCGACACCGGGTTCGACCTGGTCGTGGACCGGGAGGCCGTCAAGCCCGCCCTGGCGCGGCTGCCCGAGCGCGAGCGGACCATCCTCTACCTGCGGTTCTTCCGTGACATGACACAGAGCTGTATCGCGGCGGAGCTGGGGGTCTCCCAGATGCATGTCTCGCGTCTGCTCAGCGGCTGCTGCGCCGCGCTCCGCGAGGAGGTGCTCGCCGACGCGGACCCGGGCGCGGAGCCGGCCGGCAGCAACACGGCCGACTCCGCAGCGGCCCGTTCGGCTTGAGCGCGGGCGCGCCGCATGCCGCCGGCCCTCCCTACTCCGCCGGCCAGGCCCCCACGGAACGCCGGTAGGCCACGTGCCCGCCCAGCGCTCCGGTGACGCCGACCGCCGCCAGGCCGGCCAGTGACCACAGGCTCCCCTTCGCCCGGTGATGGCGGAGCCGTGCGGTGAGGGAGGCGGCGAAGCAGGCCACCGCGGCCACGTTCGTGGCGGCGTGGGCCAGTCCGACGCGTGCCTGCTCCGGCGGCAGGTCCGCCCAGTCGACCCACCCGCTGATCGCCGCCGGGGCGACCCCGGCCAGTCCGACGGCCGTCAGGGTCGTCGCGGCGCGCTGCCCCGCCGGCATGACGTCCATGAGGGTGGCCGACAGCCAGCAGCCGATCGGGACCTGCACCAGGACCGGGTGCACAGGATGGCCCAGGGGCCGGCCGCGCAGCAGATCGCGGGCCCCGCCGAGCGGCAGCGCCCTGATGCCCCGCTGAAGCGTGCTGATCAGCGGGTCCGCCGCCGTGGACCGCTCGATGCGGGCCAGGCAGGTCAGCCATCGCGTCGAGGCGGTGCTGGACGCGAAGACCGTCCGGGTATCCGGTGAATCGCCGGATTCGTATTCCTTCATGCCCAACGACTACCCGGCGCGAGGGATCTCTCCCACCCGCCGGTCGTGTGGCGCGGCCGGCGGGTGGGAGAGGTGTTCGGCCGGGACGCGGCCGACGGGGCGGGCTCAGCAGTAGAGGTTGGCCCCCGGTGCGACGCCGAGGATCGAGGTGAACCGCTGGTACGCGTCGACCCGGCTCTGCACCTGGGCCGCGTTCTTGCCGTCGCACTCCAGGGAGCCGTTGATGCTCCGGATGGTCTGGCCGAATCCGGCGCTGTTGACCATCGCGTTGTGCGGGGTCATCGTGCCGGGGCCCGACTGGGTGTTCCAGTACCAGAGGCCGGTCTTCCAGGCCACGGCCGCGTCGGTCTGGACGAGGTTGGGATTGCCCAGCAGGTCGATGCCGAGCGCGTCACCGGCGGCCTTGTAGTTGAAGTTCCAGCTGAGCTGGATCGGACCGCGCCCGTAGTACGCCGACTGGCCGGCCGGGCAGCCGTAGGGCTGGCTCCAGTCGCAGTAGTGCGAGTAGTTGGCGGTGTTCTGCTCCACGACGTAGACCAGACCGCCGGTCTCGTGGTTGACGTTCGCGAGGAAGGCCGCGGCCTCCTGCTTCTTGACGGTGTCGCTGCCGGTGTTGGCGAAGCCCGGGAACGAACTCAGCGCGGCCTTCAGGCCGTTGTAGGTGTAGAAGGAGTTCCGGCTCGGGAACATCTGGTTGAACTGGGCCTCGCTCACGACGAAGCCGTCGGACGGGTTGGTCGAGCCGCCGTCGCAGGAGTACGGGTCCCAGAACCAGGTGCTGATGGTGGGGTCGTACCCCGGGTTGTCGTGCTCGGCGATGTAGGCCTTCCCGTCCGTGTACCGGACGATGTCGCCGGTGACGTAGGACCGGCCGGGCACCCAGTCCGGGTAGCTCGCGCAGGACCCGCCGGGCGGGTTGGTCGAGCCGCTGTCGCAGGCGTAGGGGTCCCAGTACCAGGTGCTGATGGTCGGGTCGTAGCCGGGGTTGTCGTGCTCGGCGATGTAGGTCTTGCCGTCGGTGTACCGGACGATGTTGCCGGTGGCGTAGGACCTGCCCGCCACCCAGTCCGGGTAGCTCGCGCAGGAGGCGGCCGAGGCGTTGGCGGCCGGCAGCAGTACGGGTGCGGCGGTTCCGATCAGCAGCGCGGCCAGTACGGAAGACACACGGCGTTGTGACAAGGGATCAGTCCTTCACGGAACAGGCCGCGACGGAGACATGGCGCGGCCTCGCGCGCACGCCGACGAGAGCGGAGCGATGCACTCCGGGCGACCGTGGTGGGGGGTGTGGAGCACACTCAACCGCGTTGGTCTGTACCAGTCAAGGTGTAGACCAATCCGGGCCACGGCCATTGGCGAAAAAGTGCTGCCTCGTGCCGGACGCCCAACTCGTTTGTGTGTCCGGGTGGTTGGCGGCAAGGGTGTGTGCCGGAGGCGACTGTCGGAGAGGTCCGGTTCGCTGCCGCGAGGGTATGCGTGAGATCGAGAGCGTCAGTACGGGGTCCGCGATCACTGTCGCGAGGTCGCGCAGGGGGTCGGTCGCCCGCCCGGGTCGTCGGCCCTCGGCCCGGACCTTCAGGCGCTGGGCCGCAGTGCCGTCGGGCGGGAGGTGAAGGCGCGTTCCAGGAGGGTGTGGAGCGTGGTCCGCTCCTCCTCGCTGAGGTTGTCCAGGCCGGCGCGGGTGGTGTCCATCCTGCCGCGGATCACGTCGATGACGCGCTCGCCCTCGGCGGTCAGGACGACGTTCTTGACGCGCCGGTCGGTGGGGCTCGGCTCCCGCCGGACGAGACCGCGCTTCTCCAGCCGGTCGATGATCCCCGTCATGTTCGAGGCGTCACAGGTCAGGATGGTGGCGAGGGCGCGCATCGCGGCCGGCCCCCGGCGCAGCACGTTGAGCGTCTTGCCCTGGCTGGCGGTGAGGTTCTCGCTCGCCGCGGCCACCGTGAAGTCGCCGTAGTAGGCCCCGAGCGACACCGACAGGAGCTCCATGAGCTGGTCCGTGTCCACACCGCTGGTTCCTGTCATGTGGCTCACTCTACGCCAGGAAGTTTGACCATCTCAAATATTCACGGCTACGGTCAGCTATTGCTTGAAGTTCTCAAGCATCGAGGTTGTTAACTAGTTAGGGCAGACTTTCCGTGTCTCACACACAGCAAGCGGCGTCGCCGAGGTCCTCCGGGAACACCCGGATCGTCCTCGTGCTCGGGCTCGCCGCCATGGTCGTCTCGATGATGCAGACCCTGGTCGTACCCATCCTGGGCATGATCCAGAGCGACCTGAAGGCCAGCACGGCGAACGTCAGCTGGGTGACGACCGCCACGCTGCTGTCCGCCGCCGTGTTCACCCCGCTGCTCGGCCGCTTCGGCGACCAGCACGGCAAGAAGCCCACGCTCGTCGGCGTTCTGGTCGTGATGATCGCCGGTTCGGTGCTCGCCGCCACCACCACCTCGCTGACCTGGCTGATCGTCGGACGCGTGATGCAGGGAGCCGCCACCGCGATCTTCCCGCTCGCCCTCTCCGTCCTGCGTGAGGAGATCGCGCCGGAGAAGCTCCACGGAGCGATGGCCCTGGTCAGCGGCACCCTCGCGTTCGGCAGCGGCCTCGCCCTCGTCGGCGCCGGCCTCCTCACCCAGGGCTCCCACCCCGACTACCACCGGCCCTTCTGGCTCGCGGTCGTGCTCGCCGTGGTGGCCCTGATCGGCGTGCTCGTCACCGTGCCCGCGTCCCGGACGAAGACCGGCGGGCGGACCGACTGGCTCGGCGCGCTGACCCTCGGCATGCTGCTGGTGCTCCTGCTGCTGCCCATCTCCCAGGGACACGAGTGGGGCTGGACGTCCGGCCGTACGCTCGGCGCCTTCGCCGGTGCCGTCGTCATGGCGGGTGTGTGGGTGTTCACCGAGAACCGGGTCAAGGAACCGATGGTGGACATGAAGATGTTCGTCCACCGGCCCGTGCTCTTCACCAACCTGGCCGGACTGCTGCTGGGCTTCGCGATGTTCACCCAGTTCATCGGCGTCTCGTACCTCGTGCAGATGCCGGAACACCTCCTCGGCTACGGCTTCGGCGCCTCCGTGCTCGCCGCGTCCGTCGTCTACCTGCTGCCGACCACGCTCGTCTCCCTCGTCGGTGCCCAGTTCGGCGGCGTGCTCGTCCGCAGGCTCGGCGCACGCTTCACGCTCGCCGCCGGCGCCTGCTTCGGAGTGCTCGGCTTCGCCTGGCTGACCGCCGCCCACGACACCAGCGCCTCCGTCATCAGCGCGGGCATGCTCATCGGTCTGGCGATCAGCTTCGGCTACGCCTCCATGCCGGCCCTCATCGTCGCCGGCGTCCCGGCGCACCAGACCGGCATCGCCAACGGCATCAACTCCATCTCCCGCTCCGTCGGCAGCGCCGTCGCGAGCGCGGTGATCACCTCGCTGCTCGCGTCCAAGACCGTACGGCTGCCGGCCGGCATGCCCGCGCTGCCCCAGGAGAGCCAGTTCACGCTCAGCTTCGCCATCGCCGGAGGCGCGTTCCTCCTGGTCGCCGTCGTCGCCCTGGTCGGACTGAAGGCGGCCCACGCGCCGCGGACGTCCGTGGTGCGCCAGTCGGAGACGCCCGAGCCCGCTGAGCTCGCGGTGGCGGGTGCCGAGGCCAAGTCCCTCTGACCGGCCCCCTCTTCCCCTCGTAGAAAGGCACCACAACGATGACGTCCCCGGACAGCCGTGCACAGGGAGCGACCCCGGTCGACCACCGTGCGGCGATCATGGCCGAGACCGCCCGGTTCGTCGCGGCGCTGGAGAACGCCGATCCGGCGACTCCGGTGCCGGGTTGCCCCGGCTGGACGCTGGCTGACCTGGTCACCCACACGGGCAGTGTCCAGCGCTGGTTCTCGGCCCTGCTGCACGCCCGGGTCCAGGAACCCCCGCGGACGCGTGACGTGGACCTGCGCCTGCCGGACGGGTGGGACGGCCGCGCCGACTGGCTCGCCGCGAGCGCGACGGTGGCGGCGGAGGCCTTCGCGGCCACGGACCCGGACCTCCCCATGTGGGCCTGGGGCGTCGACCAGCACGCCCGCTTCTGGGCGCGCCGGATGCTCTTCGAGACCCTGGTGCACCGGATCGACGCCGAGACGGCGCTCGGCCTGCGGCCCACCGTCGACCGTTCCCTGGCCGCCGACGGCGTGGACGAGTTCCTCGTCAACCTGCCGTTCGCCGGCTCCTTCGCGCCGGGAGTCGCCAATCTGCGCGGTCCCGACAGGACCGTCCGCTTCCTGGCGACCGACGGTGACGGCGACTGGCTGGTCCGCCTGCGGCCCGACGGCTTCGGGCTCGACGCGTCCGGCGCGGCGGCCGGATCCGCCGACGCGACCGTCCGGGGCACGGCCGCGGACCTGCTGCTGCTCGTGTACGGCCGGCTCTCCCGTGACGCCGGGGCGATCGCCTGCGACGGGGACGAGGAACTGCTGACGCTGTGGTTCGCCAACTCGGCCTTCTGACGGCCGAGTCCGCGGAGCCGAGTCCGCGAAGCCGGGCGGCGGGGGCCGCCGCCGGGTGCGACGGCGTGCCGTTCGCACCCGGCCCGGCGCATGGGGACCTCCGAGACGGTCCGTACAACCAAAACCTTGACCGTCATGTCGTACATGGCAGGCCCACCGAGAGCCGCGGAAACAAGGGGGAACCATGCGTACGAGACGATCCATGGCGGTGCTGGCCGCCCTGACGACGGCCGCCGCGGGCGTGGTCGGGGGGCGGGGGCCCGCGGCGGGCGCGGCCGCCCCGACCGGGCAGTGGCCGACCCGCTGGGGGCGCCACCCCGAC
>NZ_JBHXDQ010000002.1:0-181760 GCF_042725875.1 Streptomyces sp. NPDC127038 | reverse complement strand
GGGCCGGTCACGGGGGGGGCGCCCACCACGACGGTCACGTGCCCGACCGGCTGGGGCAGCCTCCCGAAGTCCGCCGCCGACAGCGACGACGGGTCCCTCACCGACATCAGGACCGGTCAGCACGACTGCTACGACCGCATGGTCCTCGACGTGCCCACCGCCGGAACCACGGGGATCGGGTACACCGTGCACTACGTCGACGCGTTCTATCAGGACCCGTCCAACATCCTCATCCCGGTCTCCGGCGGGGCGATCATCGAGATCCTGGTGTCCGCCCCCTCGTACGACCCGGCGACCAACTCCCCGACCTATCCCGGGCGGGGCGGCCAGCCGCTTCCGGGCGTCGACCTCACCGGCTACCGGACCTTCCGGGACGCCAAGTTCGGCGCCAGTTTCGAGGGCGTCACCCAGGTGGGACTCGGAGTACGGGCCAGGCTCCCGTTCCGGGTGACCCAGCTGTCCGGGCGCCTGGTGATCGACGTCGCGCACTCCTGGTGACGGGGCGTCCCGTATGTTCCGGGGGGTGATCCGGGCCGGGGATCCGGGGGCGTACGACGCTCACGCCTCCGGTCGCGGGTCAGGCCCGGGACGCCGGGCGCGCCGGCCCTCGTAGAACGTCGGCCAGAGCGTGACCGCGACCAGCAGCCAGACCACGGCGACGGTTCCGAGTCCGCCGCCGAACCCGGCGATCAGCAGCGGCGCCGTGGTGCACGGCAGGACGACGGACAGCAGCCGGCGCCGGCCGTCGGCGGGCTGCCGCAGGGCGGCGACTCCCGTCAGCAGGAAGTACCCGGCGAGGGACGAGCACAGCAGCCATCGTGTGCTGTCGGGCAGCGTGTCCAGGTGCTCCGTCGCCGCGCCGAGACCGGCCGCGAGGGCCGCCAGGCAGCCGGACACGAAGCAGTGCAGGGGGAGCGCGGCCCGGGCCGGCAGGGATCGCGCGGTGAGGTGGGGAACCCCCGCGTAGCCGTGCCGGAAGGACAGCGACCACAGGGCGACCAGCAGGAAGAACGCGGCTGCGGCGAGGCCGTAGAGCCGTCTGTTCCACGGGGCGTCCGACGCGGCCTCGATCACCTGGGCGACTCCCTCGCCGAGCACGATGATCACGAACAGGCCGAGCCGTTCGCCCAGGTGGTCGGCGTCGGGCGTGGCGAACGAGAGGGGCAGGACGGTCTCGCGGCGCCGGGATCGCGGCTCCTCGCGCCGGTCGTGGGCCCTGCGGTTCTCGATGATGTCGCGCGCGGAGACGGTGAACGTCACGTACAGGTCGAGGGCGATGCCCAGGGCCCAGAGCCAGTAGCGGGCCGGTTCGTGCGCCCACAGGGAGACGACCCACGGGATCACGCCGACGGACGTCTGGGCCGCGGGCCAGTCGACGAGGATCTCCCGGCGATTGCGCCAGACCCCGCTCGCGAGTCCCCTGACCACGACGTAGGCGAGTGCCAGGGCCCTGGCCTGGCCGTCCTCGCCCGCGTGGACGCCGGGCACGGCGGCCGCCATGACGGCCATCCCGAACATCGCCGCCAGCACCGTGCGGGTGTGGGTGCCCTCTCCCGCCACGTTCCCGTACAGCGTGAAGCAGATCCACGCGGTCCAGAACGCCAGGAACAGCAGGACGTAGAGGCCGACATCGGCGGCGCCGGGTTCGCCGTGCAGCAGATGGGCGATCTGGGCCACGCCGGCCACGGCGACCAGGTCGAAGAACAGCTCCAGCCAGCTGGCATGCCGTTCCTCCGCCGGTGCGGGAATTGCGGGCGACTCCTCGTTCACACCAGTCCCTGTGCTCTAGCCAAGACATCGGGGCGTTCCCCGGCCGTACGAGGTGTCCGCGCCGTCCGCGGGACAGGGGCACGCGTCGTGCCGGGGAACCGCTCACATTAGCCAGGCATCGACGCGTGGCCCCGCTGTCACCGCCGGTGCCGGGGCGCCGCACCGCCGGCGGCGTGGTGCGTCAGTGCGGGGCGAGGACGCAGAACTCGTGGTCCTCGGGGTCGGTGAGACAGGTCCACGGGGCGTCGCCCTGGCCGACGTCGAGGCGGCCGGCGCCGAGCGCCCGCAGCCGGGCGACCTCCGCCTCCTTGTCGGCGCCGGGACACGGCAGCAGGTCGAGGTGGAGGCGGTCCGGCACGGTCTTCTCGCCGGGGACGCGCAGGAATTCGAGGTACGGGCCGACCCCTTTGCCCGACCGCAGGGTCGCGTGGTCGTCGGCCACCTCGTGCACGGTCCAGTCCGTCGCCTCGCCCCAGAACCGGGCCATGGCCCGCGGATCCAGGCAGTCGACGACCACCGCGGCGATCGGCCCCGTGTCCAGGTAGACCTCGCGGGGCTCCAGTACGCAGAACTCGTTGCCCTCCGGGTCGGCGAGGACCGTCCACGGCACCTCTCCCTGGCCCACGTCGACGGGGGTCGCGCCGAGTCGTCGCAGACGTTCCGTCAGTTCCGCCTGGTGGGCCGCCGAGGTGGTGGCGAGGTCGAGGTGCACGCGGTTCTTCGTCGCCGTCTTGGGCTCCGGCACCGGAACGACGTCGAGGCCGAGGAAGACCGGGTCCGGCCAGACGGGGCCGCCGGGTGGTCCGACGTACGTCGTGACACCGGGGCTGTACGCACTCCAGCCGAGCGCCTCCGCCCAGAACCGGCCGACCGCGGCGCTGTCGAGCGCCTTGACGATGACGTGAGCTGGTCGCAGTGCCATGCCGGCGATCCTAAGCGGCGGGGATGCGGACGACCGCGATTCCTCCGTCGAGATCCACCGTCGTCCGGTTCGGCGGCGCCCCGTCCTCCTCGTCGTCGCGCAGCAGCAGGGCCGACTGGCGTTCCTTCAGCTCGGTCTGCTTGCCCGGCGAAAGGCTCGCGTGCAGCTGCTCGAACCCGGTCGCCGAGATCTGCCCCTGACGTGCCGAGTTGCGCCAGGGAAGGACACCGGCCCTGCTCGCACGCAACAGCAGCTGATCGACGAACGACAGCGCCGTCAGGATGATGACCAGCCCGGGCAGGGTCATGAAGACGAGGAATGCCATGACCGCAGTATCCCGGCGGGACCGGGCGGAGTCACGGTCGGGCCGGGATCGGGCCCGCTCCCGTGACCTCGTGGTGGCGCGCGGTCCGTTCCGCGGGCGGCCTGGGAGAGTGTCAGGTCCATCATGCCTGCTCGGGGGGCGTTCGCGGTAGGACGGAGAGCACGTCCGTTTGACCTTGGCACAGGGGCCGCCCGGCCCGCAGACTCGTCGTCATCCACCCACCGGCGTACGTGCCGGCACCCGACTCGGGCTGCCGGCGCGTTCGTCGTGCTGCGCCGTCGTGGTGACGGGGCGGGCCGGGGTGGTGGAACGAAGGGGGATCGATGCATCAGGACATGGTCATGCGGGCGAGGGTCATGCTGCTGAGCGCCAATGTGCGGGTGGTGCGTGGTGGGGAAGGACTGTGGATCTACCGGATCCTGACACCGGTCGAGCCGGAGGTGTACGGGTCGAAGCTGGCGTACGTACTGGTGCAGGCGAGCGCATCGGACCTCGTGCGGGACCTGCCCGAGCGGCGCCTGGCCCTGCTGGACGAGGCGGTGGCCGTGGCGAAGGCGCTGAGCCCCGCGAACCCCTACCGGGACAAGGTGCTGGCGAAGGCACTGGCCGCCAGGCGACGCGAAGTCGAGGGCTCCGCGGCGTCGTAGCGGGGGTCGCTCGCGGGACCTGCCGGGCGCGGTGGGTCCCGCGCGCATGCCCGGCAGGCCCTAGCGGGACGGATCCGTGTCGTAGGCGAGGCGGGCCTTCTCGACCTGGTCCAGGTGGGTGGCGGCCCAGCCGGTGAGGTGGGCGAAGAGCGGGGCCAGGCTGCGGCCGAGCTCGGTGATCTCGTACTCGACCCTGGGAGGGACTTCCGGGTGGTACGTGCGCACGACCATGCCGTCGCGTTCCAGCTGCCGCAGCCGCTGGGTCAGCACCTTGGGCGTGATCGCGCCGATCCGCCGTTCCAGTTCGACGAAACGCTGCCGGCCGTGCGTGTGGAGCGTCCACAGGATCGGGGTCGTCCACCGGCTGAACACGATGTCCACGACCGCGCTGGTGGGACAAGCGAGTTCCGGATCGGTCGCGGGATCCGCCACCCGTTCGCCGCTGCCGGCCATGAACTCCCCCTCGGGGTAGTCACTTTCCTCTAGGTACCTACTATATCGGCGGTGTTAGCGTCCCCGTGTCGCCCGGAGAACAGCTCTCCGCGGCTGGTTCCGCCCGGTCGGGCGGAACAACTCACTGAATTGACACGGGAGTTGTTCATGTTCGTAGTGACGGGGGCCACCGGCAACGTCGGCCGGTCGCTTGTACGGATCCTCGCGGCGGCCGGTGCGCCGGTGACCGCGACCTCCAGGGGGATCACGGAGGCGGACGTACCGGACGGCGTCGGCCACGCGCGGGCGGATCTGACCGATCCCGAGAGCCTTCGGCCCGTGTTCGACGGAGCCGACGCGCTGTTCCTCCAGAACGGAGGCCCCAGCGCTCACCTGTTGAGCCCGCGCGACCTCCTCGACGTCGCCAAGGCCGGCGGCGTCCGCCGTGTGGTCCTGCTGTCATCGCAAGGAGTCGCGACCCGCCCCGGTTCGGCCTCGCACGGCGACACGGCGCGCTCCATCGAGGACGCCGTACGGGAGTCGGGCATGGACTGGACGATCCTGCGGCCCGGCGGCTTCGCCTCCAACGCCTACGCCTGGGCCGAGTCGGTCCGCGCCGACCGTACCGTCGCCGCTCCGTTCGCCGACGTCGGCCTCCCGACGGTCGACCCGGACGACATCGCCGAGGTGGCCGCCGTGGTCCTGCGGGCGGACGGCCACGCCGGACGGATCCACGAACTCACCGGGCCTGCGCTGAACACGCCCCGGCAGGCGGCCGCGGCCCTCGCCGACGCCCTCGGCGAGCCCGTCCGGTTCGTCGAGCAGACCGCCGACGAGGCCCGCGAGCAGATGCTCCGGTTCATGCCGGAGCCCGTGGTCGCCACGACACTGTCCATCCTCGGCGAGCCCACCGCCGCCGAGCTGCGGATCAGCCCCGATGTCGAGCGGGTCCTGGGCCGCGCGCCTCGGACGTTCGCCGACTGGGCCCGGCGTCATGCCGCCGCCTTCCGGTGAGCTGTCCGGGATGGACTGTCCGGGGCGGGTTGTCAGTGGGGCTCGCTACTGTTCGGACATGACTGAGGGCTCTGGACAGCTGTCCTTCGACGCGGGTGAGGGGACCGCCTTCGCGGCGGTTCCGGGGCTGTTCCACATCGCCGACTGGCTCGGCCCCGAGGCCTGCGACGAGATGCTCGACGGGATCGGGTCGGAGGTCTGGTCGACGGAGCTCAGACGACGGGTCCAGCACTACGGCCACCGATACGACTACGGCCGGCGCTCCGTGACGGCGGACGCGCGGACGGCCGCCGCGGCCCCGCCCCTGCCGCCGTGGGCGCTCCGCCAGGCCGAGCGGCTGGTGCGGGAAGGGCACATGGACCGGTATCCGGACCAGGTCATCGTCAACGAGTACCTGCCGGGCCAGGGCATCAGCGCCCACGTCGACTGCGTGCCCTGTTTCGGTCCTGTCGTGGCCGCGATATCCCTCGGCTCCGCCTGCGTCATGGACTTCACCCCTCCCGGAGGCGGGGAGAGGACGGGAGTCCGTCTCGCTCCCGGAAGCCTGTGCGTGATGACGGGGCCCGCACGGTACGACTGGCGGCACGGCATCGCCGCTCGCCGGAGCGACCCGGACGGTGCGGGCAGGGTTCCCCGCGGCCGACGGGTGTCGGTGACGTTCCGAACGGTCCTCGATCCGGCCTGACCGCGGGTCCGGATCCGCCGGCGAGGGCGGTCCGTGGAATCAGAGGCCGCGCGCCGCGGCCAGGACGGCGGCCTGTTCCAGCATGCGGGTCGGTTCACGGCCGTTGCCCCAGGCGTCGTTGAAGGTCGGCACGGACTCGACGTCCGGGCCGAAGCGTCTGCGGATCTCCTCCAGGAGCACGGTCATGGCCTGTGCCTCCAGATGACGGTCGCCGCCTGACTCCCTGCGGATCGCGCCCTGCGAACACAGATGGCCGTCCTCGTCGGTCAGTGCTCCCGCGCACCAGCCGTCCGTACGCAGCCGCAGCGACGCGCGGTGGAGGAGGGCGGCGATGGGGGTGGCATGCGGGGCGAGGGCCGGGGGAGCGGTGGGGTTCGGAGGGGCCGGTGAAGTGGGAGCGAGCGGGGCGGAGGGAGCTCCGATCCGGGTCCAGTCGACCGGGGGCGTCTGGATGTGCGCCGTGTTGACCTCGTAGGCGACGGCCGCCAGCGCTAGGCGGGCGTCCATCTCCCCGTTGACCGCGGCCAGGCGTGCCTCAAGGCTCCCGCCGGGAGCTTCGGAGGTGCCGGACGTGCCGGAGGTTCTGGGTGTCCCCGGGGTGCAGGGTGTCCCAGGGGTGCTGGGAGTGCCGGGTTGCCCGGGGGTACCGGGTGACCAGGAGCGAAGGGCGTGCCGCTCGGGTTCGGCGGCGGCCGCTGGAGCGACTCCGGCGCCGTCGGATGCTGCCGGGTCGGCGGCGACGGGGACGGCGACGGCTTGTGGCGTGGGGGACTGCATGAAGGATGGATTCCTGGCGAGCCCCCCGTTCAGCGCCGCCGAACGGGCGTACCTCACGGGTCGACCGGGCCCTCCGGGACGGCCGGGCCCTCCGGGTGGCCGGGGCGGCGAGGACGGCTGGAGTGATCGGGCGGCCCGCACGGTTCACACGGCGACGAGGGCCGCTCGGACGGCCCGGACGGCCCGGACGGCAGCGAGGCCGGCCCGTCGCCCAGGGCAGAGGGCCTGACCTTCGCGCCCCGCGGACCCTCGCACCCCGCGGACCTGCGCCCGCCCCGCGTGCCCGCGCCGCCCCGCGTGCCCGCGCCGCCCCGCGTATCCCGCCGCCGGGCTCCCCCCCCCGTACCCCCACCCCCTCAACCGACTGCGCTCAGCCCGCCCGCCAGTACCCGAGTGCGTTCACCCGCTGTCTGGGCAGGGACAGATCCTTGCGGACATGCGTCGACAGCGCCCGTGTGGTCGCGGTGTCGCAGGCGATCCACACGTACGGCTGCGGACTGTCCTTCAGCAGCTCCGGCAGAGCGCTCTTCACCTCTTCGACCAGATGGCGTCCGGCGTCCCGCCGGGCCACCTGACGTACGTCGTGGTGCGGGGCGGCCCGGAAGGGCAGGCCCGTAAGGTCGCCCTCGAACCAGATCGTCGCGGGGACCGGACCCAGCGCCGTGAGCAGGGAGTTCAGGGCAGGCAGGGAGGCCGGGTCGGCGACGGCGAGGAGGTGGGAGGGGGCGGGCTCGGGGTGCTCGAATCCCGTGCCCTGGACGGTCGCCTCGATGGTGTCCCCGGGCCTCGCCGCCTTCGCCCAGTCGCTCGCGCGGCCCTCGTGCAGGGCGAACTCCAGGCCGAAGGTGCCGGCCGCCGGATCCGGTTCGACCAGGGTGTAGGCCCGCTGATGGGGCTTGCCCGCGTTGTCGAACCACAGCCGTACCCACATCGTCGGATGCACGCCCGTCGCCGCCAGCATGCCCCCGTCGGTGAAGCGCAGCCGACGGTACTCGGCGGTGACGTCCTCGGCGTCCGTCACGGTGAACACGTAGTCCTTGGCGCGCAGCAGTTTGAGAACCGCGCCCTCCCAGCCCCGCCCCTGCGCCTGCCCCATCACTTCTGCACCCCTCGGAACGACTTCACTGGTCATTAGTTAGGTGAGCCTAACCTAATATGACGGTGTGCCGCACAGGTCGGTCACAGGGAACAGCCGGCGCGCGATCGTGACCGGCCGGACGAAGGAGACGGATGTCCCGCATCAGCGCCACGCGCGCAGCTCTGTACGAGCAGGTCGTCGACGGCTACGGCACGGTCCGCGTCCTCCCCCTGGACGCGGCGCTCGACGGTCCCGTGGTCCACGGCTGGGTGAACGCCGACCGGGCCGCCTTCTGGGGCATGAGGGACCTGACCGAGGATCAGGTCGTGGCGATATACGCCCACATGGGCACGCTCGACACCCATCACGCCTGCCTCCTCGTGAAGGACGACGAGCCGGTCGGACTGCTCCAGACGTACGAGCCGGGCGCCGATCGCGTCGGCGACCGCTATCCGGTGGAGCCCGGCGACATCGGCGTCCACCTGCTGCTGGCTCCGGCGGGACCGGGCGGCGGGCGTCCCGGCTGGACCACGGCGCTGCTGGGCGCGGTGGCGTCGTACGTCCTGCTGGGTCTCGACCGCGAGCGCGTGGTGGTCGACCCCGACGTCCGCAACGAGAAGGCCATCGCCCGCTTCCTCCGTCAGGGTTTCACCCCGGGGCCCGTGGTCGTGCTCCCGGAGATCGACCTTCCCGACGTCCATCTCCCCGAGAAGCGCGCCCAACTCGCCTTTCTCTCACGGGAGTCGGTCTTCCCGGGGAGGATCCCGGACCTCGCCGCCCGGTAGGGGCCGCGGCGGTCCCGATTCCTACGGCACGCACAGGTCCTTGCTATGGCGCTGCAAAGTGTTGACGAAATCGTTGATGTCATGGTCAACGAAACGCACGGACACAAGCCGCGCACCCCGGCGGCCCACCGCTCCCGCCGGTGGTTCATGAACAAGGCCCTGCTCGCGGGCGGTGTCTCCGCCGTCGCGGTCATGGGCGGCTACGCCGCCACGTCGGCCGACGCCGAGGAGGCCGGTTCCGCGGACGCCACCGCGAGTGCCGCTCCGTCGGGCCCGCCGCCCGGCGGCTTCGGTCGGACGATCCCGTACGACGAATTCGTCGGCGTCACCACGGACGGCACGGTCCTCGGTGACCTGTACGCCGTCCACTCCACCGGCGTCTCCACCGTCCCGGTGATCCGCGCGGCGCGGGCCTTCGTCGCCTCGCTCACCGAGGAACAGAGGGCCGCCACGCTCTACGAGGTCGACTCCGACCAGTGGCTCGACTGGACCAACGTCGACTCCAACGACCGGGACGGGGTGGCCCTGCGCGAGCTGACCGAGAGGCAGTACGCCCTCGGCATCGGGCTGCTGCGGGCCTCGCTGTCGGCCCGCGGACTGCGGCAGGCCGCCGACATCCGCAAACTCAACCAGTTCCTGGGCGAGTACGAGGGCGACACCTCCAAGGCGCTGAACGAGGACGCCTATTGGTTCACCGTCATGGGCACCCCGTCGGCGACCGAGGCGTGGGGTTTCCAGTTCGAGGGCCACCACCTCGTCGTCAACTACTTCGTCCTGGGCGACCAGGTCGTGATGACCCCGACGTTCATGGGCTCCGAACCGACGAAGATCACCTACGAGGGGAAGAAGTACCACCTCTTCCGGGAGGAGACCGCCGCGGGCCTCGAACTCCTCCGCTCGCTGGACGAGACACAGCTCGCCCAGGCACTGTCCACGGCCGCGAAGTCCGGCACCGACCTCATCGCCGGTGCCGGCCAGGACAACGCGGTCATCCCGTACGCGGGGGTCAAGGGCTCGGCCCTCGATCGCCGGCAGCGCAGACTGCTGCTCGCCCTGGCGGAGGTGTACGTCGGCTACCAGGACGAGGGCCACGCGCGCGTGCGGCTGCGCGAGATCGAGAGACACCTCGACGACACGTACTTCCACTGGATCGGCGAACACGACGACGACTCCGCGTTCTACTACCGCGTCCACAGCCCCGTCGTGCTGATCGAGTACGACGCCGAGTCCCCGCTCGGCTACCACGAGAACGAGGAGACCACCTCGGCCTCCCCGACCGCCTCCGCTCCCGAATCCGCTCCGGCATCGGCCTCCGAGTCCGCGTCGGCCTCCGAGTCCGCGTCGGCCTCCGCGTCCGCGAGTGCGGGACCCGGCGGACCGGGCGGCCCCCAGGGCACCCCGACGCAGCAGCACATCCACACCATCATCCGCACACCCAACGGCAACGACTACGGAGTGGACCTGCTCCGACTGCACCGGGAGACCGACCACTGAAAACAGGGCTGCCCCCCCGTCCGGCAGGCCGGGGGGACAGCCCTGGCGCGAGCCTCGGGCCGCGCGAAGGCGCCGTCAGGCGAGCGTGACCTCCACCGGCAGCTTCTTGATGCCGTTGACGAAGTTGGACAGGACGCGGGGCGCGTCGCCGGCCAGCCTGATGTCGGCGATCCTCGGGATCAGCTCCTCGAACATGATGCGGATCTCGGTGCGGGCGAGCAGGTTGCCCAGGCACAGGTGCGGGCTGCCCTTGCCGAAGGTGATGTGGTCGTTGTTGGCGCGCGTGACGTCGAAGTCGTAGGGGTTGCCGAAGACCTCCTCGTCACGGTTGCCGGAGGCGAACCACATCACGACCTTGTCGCCCTCCTTGACCTGCTTGCCGCCGAGTTCGACGTCGCGGGTGGCGGTGCGGCGGAAGTGGTAGACGGGGGAGGCCCAGCGCAGGAACTCCTCGACCGCGCCCGGGATCAGGGACGGGTCGTCCTTGAGGCGGGCGAGCTGCTCGGGGTGCTGGAGGAGGGCCAGCATCGAGTGCGAGATGGTGTGGCGGGTGGTCTCGTTGCCGGCGACGACCAGCAGCAGGAAGTAGTTGTCGAAGTCCTGCTCGGACAACGGGATCCCGTCGCGCGGAACGGTGTTGACCAGCTTGGAGACCAGGTCCGTACCGTTGCCGCCGCGGCGCTGGCGGGCCAGCTCCCGGCCGTACTCGAAGACTTCGAGCGAGGCGGGCGAACGGAACGGCAGATCGCGGTACTTGTCGCTCTCCGCGCTGTGCAGCAGCACGTCCGCGTAGTCCGGGTCGGTGTTGCCGATGATCCGGTTGCCCCAGTCGATGAGCTGCTGGTTGTCCTCCGGCGGCACGTCGAGGAGACGGGCGAGGACGTTGATGGGGAAGTCGGCCGAGACGTCGGCGACGAAGTCGAAGGTGCCCTTGGCCAGGGCCGCGTCCAGGGTCTGCGCCGTCAGACCGCGCAGGAAGTCGCCGTAGCTGTTGATGACGCTCGCGCCGAACTGGCGCTGGATGACGCTGCGCATCGCGCGGTGGCGGACGCCGTCGAGCTCCAGGATGGACGCCCGCTTCTTGATCTGGTCGTCGTCCAGCTCTTCGAGGTTGACGAACTTGGAGGACGTGAAGGTCTCCGCGTCGCGGTCCACGGTGGCGATGTCCGCGTGCCGGGTGACCGCCCAGAAGCCGGAGTTGGGGGCCTCCTCGGGCTGCCAGTGCACCGGGTCCTCGTGGCGCAGGGTGTGGAACATGCGCCAGGGCTTGATGCCGTCGGCGAAGTTGTCGAGGTTCGCGAGGTCGACCTCTTCGAGCGGCAGCGGCTCGGCGAGCGCGGCGCGCAGTTCGGCCTGGGTTGTGGGCGTGGCGGGAACGGTGGGGCTGGTCATGGTGGTTCTCCTGGGCCGGGCTTCGAAGGGTCAGAGGTGGTAGGCGTACTCGGTGAACTCCCAGTCGGTGACGTGCCGTCCGAAGCGTTCGACCTCGTCCCGCTTGTAGGTCAGGAAGGACGTGGTGAAGTCCTTGCCGAGGATGTCGGTCAGGGCGGTGTCCGCCTCCAGCGCGTCCAGCGCGGAGCCGAGGTTCGTGGGCAGCAGGGCGGAGCGCGCGGTGTCGTAGCCGTAGCCCTCCAGCGGGGCCTCGGGCTCCTCGCCGGCCTGGACACCGAGCAGGGCCGCGGCGATGGTTCCGGCGATCAACAGGTACGGGTTGGCGCTGGCGTCGCCGAGCCGCAGCTCCAGTCGGGCGCCCGAGCCGCGCTCCGGCGGGATGCGGACCATGGCGCTGCGGTTGTCGAGCCCCCAGTCGATCAGCCAGGGCGCGAGGGTGTCGGGTCCGAAGCGCTTGTACGAGTTGACGGTGGGGTTGGCGAGCGCGGCGAGCGCGGGTGCGTGGGCGAGGATGCCCGCGATGGCGTGGCGGGCCGTGGCCGAGAGGCCGTGCGCGCCCGTCGGGTCGTCGAAGACGTTGTGGCCCTCGGTGTCCTCGCAGGACAGGTGGAGGTGGAAACCGGAGCCGCCGGCGTCGCCGAAGGGCTTGGCCATGAAGGTGGCGAGGTTGCCCTCCCGGCGGGCGAGCTCCTTGACGGCGGCCTTGAAGCGGAAGGCGCGGTCGGCGGCGTCCAGGGCCGAGGAGTGGGTCAGGTTGATCTCGTACTGTCCGCCGTCGAACTCGTGGTTCCCGGTGACGACACCGAGGCCCAGGTCGCGCAACTGGCGCAGGGTGCGCAGCAGATGGTTGTCCGGGTCCGAGCGCAGTCCGGCGGTGTAGACGGCGCCGGTGGTCTCGGGGGAGCGGCGCCAGCCGGTGGGGGTGCCGGGGGCGGGCTCCAGCAGGAAGTACTCCAGCTCGGGGCCGACGACCGGGCGCAGTCCCTGCTCGGCGCACCGGGCCAGGACGGTCCGCAGCAGGTCGCGCGGTGATTCGGGGGCGGGGGCCGCGGTCGCGGGGTCGGTGACCTCGCCGAGGCAGGTCGCGACGCCGGGCTCCCACGGCAGGACGGCCGCGGTCGACAGGTCCGGGCGTACGGTCACGTCGGGCAGGCCGGCGTCCAGGCCGCCCGCGACGGGGACCACGTCGCCCTGGGGAGTCGTGTGGTAGACGGCGCGGCAGAAGGCCAGTCCGTGATCGCAGGCCGACGGCAGGTGGTCGAGCAGGACGTCACGGGCGCGGTCGGTGCCGATCAGGTCGGGATAGACGACCCGGACCACGTCGACGCCCTCCGCGGCGAGCCGCTCCATGTGCCGGCGGATGTCTGAGGTGTCGGATGCGCTCACCGTTGTCTCCTTGGCGGGAAGAGTGGGATGTCCCCGGGCCGGAGAGCGGGGGACGCGTGGTGTGCAGAGAACGGGAGCCGGGGTGCGGGGCAGGAGCTGCGGACCCCGAGGCAGTCGTTTGAGTCCGAACGGTATGAGCAGGGTTCGGGTCCCGCAAGGGGGTCACGGAAAGAATTTATCCACCTGGACAGGTATTGACCAGGGTCGAACGGCTTCCTATGTTGTTTGAAGCCAAACGAGTCAGGGACGCGGCTTCGCATCCCTTTGGCCGAGGGGCCCGGTCCGACATCGGTCGGGCCCCTCTCTTCCCCTTCACACCCTGCTCAGGCGCCCGCATCCCCAGGAGGACCGGCCATGAAGGTCGTCGTCGACATGATCAAGTGCCAGGACCACGGCCAGTGCGTCTTCGCGGCTCCCGACGTCTTCTCGATGGACGACGCCGGCCACCTCGCCTACGTCTCCGACGTGGACGAAGCACTGCGCGACGAGGTCGAGGAAGCCGCCGACGTGTGCCCGCTCCAGGCCATCCGGATCGAGGGCTGAGGGCCATGACCGGACGCGTAGTGGTCGCGGGCGCCTCGATGGGCGGCCTGCGCGCCGCCGAACAGCTGCGCGCCGCGGGCTGGACCGGCGCCGTCACGATCGTCGGCGACGAGCCGCACATGCCCTACAACCGGCCCCCGCTCTCCAAGGAAGTCCTCGCGGGCAAGGCCTCGTTCGAGTCCCTCGCCTTCACCCCGAAGGCCGCCGCGGCCGACGTGGAGTGGCGCCTCGGGACGGGGATCACCGCCGCCCGCCTCGACGAGCGGACCGTCGAACTCGCCGACGGGGAAAGGCTGTCGTACGACGGACTGGTCGTCGCCACCGGAATGCGACCGCGCCGGCTGCGCTGCCGCGGCCCGCTCGTGGGCCGCCACACCGTCCGCACCCTCACCGACGCCCAGATCCTGCGCGACGCGCTGATCAGGCCCGGAGCACGCGTGGTCGTCGTCGGCGCCGGATTCATCGGCTGCGAGGTCGCCGCCACCGCCGTGGGACTCGGCGCCGCTGAGGTCACGGTCGTCGACCCGCTGCCGCTGCCCATGGCGGGACCGCTCGGCGACCTGCTCGGCCAGGCGCTGCTCAAGCGGCACGAGGAGCGCGGAGTGCGCTTCGCGCTCGGCACCGGGGTCGCCGGGTTCGAGGGCGGCGAACGCGTCACCGGAGTCGTCCTCGGCGACGGAACCGTCCTCCCGGCCGACGTGGTCGTGGAGTCCGTCGGCTCGGTCGCCAACACCGAGTGGCTGGACGGCAACGGACTCGACCTGTCCGACGGCGTCCTCACCGACGAACACCTACGCGTCGGCGGCCGGCCCGAGGTCGTCGCGGTCGGCGACATCGCCCGCTTCCCCAACGCCCGCTACGACGGCGTACCCCGCCGGGTCGAGCACTGGTCCATCCCGACCGACACCGCCAAGCACGCCGCCCGGATCCTCGCCGCCCATCTCGGCGGCACCGAGGCCGAGTTGGCGCCCTTCGCCCCGCTGCCCACCTTCTGGAGCGACCAGCACGAGTTCCGGCTCCAGTCCTTCGGCTCGCCCCTGCTCGGCAAGGACGACGTACGGATCCTCGAAGGCGACCCGGACGGTGACGTCGTGGTCGGCTACCACACCGGTGACCTGCTGGTCGGCGTCGTGGCCCTCGGCGGCCAGTCCGCCGCGATGCGCGCCGCAGGCTACCGCGCCCAGCTGCTCAAGCAGCCCGCCCTCACCGCGTAACGAAGCGTAAGGAACCCCAAGTGACCAGTGTCCGTGGATTCTTCCACCCCAAGACGGCGACCGGTGCCTCGTCGCTCGTCCCCTCGCCGCCGTGGCGCTACTCGGGCGACCTGCTCACCGTCGAGTACCGCACGGACCCCGCGCGCGTACGCGAACTCCTCCCCGAACCCCTGGAACTGGCCGACGAGGACCCGGGCGCGGTCGCGCTGATCTGGGCCGACTGGCAGTCCTGCTCCGACTCCGCCGAGGAACTCCTCGACCCGGTCCGGGCCCAGTACAAGGAGGCCTTCGCGGTCGTCCGCTGCCAGTTCCGGGGCCAGACCTACAGCCGCTGCGTCTACATCTGGGTCGACAAGGACTTCGCGATCGCCCGCGGACTGCACCAGGGCTACCCCAAGAAGCTCGGCTCGATCCACCAGACCCGCCCGCACCCCTACGGCCCGGCCCCGCGCATCGAGGCCGGCGCCCGCTTCGGCGCCACCCTCGCCGCCGCCGACCGGCGCCTCGCCGAGACCGTGGTCACCCTGCGCGAGCCCTCCGAGACCAACGGCTTCGTCAACGGCCACCCCATGGCCCACCACCGCTGGCTGCCCTCCGTCGAGAAGGGCAAGGGCCTCGCGCTCGACGAACTCATCGAGACCGGCGCGGCCTCCTTCGAGGCCGGACAGGCCTGGACCGGCGACGCGGACCTGAAGCTGTTCGAGGCGCCCACCGAGGAACTGGCCCGACTGGAGATCCACGAGCCGATCGCCGCCTACTACCGGCAGGTCGGCGTCGTCTGGGACGGCGGACGCCTGCTGGAGTCCGGCACCTCCGGCGCCGAATGACCCCGACCACCGTACCCACCACAGGACTTGGAGTCCGGACATGACCGAGCACACCCTCACGGTGGCCGGGGTCGCCGTCGACACCCGGCACTGGATCGGCGGCGAACGCGTCGCCTCCGCCGAGACGTTCACCGACGTCTCCCCGATCGACGGCAGCGTCATCGGCGAGATCGCCCGCGGCACCGGCGCCGAGGTCGACCTGGCCGTGGCCGCCGCGAAGGCCGCCTTCCCCGCCTGGGCCGCCACCCCGCGCGCCGAACGCGCCCGCATCCTGCACGCCGTCGCCGACGGCGTGGAGAAGCGGATTGAGGACCTGGCGATCGTCGAGACCACCGACAACGGCGCCCTGCTGCGCTCCCACCGCCGCGGCGTGATGCCCCGCGTCGCCCACAACTTCCGCTTCTTCGCCGACTGGCTCCTGACCCTGGACCACGAGGACTTCGAGACCCGCGGCCACACCAACCACGTCAGCTGGGACCCGGCAGGACCCTCGGTGCTCATCACCCCGTGGAACGCCCCGCTGATGCTGTCGACCTGGAAGGTCGCCCCGGCCCTCGCGGCCGGCAACACGGTCGTCCTCAAGCCCGCCGAGTGGACCCCGCTGACCGCCTCCCTGCTCGCGGACATCGCCGCCGAGGCCGGACTGCCCGCCGGCGTCCTCAACATCGTCCAGGGCTACGGCTCCGAGATCGGCGACGCCCTCACCTCGCACCCCGACGTGCGCCGCATCAGCTTCACCGGCTCCGTGCCGACCGCGCAGCGGATCACGGCGTCCGCCGCCGCGAACCTCACCCCGCTCAGCCTCGAACTCGGCGGCAAGTCGCCCCTGTTGGTGTTCGCGGACGCCGACCTCGACCTCGCCGTCGACCTCGCCGTCGAGCAGTACGACAACGCGGGCCAGGTCTGTCTCGCCGCCACCCGCATCCTGGTCGAGGAGAGCGTCGCCGAGGAGTTCACCCGCCGGTTCGCCGAGAAGGCCGCCACCGTCGTGCAGGGCGACCCGCGCGACGAGGCCACCGACATCGGGCCCAACATCCACGAACGCCAGCTGGAGAAGATCGACGGCTTCGTGCGGCGGGCCCTCGACGCGGGCGCCCGCGCGGTCATCGGCGGCCACCGGGGAGAGGGCCAGTACTACGCGCCGACCCTCCTCACCGACGTCGCCCAGGACTCCGAGATCGTCCAGGAGGAGGTCTTCGGACCCGTCCTGACCCTCCAGACCTTCACCACCGAGGACGAGGCCGTCCGCCTCGCCAACGACACCCGCTTCGGCCTCGCCGCCACCCTCGCCACCGGCGACCGCGACCGCGCCGCCCGCGTCACCCGGCAGCTCGTCGCCGGCACCGTCTGGGTCAACTGCTTCTTCGTACGCGACCTCCAGGCACCCTTCGGCGGCTCCCGCCACTCCGGCGTCGGCCGCGAGGGCGGCACCTGGAGCTTCGACTTCTACTGCGACCTGAAGAACACCGTGACCGCGCCGAAGGGATGGAAGGACCATGGGTGAGATCGTCGGGGCGGGGCTGCTCGCCCACGTGCCCACCATCGTGCTCCCCGAGGAGACCCGGCTGGAGCTGAACGAGGGCAAGGAGATCACCCTCGTCACCGGCCTGGAACAGCTCCGCGCGGACGTCTTCGACCGCGACGACTACGACACCGTCGTCGTCCTCGACTCGCACTGGGCCACCACCGTCGAGTTCGTCGCCACCGCCCAGCACCGCAGGGCAGGAATGTTCACCTCCGAGGAACTCCCGCGGGGCATGAGCCGGATGCCGTACGACTATCCGGGCGACCCCGAACTCGCGCACAACATCGCGAGGTTCGCGGACAAGCACGGCACCTGGATCACCGCGATCGACGACGACTACCTGCCGGTCTACTACGCCACCATCAACCTCTGGAAGTTCCTCGGCGAGGGCCTGCCCGGCAAGCGCTGGGTGACCATCGGGGTGTGCCAGACCGGTGACATGGAGGACCACCTGCGGCTCGGCCGCGCCCTCGCCGACGGCATCGCCGCCACCCCCGGCCGCCGCGTCCTGCTGATCGCCTCGGGCGCCCTGTCGCACACCTTCTGGCCGCTGCGCGAACTGCGCGACCACGAGTCCAGCGACCCGGCGCACATCCGCACTCCCGAGGCCCGCGAGGCCGACCTGGAGCGCATCGAATGGTTCAAGGAGGGCCGTCACGACAAGGTCCTCGACACCATGGACGAGTTCTGGAAGTACAAGCCCGAGGCGAAGTTCTTCCACTACCTGATGATGGCCGGCGCGCTCGGCGAGCAGGCCTGCGTCGCCAGGGCCCGCCAGTACGGCGAGTACGAGAACTCGATCGGCACCGGCCAGGTCCACCTCTGGTTCGACCGTCCGGCCGACGGCTGGACCGGCGCGGGAGCACCCGCCCCGGCCGCCGCACCCCACAACCCCCACCGACGTTCCTAGGAAGGCAGCCATGCCCGAGTACCGCCGCATCCTCCTCGAAGGCGCCGCCGTCCAGGTCACCGTCGACGGGGACGAACTCGTCGCCGCCGACGGCCGCCGCGTCAAGACCGAGGAGGCCCAGCACCTGCCCCCGGTCGTGCCCTCCAAGGTGATCGCCGTCCACCTCAACCACCGCAGCCGCGTCGACGAGTTCGGCATCGAACTCCCGCCCACGCCCACCTACTTCCACAAGCCGACCTCGGCCCTCAACTCCCACAAGGGCGCGATCGTCCGCCCCGAGGGCTGCAAGTGGCTCAACTACGAGGGCGAGGTCGCCATCGTCATCGGGAAGACCGCGCGGAACATCTCCCCGGAGGAGGCGGGGGAGTACATCGCCGGCTACACCGTCGCCAACGACTACGGCCTGCACGACTTCCGCGACACCGACGCCGGCTCCATGCTCCGCGTCAAGGGCTCCGACACCCTCTGCCCGCTCGGCCCCGGCCTGGTCACCGACTGGGACTTCCGCGGCAAGAGCCTGCGCACCTACGTCAACGGCGAGGTGGTGCAGGACGGTTCGACCGACGAGATGCAGTGGGACATGCACTACCTCGTCGCCGACATCGCCCGCACCATCACCCTGTACCCCGGTGACGTGCTGCTGTCCGGCACCCCGGCCAACTCCCGCCCCGTACAGCCCGGTGACGTCGTCGAGGTCGAGGTCGAGGGCCTGGGACGGCTCACCAACCACATCGTGACCGGCCCGACCGCGATCCGCACCGACGTCGGCGCCCAGCCCACCGAGTCCGAAGAGGTCCTGTCCACCGCGCTCGGCGGGGACTGGGAGTTCCGCGGCATCCGCCCGCCCCGGCGCTGATGCGGGACACACGAGCACGCCGTACCGGGCGTCGCGGAGAAGGACGCCCGGTACGGCGTTCCACCCGGTGCCGCGCTCACCGCGGCACGGGCACGGGCGGGCCGTCGGCCCCGTCCGCCACCCCTTTCCCGGCCCCGTCCACGACCCCGTTCCGGGACCTGTCCACGACCCCGTTCCGGTGCCCGTCCGCCACCCCGTTCGGGCCTCTCCCGGGCCCCGTGACCAGGCGGGTAGGGTCGCAGCCATGACCGAACCCGTCGAGACTCCCGAGGGCGGCAGGCCGCGCCGGCGCATGAACTACGGGGAGGGCCGGGAAGCCCTGCTCAACGCCGCCGTTCGCGTCGTGGCCAGGGGCGGCCTGCGCCGGCTCACCTACCGCGCCGTGGCGGAGGAGGCGGGCACCACGCACGGGCTCGTCGTGCACCACTTCGGTTCGCGGGACGCGCTGATCGAGGAGGCGGTCGCGCACGCGATCCGCACCTCCCTGAACACCAGCGCGCTCGAACCCGGAACCGGCGACGTCGAGGACTTCTCGGTGGGCGTCTCCGAGATGGTCACGGCGGATCCGGACATACAGTCGTTCCAGTACGAGCTGCTGCTGGAGGCCAGGCGCCGTCCCGAGCTGCTTCCGCACCTGCGCGCGCTGTACGACGAGTACTTCGACGCGACCGGACGCGAGCTGTCCCGGATGCTGCCCGAGGAAGCGGGACAGCCGCTCACCCGGCTCGTCTTCGCCGCTCTCGACGGCCTGGTGCTGCACCAGCTCGTCTTCGGCGGCCCCGAGATCACCGACGCCGCCGTGGAGGAGCTGCGCTCGCTGCTCCGCCTGCTCCAGAACCGGCCGGGCACCGTCGCCGAGAGTGGCGACTGACTCGCCGAACCGCGAGTTTCAAGGCCCTGGACGCCCGGCGTCCGGGGCCTTGCGCATTCGGGGCAGGAAACCGGGCTCAGCCCCTTGTCAAACGGATAGTTCCAGCCCAGTATGAGGCAACTCGTTTGGCCTGAAACGAATCCCTCTCTCCTCCCTGGCAGGTGATCCGAGTGGACAGTCAGACAGCGGTCGTGAACCAGACCGCGCCCGACGCCCCCACAGCAGGCAAGCTCAAGCCCAACTCCCTCGGGGTCTTGGGCATTCTCTTCTTCGTCCTCTCCGCCCAGGCGCCGCTCACCGGCATCGCGGGAGCCGTTCCGATCGCCGTCGGCGTCGGCAACGGCGCGGGAGCGCCCGCCGCCTATGTGGTGGCGGGCCTGATCACCCTGCTCTTCTCCGTCGGCTTCGTGGCCATGGGCCGGCACGTCGTGGACGCCGGCGCCTTCTACACGTACATCGGCAAGGGGCTCGGCCGGACGACCGGCACCGCCAGCGCGGGTGTCGCGCTGTTCGCCTACTGTGCGATCCAGGCGGCCATGTACGGGCTGTACGGGGCGACCGTGAACGGCCTGCTCGCGCACTACGCCGGGGTGGACGTGCCGTGGTGGGCGTGCGCCCTGGTCACGATGGTGATCGTCCAGGTGCTCGGCAGCGCGGGCATCGAGATGGGCGCGAAGGTGCTGGCGGTCTTCGTCCTCGCGGAGTTCAGCATCCTCAGCGTCTTCGCGCTGGTCACCTTCTTCAAGGGAGGCGGACCCGAGGGGCTGGCGTTCACCCAGTCCTTCTCGCCGAGCGCGGCGTTCAAGGGGGCGCCGGGCGTGGCCCTGATGTTCGCCGTGGCGTCGATGATCGGCTTCGAGGCCACCGCGATCTACGGAGAGGAGGCGCGCGAGCCCCGTAAGACCGTCCCGCGGGCCACCTACGCGGCCGTCGCCTTCGTCACCGGGTTCTTCGGCTTCGCCTCCTGGATGCTGGTCTCCGCCTACGGTCCCTCCAAGGTGTCCGGAGCGGCGGGCAAGGCCCTGGAGAGCGGCGACTCGACGAGCTTCGTCTTCGCGCCCATCGCCGATCTGTTCGGCGGCTGGGTGAACGACGTCCTGCCCGTCCTGCTGGCCACCTCGCTCTTCGCCGGCATCCTCGCCTTCCACAACTCCGCCAACCGCTACCTGTTCTCGCTCAGCCGCGACGGACTCCTGCCCAAGCCGCTGTCGTCGATCAACAGCCGTCACTCGCCGAGCGTGGCCGGCTGGGTCCAGACATCCGTAGCCGTCCTGCTGGTCGTCCCGTTCGCACTGGCCGGCAAGGACCCGGTGCTGACCCTGTTCTCGTGGGGCAGCGGCGTGGCCGTCCTCGGCATCATGGCCCTGTACCTGCTGACCTCGGTCTCCGTGGTGGTCTTCTTCCGCCGCGAGCGCCTGGACAGCCGGCCGTGGAACACCCTGATCGCCCCCTCCCTGGGAGCCGTCGGAGTGGCCGGGGCGATCTGGCTGATCGTCCAGAACTTCACCACGCTCATCGGGGGCGAGAGCAGCACCGCGCTCGTGCTCGAACTGATCGTTCCGGTCGTTCTCGTCCTCGGCGTCGTGGCCGCGCGGCTCACCCGCGACAAGGCGGTCGCGAGCCGCGGCTGACACGGACCGGGCCGCCGTCCGGCCGAGCAGGCCACCGTCCGGCCCGGTCCACGGTCCGGCCGAGCAGGCCACCGTCCGGCCGAGGGTGCCATCGTCTGGCTGATGAGGCCATCGACCGGCCGGCGGACCGGCTCGCCTGCCCGGTCCGCCGCTCGGCCGGTTCGCGGCCTGCTCAGTTCGCCGTCCGGCCGGTTCGCGGCCTGCCGGGTCCGCCAATCGGCCGGTCTGCGGCCTCCCCGGTCCGCGGTCTGGCCGGTCCGCGGTCTGGCCGGTCCGGGTCGGTCCGGCTCGCCGTCCGGCCGGTTCACGGCCGGCCCGGTTCGCTGTCCGGCTGGTCCGCGGCCTGCCTGGTTCGCCATCCGGCCAGTCCACGGCCAGCCCGGTTCGCCGTCTGGCCGGTCGGGCGGTTCGGGCCGTCGTCCGGGCCGTCGTCCGGGCCGGGGAGCCGCCGACGGGGTAATCAGCCCCTTCGGTCCGTACCCCGGCCGGGGAAGCCGTCGAGGAAGCCGTCGACCAGCCGGCGGGCGTTCGCCCGGGCCGCGGGCTCCATGGCCCGGCTCCGCTCCAGCAGCTCGCCGGGGTCCACGCCGTGGCGCAGGCACTGCTCCGCGCCACCGCCGTCGATCCAGCCGCGCACCATCGCGGTGGTGATCTCCGGATGGAACTGCACACCGAGGCCGTGTCCGGTCCTGAAGGCCTGGACGCACACCTCGTTGCGGGCCACCTCCTTGGCGCCGGGCGGCAGCACGCAGCGGTCGAAGTGCCACTGGAACCACGGGCCGGGCCCCACCAGCGACGGCTCGTCCGTGCCGACCTCGACCCAGCCGATCTCCGGGCGCGGCGAAGCCTCCACCCGGCCGCCGAGCGCGGTCGTCAGCGCCTGGGCGCCGAAGCAGACCCCGAGCACCGGGACGCCGATCCGGTCGGCCTCGCGCAGGAGCGCCAGCTCGCCGTCGATCCAGGAACCGACCGCCGTCCGGTCGTACACCGACCACGGAGCGCCGAGCGAGACGATCAGGTCCCAGCGGTCGGCACCCGGGAAGTCGAACGCGACGTCCGGCGCGTGATGGCGGTGCTCGGGCACGACCGTCACGACGGTGAGGTCGTAGCCCCGCTCCTCCAGCCTGGCCCCGACCAGCCCCGGCTCCGTCACATGGTCGTGCTGGACGACGAGTGCGCGCACGTGGCACTCCCTTCCCCGCGGGGGCCGCGGACCTGTCGGATCGATACGAGGAGCCCTTGCCCCGGGCTCGCCGCCCAGCCTATCGTTTGGGTTCAAATAAGATTTCTGGAGGTCCCGATGCTGGACGTCACCCACGAGGAATGGCTGCTCAAGGCCAAGTCCCTGCGTCTCTCCGGCGCCCATCACATCGACGGCGCCGACGAGGACGGCTCGGGAGCCGCCTTCGACGCCGTCTCGCCCCGTGACGGCCAGGTGCTCACCCCGGTCGCCGACGCGGGCACCGCCGAGGTGGACGCGGCCGTCGTCGCCGCCCGCCGCGCCTTCGACACGGGCCCCTGGCCGCGCCTGGCCCCCGCCGAACGCGGCGCGACGCTGCTGCGCATCGCCGACCTGCTCCAGGACCGCCGCGCCGACCTCGCCCTCACCGTCAGCCTGGAGATGGGCAAGCCCATCACCGACGCGTACGACATCGAGCTGCGCGCCCTGATCAACACCTTCCGCTGGTACGGGCAGCTCGCCGACAAGGTCACCGACGAGTCCCCGCACACCGCGGCGGACGCGCTCGCCCTGGTCACCCGCGAACCCGCCGGGGTCGTCGGCGCGGTCGTCCCCTGGAACTTCCCGCTCACCCTCGCCGGCTGGAAGGTCGCCCCGGCCCTCGCCGCAGGCTGCACGGTCGTCCTGAAGCCCTCCGAGAACTCGCCCCTGTCCGCGCTGATGCTGGGCCGGATCGCCACCGAGGCCGGACTGCCGCCGGGCGTCCTCAACGTCGTGGGCGGCACCGGACCGGTCGCGGGCCGGGCGATCGGCCTCCACCCGGACGTCGACGTCCTCGCCTTCACCGGCTCCACCGCCGTCGGACGCCACTTCCTGCGCTACGCCGCCGACTCCAACCTCAAGCGCGTATGGCTCGAACTGGGCGGCAAATCACCGAACATCATCCTTCCCGACGCCCCCGACCTGGAGAAGGCCGCCGCCACCGCCGCCTGGGGCATCTTCTTCAACCAGGGCGAGATGTGCACCGCCCCGTCCCGGCTGCTCGTGCACACCTCCGTGGCCGACCAGGTCACCGAGTCCGTCGTACGGCGGGCACGCGAGCTGCGGATCGGCGACCCCCTCGACCCGTCCACCGAGATGGGCGCCCTGGTCGGCGAAGCGCACCTCGGCCGCGTACAGGACCACATCGCCACCGGGCTCGCCGAGGGCGCCCGACTGCGCGCCGGCGGCGACCGCACTCTCACGGACACCGGCGGCAGCTACCTGGAACCGACCGTCTTCAACCAGGTGGACCCTGGTATGCGGCTCGCCCGGGAGGAGATCTTCGGCCCGGTCCTGTCGGTCCTCACCTTCGACGACCTGGACGAGGCCGTACGCCTGGCCAACGACACCGAGTACGGCCTCGCCGCCGGGCTCTGGACCTCCGACCTGTCCACCGCACACCGGGTCTCCCGCGCCCTGAAGGCCGGCACGGTCTGGGTCAACTGCTACGAGGAGGGCGACCTGACCGTCCCCTTCGGCGGCATGAAGCAGTCGGGCAACGGCCGCGACAAGTCCGCCCACGCCCTGGAGAAGTACACCGAGCTCAAGACCACCTGGATTCAACTGTGACGCGCCCCCTGATCGCCGTTCCGGCCCGTTTCTCCGCCACGACCTCGGCCCTGCGGTACGCCGCCGAGGTCAACGCCCGCGCCCTGATCGAGGCGGTGTGGAGGGCCGGCGGCGAACCGGTGACCGTCCACCCGGCCGATCCCGCCGTCACGGACGTGGCCGGACGCCTCGCCCGCTTCGACGGCGTCCTGCTCCCCGGTGGCGGGGACCTCGCTCCCCACCGCTACGGAGCCGCCGACACGCACGACAGCGTCTACGACGTCGACGAACTCCAGGACGCCTTCGACCTCGAAGTCGCCCGCCGGAGCCTGGACTTGGGCCTCCCCCTGCTGGCCGTCTGCCGCGGTCTCCAGGTGGTGAACGTCGCCCTCGGGGGCACCCTGGAACAGGACATGGGCGGTCCCGAGAGCGAACACCGGCACGTGGTGCACCCGGTGGCCGTCGAACCCGGAACCCTGCTGGAACGGGCCGTCGGCGCCCAGAAGGTGGAGGCGTCCTGCTACCACCACCAGCGGGTCGAGCGCCTCGGAACGGGCCTGAGCGTCACCGCCCGCGCGGCGGACGGAACGGTGGAGGGCCTCGAACTCCCTTCTGCCAAGGGGTGGTTCACGGCGGTGCAGTGGCACCCGGAGGACACGGCCCACGAGGATCCGGTGCAGCAGGCGCTGTTCGACGCACTGGTCGACGCGGCCCGGTAGGGCTGTGGAGACCCAGCTCCCAGCCCCCGGCCCTTTAACCCTTTCAACCCTTACTGACTTCGGCGCATTAGGGTCCGTCTGCGCGGACTAGCCGGTGAGGCCGCTGCGGTAGGCGTGGATGACGAGTTGGACGCGGTCGCGGGCATCGAGTTTGGCCAGCAGCCGGGCGACGTGGGTCTTCACCGTGCCCGCGCCGATGTACAGCCGTTCGGCGATCTCGGCGTTGGTGAGTCCTTCGGCGACGAGGAGCAGCACTTCGCGTTCGCGCGTGGTGACGGCCTCGGGCAGCCGCGGCCGTTCCTTGACGTGTGGTTGTGCCTGCCTGTTGACGTACGCCGCGATGAGCCGTTTGGTGACGCGTGGCGCTAGCAGCGCCTCGCCCTGGGCGACGGTGCGCACGGCGGACAGCAGGTCGAGGGGCGGAACGTCCTTCAGGAGGAAGCCGCTGGCCCCGGCGCGCAGTGCGCCGAAGACGTACTCGTCGAGGTCGAAGGTGGTGAGCATCAGGACACGGGCGTGGCCGGCGGTGGTGATTCGGCGGGTCGCTTCGATGCCGTCCATCTCGGGCATCCGCACGTCCATGAGCACGACGTCCGGCCGGTGTTCGGCGGCTGCCGCGACGGCGTCCCGGCCCGTTGCGACGCTGCCGATCGACTGGAGGTCCGGGGCGGTGTCCACGATTCCGGCCAGGCCGATGCGGATCAACTGCTGGTCGTCGGCGACCAGGACGCGGATGGTCACAGCCGCTCCCGTGCGGCGGCAGTGGGCTCCGGCCTGTCCACGGGGATGCCGGCCCGGACCCTGAAGCCGCCGGTCGCGGTCGGCCCGGCCTCCAGGGTGCCGCCGTAGAGGGCGAGGCGCTCACGCATCCCGGGCAGCCCGCGCCCGGTGCGGCCCGGGGCCGGCCGGATGCTGCCGTCGTCGATCACCGTGAGGGTCAGCTCGTCGGCTCCGTACGCGACGGTGACGCGCGCGGTGCTCGCGTCGGCGTGCTTGACCACGTTGGTCAGCGCCTCCTGGACGATCCGGTACGCGGCTGCCTCCAGCCCAGGGGGCAGGGGCCCGGCGTGCCCCGTGACGGCGAGGTCGATCCGCAGGCCGGGGCGCCGGGTCCGTTCGATGAGACGGTTCAGGTCGGCGAGTCTCGGGGCGGGGGCCAGGCCCGCGTCGTCCGGATCGTCCGTGTCGTCGTGCAGCACGCCGAGCATGCGGCGCAGTTCGACGAGGGTCTCCCGGCCGGTGGTCTCGATCGCCTCCAGCGCGCTCCGTGCGTCCTGGGGACGGTCGTCGAGCACCAGACGGCCGAAGGCTGCCTGGACGGAGATCACGCTCATGGAGTGGGCGATGCTGTCGTGCAACTCGCGGGCGATCCGCAGCCGTTCCGCAGCCGCCTCCCGGTCGGCGCGGTCGCGTTCCTGTCGCACCAGCGCGTGCAGATACCGGCGCCGCTGGCCGACCGCGAAGCCCACCGCCCAGGCGAGGGCGAAGAGCAGCGCGAAGGGCGCGACGGCCCCGGCGTGTTCGAACCTGGGCAGGCCGGTGGACACCGCCACAGCCAGGGCCGCGGCCAGGGTGATTCCCGCGGTGCGGGCCGGGCGCAGGCACGCGACGCAGAAGAGCGCGAAGGCGAGCGGCAATCCGCCCCAGAAGATCGCCTGCGGATGCCACGGCGCCAGGCCGCACACCGCCAGTGACAGAACAACAAGGGCCTCCGGCCAATTGGGCCGGAACGACTCCGGGGCCGCATGCGTCTTCCGTTCCACGACCTGAGCCTATGCGTCTCCCGGCCGTGCCCACATCGTCCGCGGGCCCTATGCCGTACGGCGGACCCGGGCCCCGAAGAACCTGCCCGCGGGCAGATGAAGCGTCTCGCCCGTCCCGGCATCGTCATGGACGTGATTCGATGCGAACATCTCACCAAACGCTTCGGCCGCAAGGCCGCCGTCGACGACCTCACCTTCGAGGTCCAGCCCGCCCGCGTGACCGGCTTCCTCGGCCCCAACGGCGCGGGGAAGTCGACCACGATCCGGGCCGTCCTCGGCCTGGACACACCGGACGCCGGCCGCACCCTGGTGGACGGCGTGCCCTACCGCCGGGCCGAACAGCCGCTGCGCCGCGTCGGCGCGCTCCTCGACGCCGGGGCCGTCCACCGAGGCCGTACGGCGCGGGCGCACCTGGCCGTGCTCGCAGCCACCAACCACATCCGGCGCAGCCGAATCGATGAGGTACTCGCCCTCACCGGCCTCGCCGACGTCGCCCACCGCAGGATCGGCACCTACTCGCTCGGCATGAAGCAGCGCCTGGGCATCGCCGCCGCCCTGCTCGGCGACCCGCCCGTACTCATCTTCGACGAACCCGCCAACGGCCTGGACCCGGAAGGCATCCGATGGATCCGTAACCTCATGCGGTCGCTGGCCGCCGAGGGACGCACCGTCCTTGTCTCCAGCCACCTGATGAGCGAGATGGCCCTCACCGTCGACCACCTTCTCGTCATCGGACGCGGACGTCTGCTCGCCGACGTCCCGATCACCGAATTCGTTCCTGCCGGCGCCTCGCTGGAAGACGCCTACCTCGACCTCTCCGAATCCGCCGTGGAGTACCGGACCGAAGGGACGGGACACTGATGCCCACCGCACTGACAGGCGCCATGGCCGGCGAGGTCATCAAGCTGCGTTCCCTCCGCTCGACCTGGATCACCGCCCTCATCGCGGTGGCGTTCGGCCTGGTGCTGAGCGTCATGGACGTCGCGCACACCGTCGGCGCCTGGCCTCACATGACGACGGCCGACCGGGCCCGGTTCGACCCGGTGGGCGACTCACTCTCCGGCTTCGCCTTCGCCGTGCTCGCCTTCGGCGTCCTCGGCGTGCTGGGCGTCAGCAGCGAGTACACCACCGGACTGATCCGCTCGACGCTGACCGCGACACCCCGGCGCGCGCTCGCCTACACCGCCAAGACCCTCGTCATCGGCGGATTCGCCCTGCTACTGGGCGAACTGACCGCGTTCACCGGCTTCTTCATCGGACAGGCCGTCCTGGCCGAGCAGCACCTCGACGTCGGCCTGGGCACTCCAGGCGTACTTCGCGCCGTGTCCTGTGCCGGGCTCTACCTCTTCGTCGTCACCGTCGTGGGCTACGGCCTCGGAGCCGTCATCCGGCACACCGCCGGAGCCATCGCCGCACTCTTCGCCCTGGTCTATCTCGGCTACGGCGCAGCCAAAGCCGTCGAAGGCTGGTCCTACCTGCCCAGCAAGCTCATGCTGAGCAACGCCGCGGACGCCCTCGGCCAGCTCCACCCGCACCCCCTCCACGCGGAACGCACCCCCTCCCTCTCCTTCGCCCTCTTCGACCTTGCCCTCTACCTCGCACTCGCCCTCACCTGCGGAGCCTGGCGCTTCACTCGCGACGCCTCATAGACACTCCGCCCGAAGTCAGTAACCCTTGGCCCGGCGGCCGCTGCGGCGGCGGGCCGGTTCGGCGCCGTCGAGGAGGGTGAGGCGGCGTTCCTCGCCCCCCTCCTCGACCTGTCGTACGACCTGCCGCAGGCCTTCCGCGACGCTGTGGCACTCCTCGTCGCTGAGCCGTGACGCGACGAACGCCTCTTCCTCGTTGAACCGCGGGAACAGGCGCTGCATCAACGCCTCGCCCTCGTCGGTGAGGCTGAGCAGCTTCAGCCGGCCGTCGGACGGATGGCCGGCCCGCGTCATGAGCCCGCGTCCCTCCAGGGTCCGTGAGACACCGGTGAGGGTGCCCTTGGAGATCCCGGCCTCCTCAGCGACGTGCCGGGTCTCCGTCTCGCCCCAGATCCAGACCACCCAGAGCACGACGAACGAGGTCCAGGTCAGGTCGGCGTCGCGCAGCACCGAGTTCTCCAGGTGCTGGCGGACCGCGGAGGCGGCACGGTAGATGTTCGCGACCACCGCCATCTGCTCGCGGTGGATGGGGATGCCGCCCAGCTTCGCAGCTGCCAGCTTCTCCGCTTCGGTGATGGACCGATGGCCGGGCACAGGCAGGCTCCCTTGATCGTTCGGACCCAAATTGTACGGGACGTGTGGGGAGGTACGGATACGGGCGGGGGCGTGCGGGGGCGCGTGCGCCGGACCGGGCCGAAGGATAGTTGTTCCCGCGCCTGCGCCAGGGTTCGTACCGAATTCCCTGCGGTGCGATGTAGAGAGCGCCTCGGCGGCTCCGTTCACCGGGGGAGTGCGCCACACTGGGCGCGCAGACGATCAAGGAGTTCAGGTGCCGAAGTTCCTGCTGATGGTCAACCACGACGGCGGAGAGTTCGAGCAGCCCATGGACGAGTGGGCCCCCGGCGACATCGCCGCGCACTTCGACTACTACGCGGCGCTGACCGAGGAGCTGGTCGCGAGCGGCGAGATGGTGCAGTTCACCGGGCTGGCGGACCCGCGTCTCGCCAGGATCGTGCGCGCTGACGGGGCCTCGGCGCCGGTGGTCACCGACGGGCCGTTCCCGGAGTCCAAGGAGGTGCTGGCCGGGTTCAATGTCGTCGACGTGGAGTCCGAGGCCCGCGCTCTGGAGATCGCGGCCCGGATCTCGGCGGTGCCAGGGCCCGGCGGGGTGCCGACGCGCCAGCCGGTCGAGGTGCGCCGGGTGATGGACGCCGTCGCGTTCGACCTGTGACCGACGGCCGGGATGTCGAGGACCTGCTGCGCTCGCTGGCGCCGCAGGTCCTCGGTCTGCTCGCACGGCGGCAGGGGGACTTCGACGCGTGCGAGGACGCCGTCCAGGAAGCCTTGATCGCCGCCGCCCGGCACTGGCCCCTCCACGGGATCCCGGAGAATCCGCGCGGCTGGCTGCTGAGGACCGCGACGCGGCGCCGCGTCGACCAGGTGCGCGGCGACACGGCCCGGCGGCGGCGTGAGGAACGCGTGGCGCGGGAGCCGGCGCCGGCCGCGGGGCCCGAAGGTGACGACACCCTGGCGCTGCTGTTCATGTGCTGCCACCCCGCGCTCACCCCCGCCTCGGCCATCGCCCTGACCCTGCGGGCGGTCGGTGGCCTGACGACCGCCGAGATCGCGGCCGCCTACCTCGTGCCCGAGGCGACGATGGCGCAGCGCATCAGCCGGGCCAAGCAGCGCTTGAAGGCGTCGTCGGTGGCGTTCGAGGTGCCGCGGCCGGGGGCACCGGACTGGCCCTCGCGGCTCGGGTCCGTACTGCGAGTGCTGTACCTGGTGTTCAACGAGGGATACGCCGTCTCCGCAGGGCCGGTGCTGCACCGCGCCGACCTGTCAGGCGAGGCGATTCGGCTGGCCAGGCAACTGCACCGGGCCCTGCCGGCCGAGGGCGAGGTGGCCGGGCTGCTGGCGTTGATGCTGCTCACCGAGGCCCGTCGGCCGGCACGTACCGGTCCGCACGGCGAGCTGGTTCCTCTGGCGGAGCAGGACCGCGCACGCTGGAACCGCCGGCTGATCCGGGAGGGCACCGGGCTCCTCGCCGGTACGTTCTCCCGCGGCGCGGGCGTCGGCGAGTACCGGTTGCAGGCCGCCGTCGCGGCGGTCCACGACTCCGCCGCCCGCGCCGAGGACACCGACTGGCCCCAGATCCACGGACTGTACGAGCTGCTGGAACACGTCGCGGGCAGCCCGCTGGTGACCCTCAACCGCGCGGTCGCCCTCGCGATGACCGACGGCCCGGTCCCCGCACTGGAGTTGCTCGACCGGCTCGACGCGGAAGGCCGCGGGCCGCTCGCCGGCCACCACCGGGTGCACGCCGTGCGGGCGCATCTGCTGGAGCTGGCCGGAGAGCCGATCCAGGCGCTGCACCACTACCGTCTGGCGGCCGCGCTCACCGCCAGCACACCAGAGCAGCGCTATCTCACGACCAAGGCGGCTCACCTGCACGGCGTTTCGCACCCACCGGCCGACTGACCGACCACCGTCGGCGTCCTCCGGTCGCGAACTCGTACGCTGCACGGGCACGTTCACGACCTCGACCATCGACAGACCAAGGAATGCGACATGCCCACGTGGACCCGCGCGCTGCGCGAGGCCGGCGTCACCGACCCGGAGCTGCGCGCCGCGTACGGACAGCAGCGCAGGTTCGTACGGCGCTTCAGGACTGCGGAGTACCTGACCGTCCGGCTTCTGCTCCCGGCCCGGCTGCATCCGCCGGTCGTCGCGGCGGTCGCGTTCATGCATGAGACCGACGAGCGCGTTGACACCGGAACACGCGAGGCTCGGGGTGCGGCGCTGGAGGCGTGGGCGACAGCCACCCGGGCGGCGCTGGACGGCGCTACGGTCACCGACGCGACGCTCAGGGCGCTTGCGGACACGGCCGGGCGGTACCCCCAACTGCCGCAGTACGTCGAGGCCTTCCTGCGGGGATCGCGATATGAGGTCGACTACACCGGCTTCGACACCGAGGACGGGCTCCAGTCCTACCTCGACGGATACTCGCTGCCCGCCTTCATGCTCCTGACGTGCCTGCTGGACCGAGTGGAGTCCGCGGAGGACGAGGAGTTCGTACGACGCTGCCGCGACCTCATCGAGGCCATGCAGCGCATCGACTTCCTCGACGACCTCGCCGAGGACGCGGCGCACGGGCAGGTGGGCATCCCGGGCAAGGATCTGGAGCGCCACGGCTTGTCCGTCGAGACTCTGCGGAGCCCAACGGAGTCGGTCCGTGCGCGGCTGGGACAACTGGTGGCGGAGCAAGTGGAATTGACGCGCCCACCCCTGTCCGCGAGCAAGCGCCTGACGGACCTGGCGTCTCCGGGGACGCGCCCCTTCGTCACCGCCTTGCTGGAGGTGCAGGAGCTCCGACTGCGCGCGATCGGACGGAAGGGCAGCGATTTGGTCGACGGTGCCGCGCGTCCGTCCGTACCGGCGATGCTCGGTGTGCTGGCACGTCAGTACCGGGCGGCGAGGCGGACACGATAGACCTCGCGCGGAGTCGTTGTCAGCTCCCTGCGGCCGACTGCCCGATCGGCCGCAGAGGGCATCCGGTGCCGATGCGCGTGACCAAGTCAGCCCGCAAAGTGCTCAGTTCGGCGATACGGCTCTCGACGATCCGCAGCTTCTCCTCGAAGAGCGCGGACAGTGCCTCCGCGCTGTCGGGGGCCTCGCGCAAGGTCTCGCCGGTCCGCGCGATCTCCGCCAGGGTGAATCCGAGGGCCTGCGCGGTCCGGACGTAGGCGAGCCAGGCCACCGTCTCGGGCGGGAAGTCGCGGTACCCGTTGGGCAGACGCAGGCCCGTGACGAGGCCGACCTTCTCGTAGAACCGGATCGTGTCCCTGCTCATGCCTGTCTGCGCGGCAAGCTCACCGATACGCATGCCCCTCCTGCGGATAGCGGGCTTGACCTTGGAGCGTAGTCCACTGTTTAGCGTGAGGCGTCCTTGCAACGAGACCAGCGGGAGTCCTGTCGTGAGCCGCCTTCGAGCACCCGAGTGCCCCACCTACCTTCGTGTCGTCCGGGCGAGCGCTTGGTACGACCTGGCCGTCACGGCCGGATTCGCCACGCCGTGGACCTACGCCCTGGTCCACGACGCCCTGTCCTCGGCCGGCGCCGCTTTCGGCCTCGGCGCCCTGCCCGAACTCGACGTATGGCAGGTCCTGTTCGCCAATCTGATGGGCTCGGTGGTGGTGGTCTGGGCGGCCCTGCGCATCGTCAGACCGCTGCCGGAATACGGCCTGTTCGACGGCATCGCGCGCGCCCTGTTCGCGACGTGGCAGCTCTACGCACTCGCCCACGGTGTGTCACAGCTTGTGTGGCTCTTCTTCGCCGTCGAGGTGACGTTCGGCGTCCTCCAACTCGCGCCGTGGAGATGGACCCGAGACGCGGACCTCGAAGGCGACGAGGCATCGCGACCGACGGTGCGGGCGGCCGAGGTCGCGGGTCCGCCTACCGGACCCGTAGAGGTTGGCGTCGTCGGTCGAGATCACTGACCGGGTCACGCCTGGAACCGGTCGAGCAATCGGGTTGAGTGGCTGTTTCCCCTCGTATAGCAATGCGAGGGAACGCTGCGGCGCTCCGCCTGGGTGTACGGCGCCTACGCGGACGAGGCCATCCTCGGTCTCCTCGCGAGCGACTGGACGCCCCGGGCCTGACCAGTAGCCATGGGGCCCGCAGTTGAGCGGAGGCGAATGGTGGGGTGGTCGGGGACCTGGCGGGAGCATGGGCGTCTTGGTCGCCGACCACGAGGGAGTCCCCTTGGACAGACACGGTCCGTCTCGATGCCGTGGTCGAGTCATTCCCCCTGCGTGGTCGCGATCCGCTCGTTCCAGGCGCGCAGCTTCTCCGGGTTGCGTACGCCCCAGATCCGGGTGATCCGGCCGTCCGCGATCTCGAACGCGGCCACGTTCACGGTCAGGTCCCCGCGCAGCGCCACCAGGCCCGGCCTGCCGTTGACCGAGAGGATCCGCAGTTCCATGCCGGGCGCGCGGACGCCGATGTCCGCGATGTATCGGGCGATCCGCGCAGCGCCCTCCACTGGCCGTAGGGCCGCGCTGGCCAGGCCGCCGCCGTCGGTGACCATGACCGCACGCGGGTCCAGCAGGCCGACCAGGGCCGGGATGTCCTGCTGCTCCCAGGCCTGTTTGAATTCCCGGATGATTCGCGCCTGCTCGGCGCTGGGCACCGGCGCGGACCGCACGGCGCGGACGCGGCGGCGCCCCGAGGAGGCCAGCTGTCGGCAGGCGGCCGGTGTGCGCTCCACGATCGCGGCGACGTCGTCGAAGGGGTATTGGAAGACGTCGTGCAGTACGAAGACCACGCGCTCGGCCGGAGTCAGTGCCTCCAGCACGACCAGGAAGGCCATGTCCACCGATTCGTCCAGCACGATCTGGTCCGCCGGGTCGGCCGTTTCAGCTCTGCGGCCCCGCAACTGCGATGCATCGGGCAGCGGTTCGGGAACCCATTCGCCCACGTACCTCTCGCGTCGTGCACGGGCCGAGCCCAGGACGTCCAGGCAGATGCGGCCCGTCACCGTGGTCAGCCAGGCCTTGGGAGAGGTGACCTTCGCGCGCTGTCCCGGCGTCAACGCGTACCAGCGGGCGAGCGCTTCCTGCACCGCGTCCTCGGCCTCGGCCAGCGAACCCAGCATCCGATAGGCGACGTTCGTCAGCCACGGGCGCTCCTGTGCGACGGCGTCGGTCACGGTGTCTCCCTCACTCGAACCCGATGCCCATCATGATCGTTACCGGCCGTGCAAAGGGCAACGGATCGTGTCGCCTCACATTCTCGGCAGCTGTGTCGTCGTATCCGCGACGGAACACAGACGAGCAGAGGAAGACACCGTGGCCACGCAGACAAGCTCCAGGCCGAGCAGCACCTTCTACCCGGCGTTCGTCCGCGTCGCGGTCGCCGCGCAGACACTGACCTTGTTCTTCCAGGCGGTCACCGCCGGCCTCCTGCTCTCGCACCACCTCGGTGTCCTGCACGCGGTCGGGGCCCGGGTCATGTACGGCGCCGCCATGCTGTACGTCCTGCCCGCCGTCGTGGCCTGGCGCCCGGGTGGCGGCTCGCCCAAGCCCATCCTCTACGGCACCACGTTCCTGGTCCTCGCCTCGGTGCAGGTGGTGCTCGGCATCACGCACACCCTGAGCCTGCACGTCCCGTTGGGAGTCCTGATGTTCGCCATGAGCTTCTACCAGCTCGGCCGTGAACTTGGGTCCATGGGACCGGTGTTGGGGCATGATCGTGGCGGGCGCTAGAACGCGCAGGCTTCAGGACCGACGGTCCGGTTCGCCGCGGTCTCGCCTGCCCGTCACGGTCTCACCTTCCACGGGAGGCACGGTGCAACGCAAGACGGTCGCGGTCCAGGGGGATCGCGTCTCGGAGTGGGGTTGGTTCCTGGCCTGGCTCGGGGTCGGCGGGTGTCTGGCCCTCGGGCTGGCCGCGTTGTTGTCGGTGGGGGTGGCCTTGATCGCCCTGTCCGCCGTGGCCGCTGTCCTCCTGCTCCGGAAGGGGCACAGAAATGCCCTGGTCGGAGCCGTCGCGGGCCTGGCTCTGCCGCTCTTCTATCTCGCTTACCTGAATCGGGGCGGTCCGGGCGACGTATGCCACACCACGGTCGGGGGGAGTACGTGCACCGAGGAGTACGCGCCGATGCCGTTCTTGATCGCCGGTGGCCTCCTGTTCGCCACCGGCTTCGTGATCTTCCTCGTCCTCGATCGTCGGCGCAGGGGTACGCGCCAACCTTGAACTCAGCCGCGGGGAGGCGGCCCGGACCCGGACCCGTCAGCTCTGCTTGGCGGTCGCCGAAGACCGGCTTGAGCAGCACCTCGGCACCGTCGTACGGGGCGGGGGTGGGTGTGCTGGTCATGGACTCCGCCCCGGTGGTCCGCGCGGGACGCGGAACCCTCCTCCGCGCGGCTGTCACAGGCGGTCGCGCACTGGGTGGGACATGCGCCGGCCTCCCGGTCCGAGTCAGATCGTTCAGCTGGTGACAAAGCACCCCGTGCCCTGAACCGACCAGGTGCTCCGTCCAAGCGACAAGGTCGCTGCCCCAAAGCCGGCGGCCTCGTTCAATACCAGCGCACCTGGGCGGCCACGGCCCGGCCTGTACCGGCAGCGTGACGGAGTACGCGCAATGGGCCGTCGAGGAGTTCGTCGGCGTCGTGGTGGGGATCGTCGCCCAGGCCGGTCATCCATGCGTGGATCCGCTCGACGGCAGCCCGGCGCCGGGCTCCGGTCAGGTCGAGGGTCTCCTCGACAGCGGGAAGGCGGGTGCGGACCTGCTCGGCGTCGAGGAGGAAGTCCCCGGCCCGGCCCGGCAGTCGGCGTACCGCGTCGGGTCCGAGAGCGTAGGCCAGGGCCGAGAACGGGCAGGCCTTGCGGGCCACGGCCGCGAACAAGCCCTCTTCGCCGTGCGGCGGAAACCGGTCCATGACCGCGTCGCGCAGGGCCTCCATCTCCTCGGAATCGTCCCGGCAGGCGTCGAGGAACGCGCGAAGCCGGAAGGCGTCCTCTTTGGCGCGCCAACTCCCGCGAGACGTGGCCGACTTGCGGAACATGGACTCCTGAGCCCTGCTCTCCCACCAGGCCAGCTCACCGGAGACGTCCTCACACGTCGACAGCGACGCCGACGTCAGACCCTGAACCGCGGCGCGCGGCAGATCCCGCAAGGCCTCGTCGGGCAGCGCCCCGACGACCCACACACCGGTGACGCTCAACCCCGCCTCCCACGGTTGCTCCCGCCCCAACATCACAGGCGGTCACGGCTGTGGCAAGGGCTGCTCCGTCCAGACCGTCTTGCCGTCGTGGGCGTAGCGGGTGCCCCAGCGTTCCGTGAGTTGGGCCACCAGGAAGAGGCCGCGGCCGCCCTCGTCCGTGCTGAGGGCCCTCCGCAGGTGCGGGGACGTGTGGCTGGTGTCGGAGACCTCGCAGATCAGGCAGTGCGTACGGATCAGGCGCAGGGTGACGGGGCCGTCCCCGTAGCGGTAGGCGTTGGTGACGAGCTCGCTCGCGATCAGCTCGGTCGTGAAGACCATGTCCGACAGCCCCCACTCGGCCAGCTTCGCCGTGATCAGCTCCCTGGCCCGGGACGCGGCGGTCGCCTCCAGCGGCAGCTCCCAGGTGGCGACGTTCTCCGGCGGCAGCACCCGGCTGCGGGCGACGAGCAGGGCGATGTCGTCGGTGGGGCGCCGGTTCGTGGGCAGCAGCGCCTCGACCACACCGTGGCAGGTGCTCTCCAGCGGATCGTCGACATGGGCGAGACAGGTCTGCAGCGTCTCCAGGGCGGCGTCGATGTCGCCGTCGCGCGCCTCCAGGAGGCCGTCGGTGTAGAGCGTGAGCACGCTGCCCTCGGGGAGCTCGGTCTCGTACATCTCGAACGGCAGTCCGCCGAGGCCGAGCGGTGGACCCGCGGGCAGGTCGAGGACGGTCACCTGGCCGTCAGGCGTGGACACGAAGGGAGCCGGGTGGCCGGCGCGAGCCAGGGAGCACCGCCGCGAGACCGGATCGTAGACCGCGTAGACGCAGGTGGCCCCGAACGTCTCCTCGATGGACGACGGGTCGCCGTCGGCGTTCGTCTCCAGTTCGGCGGCCAGCAGGCTGACCAGGTCGTCCAGCCGGGCCACCACCTCGTCCGGCTCCAGGTCGAGGCTGGCCAGGGTGCGTACGGCGGCCCGCAGGCGTCCCATCGAGGCAGCCGCGTGGATTCCGTGGCCGACCACGTCTCCCACGACGAGGGCGACGCGGGCCCCTGACAACGGGATCACGTCGAACCAGTCACCGCCGATGCCCGGTTCCCCGCTCGCCGGGAGGTACCGGCAGGCGACCTCGACGGCCGGCAGGTCGGACACCGTGCCCGGCAGCAGGCTGCGCTGGAGGGTCAGGGCGGCGCTCTGCTGCTGGGTGAAGCGGCGCGCGTTGTCGATGCACACGGCCGCACGCGAGGAGAACTCGTGGGCCACCGCGGCGTCGTCGTCCTCGAAGGGCTCCGAATGGCGTACGCGCCACAGGCTGACCACGCCCAGGACCAGGCCGCGTGCCAGCAGGGGCACCGCGATCAGCGAGTGGACGCCGAGACCGAGGGCGACCTCGATCCGCCGCCGGTCCATGGCGTACCACTCGGGGCGCAGCGACAGCAGCCGTTCGAGGACCGGACGGCGCTCGGCCAGGCAGCGTGCCTGCGGGGAATCCGGGAGGAGCGGGACGACCTCGCCCTCCTGATACGGGACCCGTGGTTCCGCGGGTGACATGGCCACGCGCAGAAGTGCGCCGGCCATGTGCGAGGGCACTTCGTCACCGAGGGTCACCGGCTTCAGGAGGTCCACCGAGCAGTAGTCGGCGAGGCCGGGGGCGGCGACCTCGGCCAGTTCCCGGGCCGTCTGCTCCACGTCCAGGGAGGTTCCGATCCGGGCGCTCGCCTCGTTCAGCAGGGTGAGTCTGCGACGGGCCCGGTAGCGCTGGGTCACGTCCTCGATCGTCTCCGCCACGCCGAGGACCCGGCCCGAGGAGTCCTCCATCCGGAACGCGGAGACGGACACCATCCGTTCCTTGCCGGGTGCGTGGCGTGTCCGTGCGGACTGTTCGGTGAAGATCAGCGGTTCGCCGGTCTCCAGGACGTGGCGTACCCGCTCCTCGGCCGGACCCGCGTCCTCTTCGACCAGGAACTCGCCGGAAAGACGGCCCACCGGCATCTCGGCCGTGATGCCGCTCGCCTTCTCGATGGCGCGGTTGATCCGGATCACCTTGCGGTCCGGGCCGTGGATGGCCAGACCGATCGGGGACCGGTGGTACAGGCCGTCCAGCAGCGCGCGGTCCCGCTGCCAGGCGACGACCTCGGAGGCGGGGGCACCGACCAGGAACCACTCCCGTCGCTCTCCGTCGCGGGTGATCGCGCGGGCCCGGAAACCCATCTCCACCCGCCGGCCGTCATGGTGCCGGACGGGCAGGACCCCGAACCAGCCCCCCGCCCGCATGGCCCCCACGACGACGGACCGAGCGACGGGCAGGTCACGGGCGTCGATCAGGAGGTCACGCCACGCCCGTCCGATGACTTCCTTGGTCCGGTAGCCCAGCAGTTCCTGCGCACGTGTGCTCCAGCCGACCACCGTGCCGTGATCGTCGAGCACGGCCGAGGCGGCGCGTGCGAGGGCGAACGGATCCTCCGGACTCTCGCTGAAATGCATCGAAGGTGTCCCCATAACCACCTCTTCGTCTTCGTGACTCCGATGTTCCTCCACCCGCTCTCCGTCCGCGACTCTCCCGTTACTCCCGGCCCCGTCAGTCCGCCGCGGGAACGAGTCCGACCCGGTAGGCGAGGACCACGGCCTGGACCCGGTCGCGCAGGCCGAGTTTGGCCAGGATCCGCGAGACGTACGTCTTGACCGTCTCGGGGGCGATGAAGAGCGCCGCGGCGATCTCCGCGTTCGACAGCCCCTCGGCGATCTGCCGGAGCACGTCCAGCTCGCGGACGGTCAGCGCGCGCACGACGTCCTCCCTGGCCTGCCGGGAGGTGTCGGCCGGCCGCAGGTGCTCGGCGAAGTGGCCTATGAGGTGACGGGTGACGGCGGGCGCCAGCAGGGACTCGCCCCGGGCGACCGTACGGATCCCGTTCACCAGCTCCGCGGGAGGCGCGTCCTTGAGGAGGAAGCCGCTGGCTCCGGCCCGCAGCGCGTCGTAGACATAGGCGTCGACGTTGAACGTGGTCACGACCAGGACCTTCGGCGGGGCCTCGGCGTCAGGACCGGCCAGCTGCCGGGTCGCCTGGATGCCGTCGAGCAGGGGCATCCGGATGTCCATCACCACCACGTCGGGCCGCAGCCGCCGTGCGGCTTCGACCGCCGCGTGCCCGTTCTCGGCCTCCCCGACGACCTCGATGTCGGGCTGCGCGGAGAAGATGGTGACGTAACCGGTCCGCACCAGTTCCTGGTCGTCGCAGACGAGTACACGGACGGGCTGCGGCGCATGGCTCACGGGGTCACTCCTGAACGGGCTGGGACGGAATCGTCGCGCGGACCTCGAACCCGCCCTCGGGCCGGGCTCCGGCCTCCAGTTCACCATCCAGCATCCGCACCCGTGCGCGTAATCCGGCCAGACCGCGTCCGCCCTCCGGGCCGGGCTTCCGCGTGAGCGGCACGGCGGCCGGGGAGGCGGCGAGCCCGTCGGTGGCCGGGGAGGCGGCGGGCCCGTCGGTCGTCACCCTGATCTCGATGTGCTCCTCGCGGTGCCGGACCAGCACACGGGTCAGCTGCCCGGACGCGTGCTTCATCGCGTTGGTGAGCGCCTCCTGCACCACCCGGTACGCGGCCAGCTCCACGTCCACGGACCGTGCCCGCCGCTCACCCTCCTCGCTGAGTTCGACCGACTGACCGGACCTGCGGGCCTGTTCGACCAGGTCCGTCACCCGGCCCAGGGCCGGGGCCCGGTCCGCGCGCGCAGGGTCGGCGACCGCGGACTCGCCGGTGGCCTCCAACACCCCCAGCAGGTACCGCAGTTCGGTCAGGGCGCGGCGGCCGGTGTCACTGACGGCCGTCAGCGACACCGCGGCCCGTTCGGGCGCGGACGTGAGCAGGAACTGCGCCGCGTCGGACTGGACCACCATGGCCGTCACATGATGGGTGACCACGTCGTGCAGTTCGCGGGCGATCCGTGCCCGTTCGGCGCCCGTGGCCACCTCGGCGGCAAGCCGCCGCCGCTCCGCCTCTTCCCGCCGCCGCGTGCGCACGGTACCGCCCACCAGCCAGATCGCGGCCAGAGCCAGATAGAACGCGAGATAGTCCGGGACCCGCTGCGGTGACCCGAGGTGGTGCAGGACGACGGCCAGTACGGCGTAGGCCGCGCTCGCCGTGGCCATCAACGGGCGGCGGTGGCCTGCCTGGTGGGCCCCGGCGGAGTACAGGGCGAGATACAGCCCCACACTCCCGAACGTCGTCGCGAAGCCCAGCGCCTGATGTGTGGCGAAGGCGCCCGCGACGACGGCCAGGCAGCCGGCGGGCCACCGGCGGCGGGCCGCCAGCGGCAGGGTCTGGGCCAGGGTCAGCGCGATGCTCAGCGCGTTCGCGGGCCGCTCGGGCAGATCGCCGATCTGCCCTCCGATGGCCGACAGGGTCGGCACGAAGGCCAGCAGGGTGAGCGTCAGAGCGAGGACGCCGTCCTTGACGGAGGCGTCCAGCTCGTTCCACCGGTCGAGGCTCGCCCGGAGCTGCGGGGGGCTCCAGAGCGCCTGACGCGACATCACTTCCGTTTCCTCCAGGGACCTCTCTCAGCGCCGGGTCCGCCGCCGGGGCAGCAGCCGGCCGTTCCGGTGGGCGAGGACCGCCATCGGAAAGGTGATCAGGACACTGAGGACGATGGGCACGAGCGACGACTCCAGGCCGAAGCCGCCGCCGTTCAGCAGGGCGGAACCATGGACACCGACGGTGTACAGACCCTCGGGGGAGTGTCCGGAGACCGGGACGCCGAGCAGCTGCTCGACGGTGTTCCAGGTGAAGTGCAGCCCCACGACGAACCAGATGCTACGCCGCCACAGGAACGCGGTACCGAGCATGACGCCCGCCTCCAGGGCGATCGCCACCCCGCTCCATCCGTTGGCTCCCGGAGCCCCCAGGTGGGCGACGCCGAAGAACAGCGCGGTGATCGCGACGGCGGCCCGGCTGCCCCACAGCCGCTCCAGAGCCTGCAGGGCGAGGCCGCGGAACAGGAGCTCCTCGGTGACCGCGGCGCCGGCCTGCACCATGACCGCGGACCACACGACCGGCACGAAGCCGTTGCCCGCCCAGGAGAACGAGTAGCCCCCGAGCGCCGTGATCAGCAGTGCCGACACGAGGATGAAGCCCAGACCGAGAGCGCCGCCGAGCAGGGCCTCCCGGCCCGCCCCGCGCCGGGCGATCTCCGGCGTCGGGCGCCGTGCGGCGAAGCGCATGACCGCCCAGTACACGGCCACCGCGGCGGCCGCTCCCAGCGCCGGCACCGGACCGGGGCCCGTCGCGGTCAGGCCGGAGACGAGACCGACACCGACCATGCCCGTCAGCATCCAGCCGAGTGGGGAGCGCACGATCCGGCCGGGACGGCCGCCCCGGGCGCCGTCCTCCTCGTCCGGTCCCGAGCCCGTGCCGTGCGGTGCGGTGGTCGTCGTGCCCATCGTGGCCTCCCCCTGTCGTGGTGGCCGCACCCGTGGCGACCTGACGACCACGCTAGGGACGCGCCGGCCTCCGCGAGTCACCCCCACAGGGACGGTTCTCGTAGCTCTCACGGGGGATGCGGCGCCACCGCCCCGGATCACGACCGGGCAAAAGACCTGTCCCGCCGGGGGCTAAAAGGTGTGGTCGGGGGCAGTCGGCATCCTGCGGCACCGATCGGTGCCGCACGTCGAGAGAAGAGAGAGACCCGTGTACATCAGCCTGGGAACCGTCGTCCTGATCATCGTCGTGGTCGCCGTCGTCATGATGCTGCGCCGCCGCTGACCCGCGCCGACGGGCGGGTCCGTCGAAGGGGACCACCCGGTGTTCGTGGAGTCCGGCCCGGAATTGCCCGGCATGCTTTCCCGAAACCCGGGTACGCGCACTGGCGCCGGTGGCCACGAGGCCGCGGCACGGGGGCGACAACGTAGGGGAGGGCCCTGAGATGACGGTCACCGAGGTGGCAGAGGCGCGGACGACGGCGCTGCCGGAGATAGCGGACCCGTCCCAGATCGCGCCCAAGGACGCCCGCCGGATGTCCCGGCTGTTCTTCGACCGGCTCGCCGTTCTCGAAGAGGGCACGGCGGAGTACCAGTACGCACGCAACACGCTGATCGAGATGAACATCTCCCTGGTCCGCTTCGCCGCGGCGCGCTTCCGCAGCCGCGGCGCGGAGGAGATGGAGGACATCGTCCAGGTCGGCACGATCGGACTGATCAAGGCGATCGACCGGTTCGAACTCACCCGTGAGGTCGAGTTCACCTCCTTCGCGGTGCCCTACATCGTCGGCGAGATCAAGCGGTTCTTCCGCGACACCTCCTGGGCCGTCCACGTTCCCCGCCGTCTCCAGGAGGCCCGCGTCCAGCTCGCCAAGGCCACCGAGGAACTGCGGAGCCGGCTCGGCCGTACCCCCACGGTCAAGGAACTGTCCCAGCTGATGTGTCTGACCGAGGAAGAGGTCAACGAGGCACGCCTCGCCTCCAACGGCTACAACTCCAGCTCCCTCGACGCGGCCATCGGCACCAACGACGACGGCGAGAGCGCGCTGTCCGATTTCATCGGCACGGAGGACGGCGCCCTCGAACTCGTCGAGGACTTCCACGCGCTCGCCCCGCTGATCGCCCAGCTGGACCGGCGTGAACGCCGCATCATTCACATGCGGTTCGTCGACGAGCTGACCCAGGCACAGATCGGCGAACACCTCGGCGTCTCGCAGATGCACGTCTCCCGCCTGCTCTCCCGCACCCTCGCCAAGCTGCGCCAGGGCATGGCGACCACGGGCTGAACCCGCGGGCCGACCGGACGCGGGACCCCTGCCCCCGGAGGTGGAGGCTGACAGGGCCCCTACTCCTGGGAGGCGGAGGCCGACAGGACCCCTGCCCCGGGGAGGCGGAGGCCGATGGGAGACTGCCGGACATGGACATCCGCCGCAGGAACAACGTCACCGTGACCGGCAGCGCCGACGGGCCGGTGCTCCTGCTGGCGCACGGCTTCGGCTGTGACCAGAACATGTGGCGTCTGGTGGTACCGGCTCTGGCGGAGCACCACCGGGTGGTGCTCTTCGACTACGTGGGCTCGGGCCTGGCGGACCCCTCGGCCTGGCATGAGCGGCGCTACAGCTCGCTGGACGGCTATGCCCGCGACGTTCTGGACATACTGGACGACCTGGACCTGCGGGACGTGACGTTCGTGGGGCATTCGGTCAGCGCGATGATCGGGGTGATCGCGGCGGCGCAGGCACCGCGGCGCATCTCCCGCCTGGTGATGGTGGCCCCCTCTCCCCGCTACATCGACGACGAGGGATACCGGGGCGGATTCAGCACCGAGGACATCGACGAGCTGCTGGAGTCCCTGGAGTCGAACTATCTGGGCTGGTCGGCGGCGATGGCCCCGGTCATCATGGGCAACGCCGACCGCCCGGAACTCGGCCAGGAACTGACCGCCTCGTTCTGCGCCACCGATCCGGACATGGCCCGCGTCTTCGCCCGCACCACCTTCCTGTCCGACAGCCGCAAGGACCTCGAGACGGTCACCGTGCCGACACTGGTCCTGGAGTGCGCACAGGACGTCATCGCTCCCCGCGAGGTCGGCGCCTACGTGCATGCCGCGATCCCCGGCAGCCGGCTGGTGACACTGGTGGCGACGGGCCACTGCCCACAGCTGAGCGCCCCAGGGGCCACCGCCGAGGCCATCACCGCCTTCACCAGCGCGGCTTGAGGATGCACCGCACGGATCAGGCGTCCGAACCGGACGGGGAGCGGGTCGCGCCCGACACCGCCCTGGCCGCCCCGCTGCCGGAGGACAGCGCCGAGGAGCTGTACGAGCAGGCACCGTGCGGGTATCTGTCGACGCTGATGGACGGAACCATCGCGAAGATCAACGCCACGCTGCTGGACTGGCTGGGACTGGAACGCCACGCGGTGGTGGGGCGGATGAGGTTCGCCGATCTGCTCACCGTGGGAGGCAAGCTCTACCACGAGACGCATTTCGCGCCGCTGCTCCAGATGAAGGGGGAGATCAGCGGCATCGCCCTGGACATCAAGGCCGCCGCCGGCCGACGGATGCCGGTGCTGGTCACCTCGAAGGTGAAGACCGGCGAGGGCGGAGAACCGCTGCTGATCCGCACCACCGTCTTCGACGCCGGGGACCGCCGTGCGTACGAGGCCGAGCTGCTGCGCGCTCGCCAGGCGGCCGAGGAGGCGCGCCGCCAGGCGGAGGCCGACCGCCGGCGGCTCCAGGAGGCGTTCGCCGTCCTTCAGCAGAGCCTGCTGCCCGCCGAACTCCCCACCATTCCCGGGCTCGAGGCCGCCTCCCACTACCACACGGCCTCCCCGGACCTGCTGGGCGGAGACTTCTACGATCTGTTTCCCCTGGACGCCGGCCGGTGGGCCTTCTTCCTCGGGGACGTGTGCGGAAAAGGCCCCCAGGCCGCCGCGGTGACCTCGCTGACCCGCTACACCCTGCGCGCCGCCGCACTGCACGACGCCGACCCGGTCACCGTGCTGACCACCTTGAACACCGTGCTGCACGACAGGTACACCGGCGGCGACCCCCGCTACTGCACGGCCATATTCGGTGTCCTGGAGCAGGACGGCGGCCGGGTCCGCGTGGACCTGGCCTCCGGCGGACACCCCTCGGCGCTGATCCAGCGCGCCGACGGCACCGCCGACTACCTTCCCACCCCGGGCGGGCTGCTCATCGGTGTCCTGCCCCGGGCCCCGTTCGCCGCCGCCCGCGCGTGGCTGCGGCCCGGTGACACCCTCCTCCTCTACACCGACGGCCTGACCGAGGCCCGTACGGGACCTCTGCGCCAGTTGTACGGGGAGGACGCCCTGCGCGCCTTCATCACCGGCCGGCCTCCCGCCGGACCGCGAGGCCTGATCGCGGCCCTGACAGGACTGCTCGCCTCCTTCGGCGAGGGACTCGACGACGACACCGCGCTGCTCGCCCTCGGCGTACCCGCCGCGCTTCCCGCCACCGCGAGCGAAACCCTGACATGAGCCCTTTCTCCTCCATCCATCCGGACGTGTCCGTGGCCACCGCCACCGCCGTCGACTCCGGGCGATGAGTCAACTCTTGAATACGCGGCCCGGTCCCGGGCGTTCGCGTCGTCGGGGTCCGAAAACTCCGGGCCGCCGGACGGGGTCCCGACGGTGACGCAGGGGCCGTTGCGGGGCCGAGAAGCCAACTGCGGTGATTTCGGCTTCAGTTGTTGACGTCTTGAGGGTGCGGGGATACAACCCGGAGAGAGCGCTCTCCGTCTGCTGTTGCTCCGCCCCCACGCACGCCGACCCGGCATGAGGAGATCCCGCATGCAGTCCTTAGCCAGCGCCAGCGCACTTCCCCCGCGACCGTCGGGCAGAACCGCCCGGTCCCGCACGGCCCTCGGTATCGTCGTCGTCCTGCTCGCCGCCTGCGTCGCCTTCCTGAGCCCCTCGTCCGCGCACGCGGCCGACCAGCTGCTGTCCCAGGGGAAGCCGGCCGCGGCCTCCTCGGTCGAGAACGCCTCCTTCCCGGCCGGGGCCGCCGTCGACGGCAACACCGGCACCCGGTGGTCCTCCGCCTTCGCCGACCCGCAGTGGCTGCGCGTCGACCTCGGATCGGTCCAGCAGCTCACCCGCGTCACCCTGAACTGGGAAGCCGCCTACGCCACCGCCTTCCAGATCCAGACCTCCGCCGACGCCAACACCTGGGCCACCGTGTACTCCACGACGACGGGCACCGGCGGCACCCAGAACATCGGCGTCACCGGCAGCGGCCGGTACGTGCGCGTCCTCGGGACGACCCGAGCCACCCCGTACGGCTACTCCCTGTGGGAGTTCCAGGTGTACGGGCCCGGAGGCACCACCCCGCCGGACAGCTTCTGGGGCAGCACGAGCGACATACCCGCCGCGAACAACGCCGTCGAGGTGAAGATCCTCAACCGCACCAACGGCAAGTACCCCGACAGCCAGGTGTACTGGAGCTTCAACGGCCAGGTCCACTCCATCGCCGAGCAGCCCTACCTCGACATGCCGGCCAACTCCGCGGGCCGCATGTACTTCTACCTCGGCTCGCCCACCAGCGCGTACTACGACTTCATCGAGTTCACGGTCGGCAACAACGTCTTCAACGGCAACACCACCAGAGTCGACGCCTTCGGCCTCAAGCTGGCGATGCGCCTGCACTCCAAGGACGGGTACGACATCGAGGTCGGTGAGAACCGGCAGACCTTCGCCGAGGACCGCGCGACCACGTTCCAGCGGTTCACGGCCGCCGTCCCCGACCAGTTCAAGGTGCTGGCCCAGACCCAGTCCCCGTACCGGATCATCGCCCCCGGCAGCGACCCGAGCTTCCGGGCCGGCGGCGCGAACGCCAACTACTTCACGTCCTACGCCCAGTCCGTGGGCGTGAACGCCGCCACCTCCGACATCTTCGGCTGCGCGGCGGCGCTCGCGAGCAACCCGAACATGTGCGCCGCGCTCAACCGCCATGTGGCGACACTGTCCTCCTCCCAGCAGGGCGATCCCGCCCAGTTCTACAAGGCGGCGCCCGCCAACTACTACGCCAAGTTCTGGCACGACAACGCCATCGACAACCTCGCCTACGGCTTCCCCTACGACGACGTGGCCGGCCAGTCCTCGTTCATCTCCCACGGCAGCCCGCAGTGGCTGCTGGTCGCCGTCGGCTGGTAGCCGCGGAGGCGGGCGCGGGGCGGCTCGGCCCCGCGCCCGCTGCGAGGGAGCCGGTTCAGCGAAGGGGGTCGATCACGACGCCGGGATTGAGGATCCCGGACGGGTCGAGCACGGCCTTGCCCGCCCGCAGGGCGGCGGCGAACAGGTCCGGGCGCTGCCGGTCGTACCACGGCCGATGGTCCCGGCCCACCGCGTGATGGTGGGTGATGGTCGCGCCGTGCGCGAGCAGCGCCTCGGAGACCGCCTGCTTGATCTCGTCCCACTGCTCGACGGTCCTGCCCCACGTGCCCGAGGCGTAGACGCCGAAGTACGGGGCGGGACCGTCGGGATAGACATGGGTGAACCGGCAGGTCACGACACCCGTGGCGCCGACCTGCCGCATGGCGTCCCGGGCCGCGCCGTCCACGGCCGCGCGCAGCGCGTCGAACCGGTCCCAGGTGCAGGCCGTCTCGAACGTCTCGACGATCATGCCCTGAGCCGCGAGGGCGTCCCGCTGGTAGGGCATCCGCAGGAAGGAGGAGCGCCAGGTGGCGGCGGCCGAGGTCGGCGCGGCCGGGTCCGCGGTGCCGGTGTGGCGCGGCGGCTCCGGCAGCGTGCCCCCGTGGTCCCGGCAGAGTTCCAGGGCGCGGTCCATCCAGGCGGTCACCGGGTGGTCGGCGGACTCGAAGCCGAGCACCAGGACCGCCGTCGGGCTGCCCGCGTTGATGAACGCCTCCACCGGGTCCAGCAGGCGGCAGTTGGCGGGATCGAGCCCGGACTGCGCGAGGGCTCGTACGGCCCGGACGCCCGCCTCGTGGTCCTTGAACTCGACGGACGCCCCGGACCGCCAGCGCGGACGGTCCTGGAGGCGTACCCAGGCCTGGGTGATGACGCCGAGCGATCCCTCGGAACCGAGGAACATCCGGTCGGGCGAAGGACCGGCGCCCGAACCCGGTAGCCGGCGGCTCTCGACCACTCCGGCGGGGGTGACCACCCGCAGCGACTCGGTGAGGTCGTCGATGTGCGTGAGGCGGGTCGCGAAGTGGCCGCCGGCCCGGGTCGCGAGCCAGCCGCCGAGAGTGGAGAACTCGAAGGACTGGGGGAAGAACCGGAGCGTGTACCCGTGGGGCCTGAGCTGCTTCTCCAGGTGCGGACCGAGGACGCCGGCCTGGACGAGCGCCGCGCGGCTGGTCCCGTCCACCTCAAGGACCCGGTCGAGCGAGCCGAGGTCCAGGCTGACCACCCCGGCGTACTCCGCGCCCGTACGGGGTTCGACGCCTCCCACCACCGAGGTCCCGCCGCCGAACGGCACGACCGCGATCCCGGCGCCGTCGCACCACTCCAGTGTCCGTACGACCTCCGCCTCGGACGTGGGGCGCATGACCAGGTCCGGCACATGGGGCAGCCGTCCGAGCAGTGCGCGGACGACGTCGCGGAACGCCTGACCGTGGCTGTGCGCCAGCCGGTCGCGGGTGTCGTACGACGCCAGCCGCGCCAGCGCGGGCGGAGCGGTGACCCGGCTCGGGGCCACGTCGAACGACTCCACCGGAGGAGCCGCGTGCACGGTCAGATCCGCGTCCGGGAGCAACTCGGCGGTGCGGCGGGTGAGTTCGGCGCGCTCCGTCCCGGTCACCGCGTCCTCGACGTTTCCCCAGCCCCACCACGAACGGGTCCTGTCGCTCATCGTTCTCCCCAGGTCATCGGATGTGAACCACTGAACTGAACATCGGGTAACTTACCGGTCGGTCACTTTGGCATAGGGTGGGGGCATGAGCAAGCAGGCGAGGGCCGCGCAGGGCGCGGGCAGCCATGTGGGCACCAAGGGGATGCCCCGCGCGGACCGGGAGCGGCTGATCCTGGAGGCGGCCGCCGAGGAGTTCGGCACGAAGGGCTACGCGCGTGGGTCGACCGCGCTGGTGGCAGCACGGGCCGGCATCACCAAACCCATGATCTACGAGTACTTCGGGTCCAAGGACAGCCTCTATCTGACCTGCCTCGACCAGGCGGGCACCCGGCTGGTCGAGGCCGTCGCGTCCGCTCAGGAGGGCCCTTCGGACCTCTCGCGTGCCGTGCGCACCCTGGAGGCCGTCTTCCGCGCGCTCGAATCGCGCCGGCACGACTGGGAACTCGTCTACGACGGGACGCTTCCGGCCGAGGGTCCGCTGCCCGCCGCCGCGGCCCGGTACCGCGGGGAGCTCAACCGGATGGGCGCGGTGGGCGTGGCCGAGTTCCTGGAGGCCTCCCCGGGCGTCGAACCGCTCGACGCCGACCTCGTCACCCATCTCTGGTACGGGACGGTGAGCGCCGCCGTCGCCTGGTGGCGGCACCACCCCGAGCAGACCGCGGACGAGATGGCGGCGCGCTTCGAACGGATCGTCGCTGTGCTCTGCCCGGATCTGTGGGCGACGCCTTCGCCCCCCTCAAGTTGACGCGACACCCCTTCCGGGGGCCGTGCTTCAGGTGGACCGGAGGTCCTCAGACGCGCTCCGCCGCCACCTCCGCCCCCGTGACGGGCACCCCGGCCCGCCGGGGGAGGAGCAGCGGGGTCGCGAGCAGGAGCGCACCGGCCAGGGCGACGGCGATGCGCGGGCCGAGCAGTGCGCCGAGCACGCCCCACAGTGCCGTCAGCAGCGCGGTCGAGGCCTTGGTCGTCACCGCCCAGGCGGTCAGCGTGCGGGTGACCCGGTCGTTCCGGGTGCGTTCGAGGCGGTAGGTGGAGGAGACCGGGTTGAACACCCCGCAGCAGAAGATCAGCCCGAGCTCGACCCCCATGACCAGCAGCAGCCCTCCGGTGCCCGGTCCGATGAAGGCCAGGCCGATCGGCCAGAGCGCGCGCAGGGCTCCGGAGGCGACCATGACCCGGTGCTGCCCGTACCGGGTGACCAGCGGCCGGGCCAGCCGGGAGCCGAGCAGTCCGCCGATCGAGGGCGCGGCGAACGCGAGGCCGTACTGCCACGGTGAGAACCCGAGCCGGCCGAGCATCAGGACGGCCAGCAGCGGCTGGGCGGCCATCACCAGGGCGTTGAACAGGGCGGTGTTGAAGAACAGCGGGCGCAGGATGGGATCGGCGAGGATGTACCGCCAGCCGTCGAGCAGTTCCGGGGCCCGCATCCGCGCGGCCTTCTGCCGTTCGGGCCGCGGTTCGTGCCCGCCCGACGCCCGGACGCCCAGGGCGGAGAGCAGATAGCTGACCCCGTCGGCCACCACCGTCGCCACCGGACCCAGAAGTCCGATCGCCGCGCCGCCCAGCGGTGGACCGATGATCGTGGTCGTCCAGGCGGTCGACTCGAACCGGGCCCCGGCGACCAGCAGGTCCTCGGCCCGTACCAGCGTCTTCAGATACGCGCCGGACGCGGCGCGGAAGGTGATGTCGGCCGCCGCGACGACGACGGACACGACCAGGAGCTGGACGAAGGTGAGGACGCCGAGGGCGAAGGCGGCGGGGACCGTCAGCAGGGCCGCGAACCGTACCAGGTCCATCGCGATCAGCACCGGCCGCTTGCGGCGGAACTCCACCCACGGGCCCAGCGGCACCGCCACGGCCGCGCCCACCGCGGCTCCCACCGAGGCGAGCGCCGCCACCACGGCCGGTCCGGCGTGCAGGACGCGGATGGCGATCAGCTCGAACGAGCCGAAGGCGAGCCAGGTGCCGAGCGCGCTGGCTCCGTAGGCACCCCAGAGCCACCCGAAGCGCCGCCCCAGCCGCTGCCCGCTCCTCATACCGCGGCCCCCTCGCCCGTCACTCGTACCGTCGGCCACCCGAACCGCCCGGCACCCGGGCCGCCGATCCTTGCCCGGGACATCAAAGCGAGCATCGGGACCGGGGATCAAACAACCGGCGGACCTCACGCCACAACCGATGGTTGTGGGGCTAGGCTGGGTGGGTGGACCTCGACACCGTTCGGACCTTCGTCGCCGTCGCCGACGCGGGGCGGTTCCAGGAGGCCGCCGCCGAGCTGGCCGTCACCCAGCAGGCCGTCTCCAAACGCGTCGCCGCGCTGGAACGCGGCCTGGGGGTGAGGCTGTTCACCCGCACCCCACGAGGCGCCGAGCTCACCATCGACGGCCAGGCGTTCCTGCCCCACGCGCGCGAGCTGCTGCGGGTCTCCGAACGGGCGGTCGCGTCCGTGCGCACCGCCCGCCGCCCGCTGCGCGTCGACATCATCGCCTCGCGCGGCGCGGCCTCGGGCCTCATGCGCGGCTTCCACGGTACGTACCCCGAGGTCGACCTCGACGTGGTGATGCTCTTCGACATCGACAAGGCCGTCGCCGCCATCCGGTCGGGCGAGATCGACGCGTCCTTCCGCGCGGTCGCCGTCCCGGGCAGGCCGCTTCCCGAGGACATCGCGTCCGTACGGGTTCTCGACGAGCCCCTCCACCTGCTCACCGGCCCCGCGCACGCGCTGGCGGAAGCCGCGTCGGTGACCCTCGCCGAGCTGGTCGGGCACCGGATCTGGATGCCCGGCATCGTCCCCGGCACCGAGTGGGCCGCCTACTACGACGACCTCGTCGCCGCGTTCGGGCTCACCATCGAGGCGACCGGCCCCAACTTCGGCTCCGACGCGCTCCTCGACACCGTCGCCGACACACCGGCGCTCGCCACCTTCCTGGGCGAGCGGACCCTTCCGCGACTGCCGAGGAACGGCGCCCCCGGCGTCGGGCCGGCCGGCCACGGTCTGCGCCTGATCCCGGTGACCGACCCGACGCCCGTCTACCCGCACTCGCTGCTGTGGCACCGCGACAACCCCCACCCGGCGCTGGCCACCCTGCGCACGCACCTGGCCGCCGCGGCGACCGGTCACGACGCGGCCGGGACCTGGACCCCGGACTGGGTGGTCCCCCGCTGAGCTCCGCCGCCACGATGGTCAGGGCGCGGCGGGCCCGTCGGCTGAAGCCCGCAGGAGCTGGTCGAGGGACGTCGGCCGGTGTCCCGTGAGGTCCTCGACGGCGGTGGTCACGGTGGCGAGCGAACCGTCGGCGATGGCCGCGTAGGTGGACACCCACGCGTCGAGCTGCCAGTCGGGAGCCCCGTACACCGCGCGGGAGGCGTACGCCTCCTCGGTCGTCTCCGGGACGTAGGAGACCGGCCGGCCGCCCACGGCGCCGAGGGTGCGCGCCACTTCGGTCAGGGTGAGGGACTCGGGACCGGTGAGCTCGTACGTACGGCCGGTGTGCGGAAGCGGGTCGCGCAGCACCGCCACCACGGCGTCGGCGATGTCGTCCTGGGCGACGACGGCCGCCGCGCCGTCACCGGCGGGTCCGCGGATGACCCCGTCGGCGCCCACGAGGGCGGGCATGAAGTCGGCGTAGAGGTTGTCCCGCAGGAAGGTGAAGGGGATTCCGGCGGCACGGATGTGCTGCTCGGTGTGCCAGTGGTCCCGGGCCAGCGTGAAGGTCGCGTCGGGTGCGGCTCCGTAGAAGGAGATGTAGACCAGGTGCGCGACCCCGGCCCGGGCTGCGGCGTCGACGAAGGTGCGGTGGTCCCGGAGCCGGTCGGGGGACTCCGAGGCCGACACCATCAGGACCCGGTCGGTGCCGCGCAGGGCGTCCGCGAGGGCGTCCCCGTCGTCGTAGGCGCCGGGCACGGCGACCGCGCCGGGCAGCACCGGCGCGCGGGACGGGGTGCGGCACAGGAGGGTCTGCGCGACGCCGGCGTCGGCCAGTCTGCGGGCGACACGTCCGCCGAGGCGGCCGGTGGCTCCGGTGATCGCGTAGGTGACATCGGCGGGAGCCAAGGTTCTCCTCCTTGAACGGGCACCGGGAGTGGCCTTCCCGACGCTACAGCGCGACCGCCTCGTACGACTCGACGTAGGAGCTGCCGTCGGCGCCGAAATAGGTGCAGGTGCGGGCCGTCAGGTCGACGTCGTACCGGACGACGCCCGCCGTCCAGCAGCCCCGGATGAACTCGGGGAACGTCGTCCGGCCGGTCTGGTCGGCGCGCAGTGCCGTGATCAGCGCTTGGGGGTCGAACGGCGGGACGTCGGTCATGCCGGTGATCAGGGGCTCGCCCTGGACGGCCACCGGTCCGGCGGCGGTGAGGTAAAGCATCGCGTTGGACGGCACGGCCATCCGGCAGTGGGTGACGCCGGCCTGGCGCAGCGCCTCGGCGAGGTGGGGGAAACCGCCGACCCGGGGCCGGACGGCCTCTGCGCGCGCCAGCGCGGCCCTCAGGTTGTCGATCGCGTGGGTCATGGTGCTCTCCCGGTCGGGGTGTGGAGGCGCCGCGGAGCGGACACCGCGAGTAGGATGACAACAAATGTACAGAGTGACAACATGTTGTCAAAGTGGAGGAGGCCGGCGTGTCCCGAGTGCCGGACGAGATGGCCCTGCTGGTCGCCGACATCTATGAGGCGGCCGGTGTGCTGCGCAGGTCGGGGGAGGCGCTCGCGGCGGCCGAGGGGCAGACGCAGGCACGTTGGCAGTTGCTCAGCGCCGTTTCCGACGAGCCGCTGCCCGTGGCCCGGGCCGCACGGCGCCTGGGTGTCACCCGGCAGGGGGTTCAGCGCATCGCCAACGACCTGGCCCGCGACGGACTGGCCGACTTCCGGCCCAATCCCGATCACCGGAGTTCGCCGCTCCTCGGCCTCACTCCGCAGGGGCGCCGTGTACTGGAAGGGATCACGGACCGGGCCGCGGCCGCCCACCGGCTGCTCGCCGCAGGGATCGAGCCCGAGGAGATCGCGGCCGCCAGGGATCTGCTGCGGCGCGTGATCGGGCAAGTGGGACGGCAGTGGGGCGAGTAGCCGTCGTCCGGGCCGCCGAGGCCCGGCCGACGGCAGTGTCACGGGGTCACGTCTCCGCGGTCGTCAGCCATCGGCCCGGGTGCCCGGGCGGCAGCCGGAGATCCTCGCGCACGGCCGCGTAGTAGCCCTCGCGGCCCCGGCGCTGGCGTTCCAGGAGCGCCTGCCACGCCTGGGGGTCGAGGGTGCCCGCACGCTGGAAGCGCTCCATCTCCATCACCACGGTCACCCAGACCCGGGCCCGGTCCACCACCTCACGGCTGCCCAGCATGATCAGGGCCTCTCCGGCGGGATCGCGGTCGTCGGTGGCCCGGGCCAGCAGCGGTTCGGCCTCGGCCAGGGCCAAGGGGTGCGGGTGCGGGTCGTTGCCCAGGTGGGCGGCGACCCGGTAGGTGAGGGTCACCGACTTCTTCAACGACCGCGCGTACTCGGAGTACACGGCCAGACGACGTTCGTCCCACCGGTCCGCCCGGTCGCGTTCGAAGCGCTCGCGATCACTGCGGACGAGGGCCAGGTACGAACCCAGGGCACCGATCACGACGCCCACGAGAGCCGGGAGTTGCTGAAGAAAGGCGGACATGTGCGCACCGTACCGGCCCAGTTGGGCGACCGGACAGCGACTGTTGATCTTCCCCGGGCCGGACCTCCGTCACCGCCCGGCTCCTGCCCGCTGCATCTTCCAACTCCGCCCACGGAAAAGCTGGTTGGCCCCGGCGGCGAGGATCCCTTCTCCCGGTGCACCTGGTGCCGCCGGTACGCGATGGCCCAAGCTGGCCGCATGGACTGGTTGCCACTGCTCTCCACCCTGGCCGGGGCCGTGATCGGTGTCGGCTCCACCGTCGTCGCCGACCGGACCCGGTGGAGGCGCGAGGAGGCCAAGGACGGCCTGCGGCTGAGGCTCGATCTCTACACGCAGTACACGACCACCGTGAAGGTCCTCGGCGAGACCCTGCGTGCCCTGGCCGAGCGGCCGTACCCCTCCGACGGCGAGCGGGCGTCGGCGTTGCGCGAGGCCTTCCGGGAGTCGGGCATCGCGGTCGCGTCCGAGCGCATGTGGCTGATCGCGCCCCAGCCCGTCGTGAAGGCCTGCGACGGCGTGTTCCACTGCCTGCGCCGCATCTGCGAGGGATACGCCGACGGCTCCGCGGTCAACAGCCCGGAGGACCGCGCCCGTTGGGAGGCGCGTGGCGTCGCGGCCGCCAGGATGCGCAGACTCATGCGTGAGGATCTGGGCGTCGGCCCCCTCACCGAACGCCACAGCCCGCTTCTCGACAGCCAGGACAACCCGGCCGCACCGTGAGAGCGGGCCGTGGACGTGGGACCGGCGACCGGCACCGACGCCTCGCCCGGCCCGGGCGGTCAGGTCAGGATCTCGACGTACCCGTCGGTGCCGTGCACCCGGATCCGCTGTCCGTCCCGGATCCTCCGGGTGGCCCGGTCCACGCCCACGACGGCCGGCAGACCGTACTCGCGGGCGATCACCGCGCCGTGGGTCATCAGACCGCCCACCTCCGTCACCAGCCCCGCGACCGCGACGAACAGCGGTGACCAGCTCGGGTCCGTGAACGGCGTGACCAGGATGTCGCCCTCCTCCAGATCGGCGTCCGCCATGTCGAGGATCACGCGGGCCCGTCCCTCGACGGTCCCAGCGGACACGGGCAGACCGACCAGGGCGCCGGCCGGGGCGTCGTCGCGACGGTACGCCCCGTCGACGGCCTCACCGTCCGAGGTGAGCACCCGGGGCGGGGTGAGCGCCTCGTACGACCGGAACGCATCCTTGCGCCGTGCCAGGAGCCCTTCATCCACCCGGTTCGTGCGCGCGACGTCCTGGAACTCCTGGAACGTCAGATAGAAGACGTCCTCGGCCTCACGCAGCACCCCGGCCCGGGCGAGGCGCCCGGCCTCCTCCAGCAGGGCCCGCTTGTAGACGAAGGAGCGGCTGACGATGCCGTACTTCGGATACTCCCGGTACCCGGCGAAGGCCCTGACCTGGTCGATCATCCGCTTGGCCGCGTCGGCTCTCCGGTCCCCGTCCGGCAGCTCCCGCAGACGGGCCAGCACGTCCTGTTCCTTCGCCGCCGCCTTCCGGCGCCCCTGCTCGAAGCGCCGCGCGGCAGCGCCCGGTTCGAAGTTCCTGACGTTGTCGAGGATCACGGGAACCAGGGTTCCGGGGCGTTCACGCCAGCGCGGCCGGGTGATGTCGATCTCGCCGACGCAGCGCATGCCGTACCGGTCGAGATAGGCCTCGACGGCGTCGCGGGCCTCGGCCCCGCCCGCGACCTTCGCCAGCTCGTCCAGGAACCCGTCGCCCTCGACGTTCCGCAGGAACGCCACCACCTCCGGCCGCGCCCGGACCACGTCGGCGACGTCGAGCAGGTCGAGACCCATCTCCGAGGTGATGTTGTCCGGGGCGGACAGCGTCAGCGTGTCGGCCGCGTTCTTCTCGCCCAGCCAGTCAAGCAGTCTGTCGTTGAGCCACCAGGTGGCCTCCATCCCCGCCATGATCGCCTGGATGTTCAGCGGATCACCGAGGACCCGCCGGTGCTCGGCGAAGGCCTCCAGCAGGAACGCGAACAGTGCCGGTCCGGTCTTCGAACGGATGCCGTGCTCCAGCGCCGCGAGGGACGCACGGCTGCGCTCGATCAGTTCGGTGACGATGGCCGGATCGGCCTCGGCCGGGGTGGCGCACGGGTCTTCCTCCGGCGGCTCGACCGAACCGTCCGCCGACGTCCCGACCGGCTCGGCCTTCGACGGTCCGCCCTGGCCTTCCGGGGTCGTCCCGACCCGGTCTCCCGCCGGCGGTCCGACGGGATCCGGTTCCGGGAGGGACGGGAGGAGGCCGCTGTGGTCGATGACGGTCTCCAGCGCGTCCCTGACCAGGGGGTCCCCTCGCCCCATGACCTCCAGGAGGGCGGCCCGGCTCGCGGGCGAGGCCAGACGGGGCGCGGCGTCGACGAACAGCCGTCCGCCGGCCTCGTGCATCGGCGCCATCGCCGTGAGCTGCCACATGGACAGGCCCAGCGGCTTCATGGCGTCGGTCATCATCTGCTGGTGCCCGACCGAGACATAGATGTGGTTCTCCTGGTCACCGCGCTCGGGAACGGGGAACAGGGTCGTGATGGGCCGGCTCTGGACGATCCGGAAGCCGTCGTCGGCCAGGCACCATTCGATGTCCTGGGGGCGCCCGAAGTGCGCCTCGACGCGCCGCCCCAACTCCACCAGCCGTACGGCCTGTTCATCCGTCAGCGCGGGCAGCTCCTGGTGCCGCGGCTCGATCGCCGTCTCCCGGGTGCCGCCGCCCGGCAGGGCGTGGACGGCGAGCCGCTTGGCGGCGATCGTCCTCTCGACCACCGCGCCGTCGCGCACCTTGAAGACGTCCGGGTTCACCAGGCCGGACACCAGGGCCTCGCCGAGGCCGAAGCCGGCGTCCACGGTGGCGACCTTCCGGTGTCCCGTCACGGGGTCGGCGGTGAACAGGATGCCGGACGCCTCCGGGAGGACCATCCGCTGCACGACCACGGCCATGTGGACCGTACGGTCGTCGATGCCGTTCCGCCGGCGGTAGGTCACGGCCCGCTCGGTGAACAGCGAGGCCCAGCACCGGCTGATGTGCCGGAGGATCTCCGCCGGTCCCACGACGTTCAGATACGTGTCCTGCTGGCCGGCGAAGGAGGCCGTCGGGAGGTCCTCCGCCGTCGCGCTGGACCGGACCGCGTACGCCGAGTCCTCGCCCAGCCGGGCCAGCGCCCCGGCGATCGCCGCCGCGATGTCGGCCGGCACGGCCGTGCCCTCGACGCCCGCGCGGATCCGGGCACTCAGCGCGCGGATCGCCTCGCGGTCGTCCGCGCTCACCCGCGCCAGCTCGTCGAGCGCCCCGCCGATCGACGGCGTCCGCGCCAGAACGCGCTCGAAGGCCTGCGTCGTCACGCAGAAGCCGGCCGGTACCCGGGTGCCCTCGATCCGCGACAGCTCGCCCAGGTGCGCGCCCTTGCCACCGACGTCCGCGATCCGAGTCCCGTCGACCTCGTGAAGATCCATCACGTACCGCTCGGTCATGCCGATTCCTCCGAGGCCGCCCTGCTCCGTCGTCCCACGATGTCCGGTCGCGTCACTGGCGCCTTCCGCTCCGTCCGGGCCCATGTCGTGCACGTTCTCATTTCTGATCCCCGATTCCCGATCCCAAAAGGCCCTCCCGCCGACGCGTCGTCGGGACGTTCCGCCGGCCGGTGCCGCACCCACGCGTCCCGCGGGACGGGGCGCAGGTCGACGATTGTGCGCCGTGACCGGGGCCTTGCGGCAAGGCCCCCCATGCGCTATACGTTAAGAGAGGCAAGGAGAGGACTCTCCTTGCCTTCGCCATGTGCCGGTCCTAGTCCTGGCCTTGCTGGTGTGCCGGATCCCGGCCCCGTGCCGTACGGGCCTTCGCCCTGGGCGCCCCGCGCCCCGTGCCGTCGGGTGCCTCGGCCCCGTGCCGTCCGGCCGGTCTCAGGCCACGACCAGGCGCAGGCCGAGTACTGCCGTGTCGAGGGCGAGCATGTCGCGGTTGCGTTCGGCCCAGCGGCCCGAGGCGAGGTCCTTGCTCAGTCCGGTCACGGCCCGCTCCTCGGCCCACGGCCCGACCCTGGTCCACACCGACAGGGCGCGGCGCACGGACGCGTCCAGATACGCCTCCGGCCGGCGCCAGTGCGCCTCGAAGAAGCCGTCCGCGCAGTCCCACGGAATCAGCACCGGCTCCGCCCGGCCCTCGATCGCCCGGGTCAGCTCGGCCGGCGAGGGCCAGTCGGCGACGAGCCCGGCGACCTCGGGCAGATAGTCGCGGGTGAGCCAGAACCGATCGCTCCACGCCGCGCCGCTGCCGTCGTGCGTGAACACCACCACGCGTCAGCCACCCGCCGTGGCGTTCTCGTCCGGGCCTGTTGCCTCGGCGGCTTCGCCGTACATGCGGACGCGGAGGCGCTCCTTGGCCGTGTCAAGACGCTGGGAGTAGTCGGGCATGAAGATCTCGCTCAGCGTCGTGTCCAGCGTTCCGGAGATCGCATAGATCGGTGACCAGACGGCTCGGTCGCACACGATCCCCTCAAGGTCGTCGGACTGGAACATCACTTGATAGAGCCGGTCCGACAGTACGAAGGAACCAGGCTGGGTGGAAGCTGAACCACAGGTGCTCATGTTCCCAGAACCAGTGCGAAAGGCGGTGTTGAGCTGGGCACTGCGAGACGGGTAGTTGCCCGCTCAGTCGTGGCAGGCAGTCCGCCCTCGCCATTTCCCGCCCGGTGCCGGCAGCCTGCCGCTGACGACGTTGACTCGCACCGGGCGCCAGGTGGAGCCGCGGAACGTCTATCGCTCCTTCACCCGGGTCGCCGAGTCCGCCGGCCTTCGTGTGGATCCGGCTGTATGACGCTCGGCACGGCACGCCACCTTGCTCGCGGCGGCCGGAGTCGCGCCCCGCGTCGTGATGGAGATCTTGGGGCAGCCTGCTGTCCGCCAGTGACCGTGACTCCCTGCTGTATCCCGACTGAACGGGCACGGACTACTCATTCAGCATCCGGATCTTCGAGGCCGAGGTGTTCCGGAGTTTCGAGGAGCGCCGCCTGCCTCTGGGCGTCGGGCTCACGGCTGGCCACCTCGCGGATTATCTGGGCAAGTCTGTGCCTGTCCTCGACGGAGAGCTGGTTGAACTTGTCCGCGATGTCTTCGAACCACGGCACGCAGACGTCCGGGTCGACGTCATCGTCATCAGTCATGTCGATGGAGATCAGGAGGTTTGCCAGGGCATCGGCAAGCGTGATCAACAAAGGGTCCGGCATGGTGTCCTCCGGTGGTTCGAGACAGTTGGCCGGACCCTACGTGAGGTCAGCGGAACGGCTTTGCGCTGGCACTGTTTTGGGGAGTGATGATGGCCCCGTAGCTTCCGGCGCGTCGGGCAGTCTGTGGACCTGCCAGGTAAAGCACGACGTTGGGGCCATGATCTTCGAGGCTCCCTTCCCCAAAAAAGTGGCTGCCTAAAGCCGTGAGCCGACCGCCCCAGCCACGACGGGTTCTGGCCTCGTGCCGCCGGCCAACCCTTTCCAGGGCGAGCGTCGGCGCAGCGCGCGGACGGGTTACGCCGGCCGCAGCTTGGGTCCGTAGCCTGGCGCTATGTCCGATGACATTCTCGCCCTGTGGCCTCTCGCGCTCGCTTCCGAGACCGACTGGCTCGCCGAGCTTGCCCAGAACGATGGCCTCACCGGCTACGAGGCGCCGGCGCTGCCTGACGCCGCCTGGGTGCTCAGCGGCATGTATCAACGCGGTGTAGCCGCAGGCGATTCGGTCAACGACAGTCAGAGCCGAAACGAGCATCCCGGTCCGGGTTGGGAGCGGCTGCGCTGGGCAGAGCTGGCCGCCCGTATTGGTGATCCGGTCGTGCCGCAGGGCCTGTACCCCTGCCATCGTTGCTTCCCTTCCTGGAAGAGGGCGGGCCTTGGGCCCGACTCCGTCGAATGGCCCGCCGAAGGTAGTCTCGACAGGCCGACATGGGATCAGCTGATCCGGCTTCTTACAGCTCACAGCCCTCAGGGGCCGAACACTCCTTGCCTGGCGTACTACAACCCGATCGTCACAAGGGACTTTGAGAAGGGGCAGGTTCGTTCCGGCCGCTTGGGCGACGCCCAAGGGCTCTTCGACAACCCGGACATCCTCTGCATTCCGTCCAACTTGTGGGCCGTGGACCGTTCCTGGGTAGTCTTCACCGACTACGACCTCTGGGGGACCAAGGTGTGCGGCCCCCGCGCACTGGTTGAGGCGCTGCTCGCGGATCCAGAGATCGAAGCGATCCGCCTGCCTTGGACCAGCTGATGACTTGGCGGGCGGGTCAATCGCCGGTTCTGGAAGAGTCCACCGTGCCGCGGTTTCGGGCTCTGCGCGTGGATGCTGGCCTGACGGGTGCCGTATTGGCACGTGGGGCAGCCGACGGTTTCCCAAGTGGAGAACGGGCCGGATGGTTCCCAGCCGTGCCCTGACAGGGCTGCGGAACCGGTCGGGTGGTTTCTGGATTGCCGAACCCGACCCGCGGGTGGCCGAGCAAGCCTTCACCGGGACGGCACTGGTGGGGCCGCTTGGCTGTGTGACGCTGCTTAGCGATGGCGCGACGCGACTTGTCGACCTCTTCGAACTCGACACCTGGCAAGAGACGTTGGCCGTTCCCGCATCGGTCGGACCCGGTCGGGCCATGAGGCTGCTCATTGCGGGAACGAAGATCCCTCGCTGACAGCGGCAAGGAGTTCGAACGGGAACTCTCTGTCGCCCTGCCCGATCGTGAGCCCGAGCCAACGACCGGTGGACGGTATCCGCCATGCCAGCAGATTGATGGCGAGGCCGCTCAAAGAGCTCAAAGGCTCGGGCGCGGGCTCGGTGTTGGGATAGTCCGGGTCGTCGAGTCCGAGGTACAGCCACAGGTCGACCGCGGTCGGATCGCCCCAACGCTCGGTCAGAATGCCAGCCAGTGCCGTTAGGTCGACCTCCAGCTCCTGTACCGCTGGCTCGACAATTTCGGAGCTTCGGTCATCCCAGAAATCCTGGGTCGCCCGAAGGACGGCTATGTGGAAGCCAGCCCCGCCCCAGCCGTGTTCCGTCTTCGTGTCCCCCTTCCCCTCGGGGAACGGCTGGGCGATCAGGGTGTCGATGATCGACAGCTGTTCATCGGTGGAACTTGCGGACTGGTTCTGGGGCGGCACGGGGCTGGAGTGTAGGGCTGTCGCCGCACGGAGCCCCGCCTGTTCGAGGTGACTTGGACGAATGCTCAACCGAAGTTGACGACCCGCGTATCCAGCACCGACAACGGTGACCACGGAACCGACTGCTGGCCACTCTGTGGGGTCGAGATGGCCCTCAGCGATATCGACGCGGTCGACCACACCAATCTCCCCGGACGGAATCTGCACCCTGAGCCCGTAGTGCATGTGCTGGACCACTGTTCCGCCGGTCAGAGACCACTTCCGCAGTTGGTGAGGCATAGCCCCAAGACTTCCAGGGCTTCGGCGGGCGGAGCAGTTGATCGCCCGACATAACGCCTTCAAGCTCACTACACACTCGCCGTTGCTGTTGCGGCTCGGAGATGGCGCACCTGTCTGGCCGCATTCCCCACCGCAAGTGGGTTGAGTACGGGTGCTCATGTGCATCACCGCCGGTCTCGGCACCATGCAGCCATGACGAAGAGTGCCTTAGCGCCGGAGCGGCGACGCCCCTGGTCGCACCGAACACCCCTGGGCCAGGACTTTGTGCTCGCGATTCCGCTGTTCCTGACCGGGACCGCGTGGCTGGTGAAGGACTGGGTGCTTGATTTCGGCCTGGCGGTACGGGCCGCGCAGGGCGACCAAGCGCAGGTCGATACCGCCAGCTTCGCGTTCATGGGCAGGCTGCGGGTGGTGCTGGTCACGGCACTTGTTTTGGTGGTTCTCGCGGGACCTTTCCGCGCGCCCTGGACGGTGACCGCGCACCTGGTGGCTCTCCTGTCCGCCGTGATGCTCGGGCACGTGCAGCAGCAGTGGGAGCACGACCATGCTCCGCCGGCCGGGTGCATCCGCTACAGCTCGAACTGCTGAGACGGCCCCGGCGCTACCGCTTCTGGGCTCGGTACTTCTTGAGCAGGGCCGTGATCTTTTCGCTGTCGGCCGCGCCGTTCAGCTCGACCAGGAGAAGATCGGGACACAGTTCGTAGAGATCGCCCCACCATCGGCGCCCTCTGTTGTCCCAGATCCGGTAGCCGCCCGGCACGCCTCTGGCCACGTACCGACGCTTACTCATGGCTGCTTCCCGGGTCGTGACAGTCGCAGGGCTTCGTCACGGACTCCCTTGTCATTGTCGGCGGCGAGTCTCACGAGCTGGTCCACGAACTCGTCCGTCCGGTCGTCGGCGATCATCCGACTCTGGTAGCCGAACACCTCGCCGTCCAGTTGGTCGACGGTCGACCACTCCTCGGCCCGCGACAGCGCCGCCAGCACCGCGCGCAGACCGACCAGGTCCCTCCGTTCGAGCAAGGCCCGCGCCGTCTCCTGCGTAACTGCCGTGTCGTGGGCGTCCAGGAGGAGCCGCTCAAGGACCGGGCCGACCTCTTCCCGCTCGGCCCACGCCGCAAGCTGTCGGCCGGCCGCGGTTCTTCGAGACCACGATTCCGATTCCGAGTCACGAAGCGCTGCCGCCAATCGGTCCGCCCACTGGTCCTGGCTCACATAGCCATACTGCATGGAGCGCGATCGTGCAGGAAGAGACCAAAGCACTGCTCAAGCGCCGGGAGAAGGCTTGAGAAACGTCGTGGCGCAAGTCACCGTGGCTACCTGCTCGGCCGGGCGCGCAAGGGGGCACGCTGCCTAGACGGCCTCTTGGTAGACCTCGACCTTCATGGGTGTCTGCTCACGGATGGCAGCCCAGGCATCCCGAGCGGTGAGGGCTTCCAGCCACCGTTCTAGATCCTCACCTGAGTCGTGAAAGAACCAAGAGCTGAAGTCCCCCAGAGCGGCCAAAGCCGGTACCGGCTCGTAGATCAGCTCGCAGTGGACCTGGACGAAGTGGGCATGGTCGCCGTCCTCGTCCAGCACTTCGAATTGGCGCGTGAGGTCGAGTGAGAACGCGTCCGGACCATCGAAGGTGTACACCCCATACTGAAACAGCAGACCGTCGGCGTCGGTCGAATCCGCCGTGCTGAACCGCATCCGGCCGAAGCGGATGAAGGCAGACCATGCGTCCTCGGTCATTGAAGGGCCCGATAGCCGGCCCACGCGCAGCTCCGCCCGAAGGAGGTCTGCCGCTTCGCCGATCGATGATCTGCCGGACATGCGCTGATCCCGTCTCTCGCGGAGGAGTGCTCAGCGTACGAGCGCGGTCGGTGGAGCGGCTTTGGGCGGGACCTGCCATGGGGCGAGTGATCATGGCCCCGTAAGCGGAGCCGACCGCCCCGGCCGCGACGTGTTCTGACTCAGGAAGGCTACGAAGTCTGGTGCCGGTCAAGGTAGTTCAGTGCGGTTGCCGTACCTCGCTGCTTTACGACTGCGACGTCACGCGGATTGGGAGCCGCTCGCACTGCCCCGTAGTCTCTGTATCGACCACATGGCAAGGACGGGGGCGTTCACGCAATGGCGAAGCCGGTACGTGCAGCACTGGGGGATGTCTGGCTCAACTGCCAGGTCTGCCGAGGAGATGTGTTCCGAGAGCGAGGTGTTCTGCTGAACAGCACCGGCATGGAGTTCATGAAGCTGGCCTGGGCCGATGAGAACGCCACCGGTCTGATCTGCTGGCGGTGCGGCTACGTGCACCTCTTCGTCAACAAGGACATCAAGCTCTACCGAGCGGACAAACAGTAGAGCCGAGTACGGCTTTGGTCGCTTCGGCCGCCTTCCCCAACTGCCCCGAGTTGGTCCCTGAGCGAGACGAGCACGGGCGCCGCCTGGTGGTCCGCAACGGTCATCATCGGCCCCGCACCGGAGAAACTGCGGCCGGCCCGGTCGAGGTGGCGGCCCCGCGGGTGAACGACCGTCGTGCCGACGAGGCCACCGGCGAGCGCAAGCGGTTCTCAAGCTGCCCGCGCCGCCGGCATGCGAGCCTTCGCCTATGCCGGCGGACTCACCCCGGCCTCACCCCGGCCGAACGCCTCGAAGGCCCCGCCACCGTCGTCTTCCACGACATGCGCCGACTGCCGAACCTCGTCGCCGAGCGGCAGTCGGCTCTTCACCAAGCACCGCCCACCCACAAGGTTTGACAATTGCTCACCGCCCCTGTGGGCCTGGACATCGGCGTAGCCCCGTGGGGCTTGTTCGAATTCACGCCGGCCACCGCATCCGGGCTCGCGCCGCTCTGTCCCCGCGTGTGGGTGAACCAGCCCTCCACCTCGAAGGCCGATTGAGTGACTGACCGGTCACGTTACGTATGCGGGTGCGCAGTACGTGGTGCGATGCCCACGTCAAATCCGGTTGGCCGGGCTCGGACAGTGGCGCCCGCCCCGGATCCGTGGACAAGTGAAGGAAAGCCCATGGTACTCCGCGCGCTCGCGGCGGCTGGTGTCGCCACGTCATTGTTCGGCTGGTCGGCCTCTGGTGCTGGCGCGGCTACGCCCCGGCCGCCCGACCGGATCGTCGTCGACAGTGTGGCGGCCAACGGTACCGGCTGCCCGCAGGGGACGGCCGCCGTCGCCGTCTCCCCTGACGGCAGCGCCTTCAGCGTCACCTACAGTAACTACCTCGCCCAGGTGGGACCTGGCTCGGCGCCGGCCGACTCCCGGAAGAACTGTCAGCTCGACCTGGCCGTGCACGTCCCCGGTGGCCTCACGTACGCGATCGTGTCCACCCAGTACAACGGCTTCGCGTCACTGGCGCCGGGGGCGTCCGGGACCCAGCGGGCCAGCTATCACCTCCAGGGCAACGCCGCCACCAGCAAGACCCATAACTTCGCAGGCGGGTTCACAGGCGACTGGCAGACGACCGACACCGTGCCCGTCGCCGCCCTGGTCTTCGCCCCCTGTGGTCAGGAGAGCAACCTCGACATCAACACCGAACTGCAGGTCGACCCCGGCACCTCAAGTCCGGGCGCCACCAGTTTCCTGGGCATGGACTCGACGAACGGCACGGTCAAAACCGTGTACCACGTGGCCTTGAAGAAGTGTCAGTGATCTCGTGATTCCCTGGTCAGGGTGAACAGCTGGGGTGCCTCCTCCGCCACAGCGGTTGATCCCCTTGCGCGCGCCGGAGAATCTCCGAACACTGCTGTGACGCTCGCGGAACCGGGTCGGCTTCGGCGCTGCACTACGGCTGTTCCTGGGTCGGCCGACCATGTGCGGGAACCGGTCACTCGTCCACCGCGTCAAGTCCGACTGGTGGAGGAAGGTGCGCATGAAGAAGTTGACCGTCTCGCTCGGCGGTGGGCTGCTGGTCGTCGGGATCACCGCAGGGGCGTGGTGGAACTGGTTCCGCGAGCCTTATGCCCTGGCCGACGCGCCCAGGGTCGACGTGACGGTGCGCGCGGAGAAGTCCACGTACCCCGACGTGCAGGAGACGGCCGAGGACGTCGACACTCTCGTACGGGTCTACGTGCAGCGGCTCAAGGACGGAGACACGAAGGGGATCGCCGAGCTCGCCGGGCCCGCTTACCAGCAGCCCGGGCCCACCGCGGCCGAGTACGTGCGCAAGTACGGCCGAGCGGCGGGCGGCCACGTCGAAGCCACCGTGCTGGAGGGGGTCGTGCCCTACTTCAACCCGGTGACGGTGACGTACGAACGAACCGGCCAGCGGCAGGAGCTGCTGCTGGTGAAGGACGACGGGCACTGGTGGATAGGCCTCGGCGACGGAGATCCTGCGGCGGGCTCGTAGCGAGTCGCGCGATCTCCCGCAGTCCGAACCCCAGCCGCCGGTGGGCGAGTACCTCCCGCAGCCGCTCCACGTCGCCCGCCGTGTACGCCCGGTATCCGGCGGGGGTCCGCGCGGACGGCCGTACGAGGCCGATCGCGTCGTAGTGCGCCGCTTTGGTGCGGACTTGTCAACTCAACGGACGCGCAACGATAGTTGTCCCGTTCGATGCGGTAGGGGCGGGTGGCGAGGGGGCGGGCCGTTGAGGCGGGACGAGGGTGCGGGGGAACTCGGTGGCAGGCGCGGGACCTATCCGATGGCGAGCGTCACCGGGGCCGTGCTTCAGATGTTGCGGCGGTTCGCTGTGCTCTTCTGCATCATCGTGCTGGGATTCCTGGTCTTCAAGAGGCCGGACGGGGGGCTGTCCAAAGGGCTGATCATGGTGGCCGTGATCGTCGGTCTGGTCGGTCTGCGGGCCGCGTGGGGCTGGTTGTCCGTGCGGCTCGGGGTGCGCGTGTGTCACCTCCACACCGGCGGTGTCGTGGTCACCGGGCTGTTCGGCCAGACGAAGCACGTCGTGCCCTGGGACCGGGTCGCCGTCCTGAAGCACATGTCCAACATGTCGCCGCTGCTGACCTTCCACCGGTTCGAGCTGGTGCGCCACGACGGCGGGAGCGTGGCGATCCTCGTCCTCCAGCGGAACCCGGAGTTCGCGTCGGCGCTGAAGCGGGCGTCGCATCTGGCCGGTATGCGGGAGGCGTGACCGCGGGGGCCACAGGCCCGCCGGACGGGCACGGACCCGCACGAGGACCGGGTGCCGGGTGTGTGCCCGGCGCGATCTGGCGGCGAGCGGGGTGTCACCCGGTGCCGTGAGCGCCCGGGTTTTCGATCCGGGAGAGCCAGGTGGTCAACAGGGTCTCCAGCGACGCGGCCTCCGTCGTGGTCAGTAGATCCAGCAGACGGCGTTCATTGCGCATGTGGTCCGTGAACGCCTGGTCGATCAGCTCGCGTCCCGGCCCGGTCAGGGCCACGATCCGGGCTCGCTGGTCGTCGCCGGAGCGGCGGCGGGTGACGAGTCCGGCCCGCTCCAGGCGGTCGATCCGCTTGGTCATCGCGCCGGTGGTGACCATCGTGTGCGCCGCGAGTTCACCCGGTGCCCGTTCGTAGGGTTCACCGGCGCGGCGCAGTGCGCACAGCACGTCGAACTCGCCCTCGCCGAGCCCGTAGCGCTCGTAGACGAGGCGCAGCTCCTCGCCGAGGCGGTCCGCCAGGCGGTGCAGCCGGCCGATTACGCCCTGGGGGGTGACATCGACGTCGGGGCGCTCGCGGCGCCACTCCGCCTGGATGCCGGCCACACGGTCGAGGGGTTCTCCGTACTCCATGCCCCCATGGTAGCTTCCCGGGAAGGTATATTAGCTTCCATGGAAGCTAATATACGAAGGGTGGCCCTGACCGCGTTCGCGCCCGTGGCCTGGGGAGCCAACTATTTTGTGACGCACGAGTACCTGCCCGCCGACCGGCCGCTCTACGGGGCGGCTCTGCGGGCGCTGCCCGCCGGACTCGTTCTGCTCGCGCTGCGCAGACGGCTGCCGCACGGTGCCTGGTGGTGGCGCTCCGCGGTGCTCGGACTGCTCAACATGAGCGTGTTCTTCGTCCTCGTCTACGTCGCTTCCCAGCTGCTTCCGACGAGCGTGGCCTCGACGGTCATGGCGGTCGCGCCCCTGACGATGATGCTCATCGCCTGGCCCCTGGTGTCCGAGCGGCCCCGGCCCGCCCACCTGGCCGGCGCCGTGACCGGGCTCGCGGGGGTCTGCCTCATGCTGCTCACCGGGGTGGACGCCGTGAGCCTGCCCGGGGTCCTCGCCTCGGCGGCCGCCATGCTGGTGTCGTCCTTCGGTTTCATCCTGGCGAAACGGTGGAACGCCGGTGCCGACGTGCTCGCCTCCACCGCCTGGCAGCTCATCGCCGGGGGTGTGTTCCTGCTGCCCGTGGCCGCCGTCGTCGAAGGCGCTCCGCCCGCGCTCTCCGGACCGACCCTGCTCGCGTTCGGCTACGTCACCCTGATCGCGACGGCGCTCGCCTTCGTCGCCTGGTTCACCGGACTGCGGCAGCTGCCGACGGGGACGGTCGGACTGATCGGACTGCTGAATCCGGTCACCGGGGTACTGCTCGGCACGGTGGTCGCCGGAGAGGTGCTGACCCTGCGGCAACTGGGCGGACTCGTCCTGGTCCTGACCGGAGTCGTCCTGGGCGGACCGAGGCGCGCGGACCTACCCGCGGCCAGGGAGGCGCCTCGGCGCGGACGGCCGACGGCACGGACACCGGGTCGGTCGAGCCCGTGCCCGGGACGGACCGGTGCACTCCCTGACGAGGCCGCAACTGGTTGCCCCGACCGATTGCCCTACCGGTAGCCCCTACCGGTAGCCCCTACCGGTTGCCGCGTACGAGGAACTCGTTGCCGTCGGGGTCGAGCAGCAGGACTCCCTCGCCCAGGACCTCACCGTCGGCGGGGCGGGTCGCGCCGAGCGAGACCAGACGGTCGATCTCGGCGTCGACGGCGGCGCCGTCGGGAAGCGACAGCTCGAAGAACAGCCGGTTCACGCCCACCTTCGGCGCCACCGGGGGACCTCCCCAGGTGATCTTCGTGCCGCCGTCCGGTGACTGGATCGCGGTCTCCTGGTCCTGGTCCCAGACCAGCGGCCACCCCAGCGCCTCGCTCCAGAAGCAGCCGACCTCCCGCGTGCCGTCGCAGGCCAGCGCTCCGATGAAACCGGTGTCGGCGAGGAACTTGTTGCCCGCCTCGATGACACAGAACTCGTTGCCGTCCGGGTCGGCGAGCACCACGTGTCCCTCTTCGGGGCGCTGGCCCACGTCGAAGTGCTCACCGCCGAGCTCCAGGGCCCTGGCCACCGTCTGCCGCTGAGCCTCCGGGGAGGCACTGGTGAGATCGAAGTGCGCCCTGTTCCGGCCGGACTTGGGCTCCTGGCTCGGCAGGAACCGGATACGGAACCCGGCGCCGTCGGGCGGCACGATCACGACGCCGCCGTCGGCAGCGCCGTGATCGTACGGAGCCCCGGCCGGGCCCCAGCCCAGGACGCCCGACCAGAACCGCGCCAGATCCGACGGCCGACCCGCGCGAAAACAGATCGCGAACAGCTGACTGGTCATAACTCGAACAACTCCGATCCGCCGACGGCCGACTCGACCCCGTACCGGGGTACGCGGGCGCAGCCTAGGGACGACCGAGCGACCCCCGCATCCGAATAACCGCTGACCGAGGGCCAGTTGAATCCGGTGGTCCCGAGGCACGGCCCGAGTCCAGCTCAAACGTCGACGTCCTGTCGGGAGTTCTGGCCGCCGGTGCTCCTCCGGGCAGTGCCCGGCGACCCATCTCCCCGTGATGAGGAACGTCGTCCCGTCCCTGCCTCTTCCCGGCGAAGCGTCTCGAATAAGGACAACGTAACCCCGTGCCCTCGCAATACGGCCAGGTGTGGCATATCGCCAGGCCGGGGCGCCTTGTTCTGACGTTCCGGGGCCGTGGCACCGCGTCGCCGTGGTGAGTGCACCGGCGAGCGTCGTCGTTGCGTTCGTGCTGGTCCGCCGCCTGTCGACCGGTACCCGGCGCCAGGTGTGGATGAGGGGCCGGATATCGACGGGGCTCTGAACCGCCCGGAGGGATCTTCCGTCTCGTCTGGCCGGCGGGCAAGTGATCGCCCGGCCGACAGTCCGCGTACCACCCGCTCGACACACGAATCGGAGGCGACCCGGTTCCGCCCCGCGGCCGGTAGGGCCGCACGGGGAGGTCGGCGGGCCCATGAGTCCTCCGCGCCGCACGGCGCGGAGGTCAGACGGAAGAGGCTTGATCCGTGAGCAGAGAATCCCGTCCGCAGGACCTGTGGACGACGAAGGCGTTACGGCGGTCACCGCGGTGGATCACCGTCCTGGTCGCCGTCCTCAGCGCGGCAGCGGCCCTGCTGAGCGTTCCGCTGACCGCCGCGCCCGCGCACGCCGTCAACGGTGACGGCACTTCCCGCTTCGCCTCGTACAACATGCGCGGCTCCGACAACGGCGGCCGCTGGGACTCGGAGCTGGTCGAGCTGGTCCGGCGGAATCCGGTGGTGGCACTGCAGGAGGCCGGCTCCGGTCCGCCGCCTCCGGGGCCCCAACTGCAGAACAACTTCGAGAGGCTCCGGCTCCACAGGACCCGCCCTTACAACCAGCCCGACGTGGTCACGGTCACGCGCTGGCCGCTGGGTTCGGAGGGCCGGGGTGAGAGCCGCTTCGTGTACTTCCTCCAGACCGATCCCCGCAGGATCACCGGTACCAGCCAGGACACCTGGGACGGCGGCCGGGTGAACCTGGCGACCGTCACCGACGCCCGTGCCGACGAGGTCGAAGTCATCGAGAACCCCTCCTACGACCCGGACCCGAACGCCCCGAACAACCGCTACCGGGCCCGTCCGTTGCTGGGCCTGCGATTCGGGAACACGTGGTACTGGAACATCCACGCCCGCGGCGAGGACGTGGTCGAGCACAACGGCCGGCCCGGACTGCTCGACGAGCTCCGCGACTTCGCCGCCAGGCCTGCCCAACGCGGCCGGAGCTGGGTCCTGGCCGGCGACTTCAACCGGGACATCCTCAACCGCACCGACAGCGACGCCCGCGACCGGACCCTGCACCTGCGCGCCGACGAAACCCTGCTACGCACCAACCGGCCGACGTACATCGACGGCGACAGGCCCAGCGAGCTGGACTACGCGATCACGCACGGTCTGCCCGGCGGCTTCAGGGCGACCGTCCCGCGCGGTGCCGGATCCGACCACGCGGAGGTGCACTACGCCCGGACGGCACTGCCGGACCAGGGACCCACCCCGTCACACACCTACTCCGCCGCTCTGGGCACCATCACCGGCAACCAGATGCAGCTGAACCCGAACGGGACGTTCGGCGTCGGCCCCGCCGACTTCGGCAGCAGCCAGACGTTCCGGCAGAACACCACCGGCGCGGGCGCGCACACCCTCCAGGCGGGTGCGCGGGGCTGTGTCTCCGTGGCGTCCGCCGTCCGCCGGGACGTCTCCGACGCCCGGATCGTCGCCGGTCCGTGCGACGACCCACGGGCACAGTGGACGATCACCGACCCACGGCCCGACCCGCAGTGGAACGAGGACAACGGGGGACCGCAGCTCTGGCGGAACGTGGCCTTCCCCACGCTCTGCCTGACGCCGTCCAACAGGCAGGTGACCGCGACGGCCTGCAGCGCCGACGACGTTTCCCAGCGCTGGTGGAGCAGCGCCGTCGGACTGCCCAAGGACTGGCCGACGACCGCCGACAACGTGCGCCTGGAATCCGCCTTCATGGGCGGCCGCCTGCGGCGTTCCGGATCGGTGCCCGGCACCGGCGTCTACACCCAGCCCGCACCGCCCTGGTGGTGGTGGATCTACTGGCTGGCCTACGAGCGCAAGGACTACGGCTGGAACATCCAGCAGATCGAGCCGAGCGACAACCTGGTGCGCTTCCAGAGTCTGGACGGTGACAACCGGTGCCTGGGCGTGCTCAGCGAGCGTGCCCCGTCGGGGACCGACGCCGTGCTGCGGACGTGCGACGACGCACGCGGCTTCGACGCGGCCGGCCAGCGCTGGCTGGCCGAGACCTATGCGGACGGCACCATCCGCTACCGCAACGAGGCCGACCACCTGTGCCTCCTCGCCCCCGACGCCACCCACGGCAACGTCACCCTGGCGTCGTGCAACGACACCCTGGCCCAGCGCTGGAAGGTGGAGACTCCCTAGGGTCTGTCCGACGACCTCTGGTCACCGGCCCGGTGTGCCGTGTCCAGGGTCCGGTGTCCAGGGAGTGTGCCGGCCGCCCTGTGCGAGGGGTTGGTGTCCCGCGTCCAGTACTGGGCCAGGGCACCCTCCTTGTACGGGGCGGGGCTGACGCTGAGTTCGCCGGCGAACGGGCGGTCCAGGACGAAGACCAGGAGCAGGCTGAAGCCGACGAGCCCGGCGACCGAGGCGACGAAGAGGACCTGCACCCTCAGTTTGCGCATGCCGTAGAGGAAGGTGAGGGGCACCAGGACCATTGCGCCGCCGAAGGCCAGGACCTGGAGCAGCGGGGGGAGTTCCTGGCGGGCCATGGTGATGCGGGCGCGGCGCTGGGAGGCGACGTCGTTGAGGTGGGTCACGGCCTCCTGGTAGAAGACCTGCTCGCTCTGGCTCTTCGGGTCGTACTGCTGGAGCGCCTGGAAGGCGGCGCCGAGGTGGACTTCGGTGGCTCCGTAGCTCGGGTTCCCCGCGCGCATCCGGGGCCACTGGTCCTCGACGACCGCGTGGACGTATCCGTTCATGGTGGAGTCGAGGCGGGTCCGCACCTGCGCCGGGAACGCGGCGGCGTCACGGGTGATGAGCGCCGCGTCGGTGGCCTCGGTGGCGACGATGGTCTGGGTGTCCTCCAGTTGGGTCCACAGGGTGACGATGACGAAGGCGAGGATGATCCCGTAGATCGCGCCGAACATGCCGAGGGTCACCCCGACCATCTCGTTGTGTTCGCCGCGGGCCACCGAGGGATATCTGCGGCGCAGCAGCACGCTGCCGCAGACGGCGAGGAGGACGGTTCCCCCGACGATCGCGACGGTCAGCGTGAAGGTGCTGAAGTGGTTGAGCAGCCAGAGCGAGAGATGCGTGGAGTCGAGAGGGGACACGCCTGCCCAAACGCCCGCCGCCGACAGGCGCTACGGGTGTGGCCTGCAAGTTCACACCACCGGGTGAGGGACCAGCCCGTCGTAGGTCCGGAACGTGTAGGTCGCGTCGTAGGTCATCAGATTTCCGGTCGGCGCGGGCAGTCCCAGGCGGCGGTCGAGCGCCGGTGTGAGGGGTCCGCAGTGTTCGGCGGCCGGGGCGGTGAAGCTGTCGTCGTAGGCCGAGAACTCGATCACGGGCGGATCCTGCGAGATCCACACCGAGGGCCCCGAGCGCTTGAGCCGGAAGTCGAGCGGGGCGCTCGCTCCGATGGTGCATCCGTGCGCCAGCAGCGGGCTCGACAGCCTCAGGCGCAGGCTGAACTGCCCGGTGTAGAAGTCGGATCGGCCGCCGTACACGGGCTGTATCGCCAGGCGGAGCAGTCCCGCGCGGTCGCCCGCCGCGGTGCCGGTCAGACCGCCGGGAACGGGGGTCGGCGTGCTGCGCATGGCACCCCAGACCTGTCCCGGAGTGCCGTCGGGCATCGGTCCTTCGGCGTGGGTCATGGTGATCGGGGCGAGGGCCACGTGGATCTTGCCGATCGTCAACAGCGGCGCCGCGGTGTGGACTTCGCAGCGCCAGCGGGACGGGTCGGCCCCGGCGGGCAGGGCGGGGCAGTCGCTGAAGTCGGCCGCGGCCGGGGTGGCGGTGGAACTCCCCTCCGCCCAGGCGTGGTTCGGCGTGTACGCGCCCACCAGTCCCGTCAGGGCGGCGGCACCGGCGAGGGTGAGCGCGGCGCGGCGGGCGAGGGAGGGGCGACGGCTGTCGGGTGTCGTGTTCAACATGGTCACAGCGTGCTCGCCGCGCCCCGGTCGCCGCCATCGGTGACGTCCCCGCCTCGACCCTGAGACGACCCTGACGGCATGTCAGGGGTCGGCGGGGGCAGGGCTCGTGTCCACGGGCGCGTGGAGCCGCGGGGGCGGGATAATCCCGGTGTGACCCTCACCGAGCGACAGCTCACCCTGGCGACCCTGGACCGTCAGCTGCTCCTGGAGCGCGGGCGTCTGGACGTGACGGAGGCCGTCCGGCGCGTCTGTGCCGTACAGGCCCAGGCCCCCGCATCGCCGTACCTTGCCCTGTGGAACCGCGTCGAGGGCTTCGTGCCGGAGGATCTGGACGCGGCGTTCGCGGACCGGCGGATCGTCAAGGCGACCCTCATGCGGATCACCCTGCACGCCGTCCACGCCGACGACTACGCGCCCTACCACGCGGCCATGGTCCGGAGCCTGCGGGCCTCGCGGCTCTACGACCGCCGCTACACCTCGACCGACCTGACCGAAGAGGACGCCGACGGGATGCTGGCGGAACTCGCCGCGTTCTTGGCGCGCCCGCACGTCGGAGCCGACGTGGAGCGGGAGTTCACGGCAGGCTTCGGTGAACGGGCACAGCGTGTGTGGTGGGCGCTGCGGACGTACGCGCCGATCCAGCACACGCCGACCGGCGGACCGTGGTCCTTCAGACTGCCGAACACCTATCTCGCCTCACCGGTCGACCCGGGGGAGGAGACGCAGGAAGCTGCGGCGGCCGGTGTACGACGGCTCCTGCTCGACCATCTCCGGGCGTTCGGACCGGCGACGGCGCGGGACTTCGCCCGGTTCACCCTGCTGGGACGCCCCGTGATCACGCAGGCGCTGAGCGAGCTCGGCGACCGGGTCGTGCGGGTTCACGGACCGGGCCGGGCCGTCCTGTACGACCTGCCGGACGCCACCGTGCCCGCCGAGGACACCCCCGCACCGCCGAGGCTGCTCCCGATGTGGGACAGCACGCTCCTGGCCCACGTCCTCCCCGGGCGCGTCCTGTCCCAGGACCACCGGCCCCTCGTCGTCCGGCGCAACGGCGACATCCTGCCCACCCTGCTCGTCGACGGCCGGGTCGCCGGTGTGTGGCGCGCCCTCGACGACGGGCTGGAACTGACCGCGTTCCACGAGCTGGGCAAGGCGGCCTGGCGCGGCCTCACCGAGGAGGCGGAGAGACTGGCGGCCCTGCTCGCGGAACGCGACCCTGCTCCGTACAGCCGGTACAACCACTGGTGGGACAAGGGGATCCCGGGCGTCGAGACCAGGATGGTCAAGGGCGGCTGACCGGGCGCGAACGGGACCGGGCCGCGCCCGGAACGGGGTTCTCAGCCGACGCCGGGCGGCCCCTGCGGTGAGATCAGGCCGCTCTCGTAGGCGAGCACGACGGCCTGCACCCGGTCCCTCAGGTCCAGTTTCGACAGGATGCGGCCCACGTGCGTCTTGACCGTGGTCGGGCTGAGGAAGAGCCGGTCCGCGAGTTCCGCGTTGCTGAGGCCGGTGGCCAGCAGGCGCAGCACCTCCAGTTCACGTGGGGTCAGCCCGGACAGATCGCGGTGCGTGCCGGTCCGCGGGGACTCCTGCCGGTGCGCGAACCGCTCGATCAGCCTGCGGGTGATCGTCGGCGCGAGCAGCGCGTCACCGGAGCGCACCAGGCGCACGGCCGCAACGAGATGCTCGGGAGTGACGTCCTTGAGCAGGAAGCCGCTCGCTCCGGCGGTGAGCGCCGCGTACACGTAGTGGTCGAGGTCGTACGTCGTGAGGATGATCACCCGGGTGGCCACCGGGCCGTCGGGTCCGCCGCCGAGAATGCGCCGGGTGGCCTCGATGCCGTCCATCCGTGGCATCCGGATGTCCATGAGGACGACGTCGGGGCGGGTGCGTGCGACGGCCTCGACCGCCTCGGCCCCGTCCGCCGCCTCGGCCGTCACCTCGATGCCGTCGGCGGCGAGGATCATCCCGAACCCCGTACGCACCAGGGCCTGGTCGTCCGCGATCACGGCGCGCAGGGCGGGCCCGTTCACACCGCCTCCCACGGCACGCGGGCCGTGACCCGGTATCCGCCGGTGGGCGCCGGACCTGCGGTCAGCTCGCCGCCGTAGACCGCCAGCCGCTCGCGCAGGCCGATCAGTCCGCGGCCGTTGCCGTCCACCGACGGCGAGTCCCGGACGGCTCCCGTGTCCGTGACCTCCAACTCCAGCCAGGAACCGGCGAATCCGATCCGCACCGCCGCCTCGGCCCCCGCCGCGTGCTTGATCGTGTTCGTGAGGGCCTCCTGGACCACGCGGTACGCCGTGAGCTCCACCCCGGGCGGCAGCGCCCGGGGCGGCAGAGACACCGTGAGGCGCACCGGTGTCCCGGCGGCCCGCACCCGCTCGGCGAGCGCGTCGAGCCGGCCGAGACCGGGCTGCGGCTCCAGGCCGTCGGCGGTCTCGGCACTGGAGCCCGGACCCGCCAGCAGACCCATCACATGGCGGAGTTCGGCCATCGCCGCACGGCCGCCTGCCTCCACCGCCAGCAGGGCCTCCTTGGACCGCTCCGGGGCGGCGTCCATCACCTTGCGCGCCGCGCCCGCCTGTATGACCATCACGCTCACATTGTGGGTGACGACGTCGTGGAGCTCGGCGGCTATCCGGGCGCGCTCCTCCTCCACGGCCCGGCGCATGGCCGCCTCCTGGGCCCGCTGGAGGTCGGTGAAACGCTGTCGGCCGGCCTCCAGCCGCAGCCGCCCGAGCCGGACGAGACTGGCCAGCACCCCGACGACCAGGAGCACGACGGCGGGGCTCGACCAGCCCGGCAGCATGGGATCCGTGTCCCGGAACGCGACGCCCGCCAGCACGGCCGTGAAGATCAGCGCCGTCAGGGCCCGCGCCCGGTAGCGGCTGTGCGCGACGGCTCCGTACGCGGCGACACTCCAGGTCAGCACGTTGATCCAGGAGACGGCGCCCCCCAGGGCCAGCACGGCGGCGGCGATCACCCCGAACGCGAGCAGCGGAAAGCGGCGCCTGGCCATGAGCGGCAGCGCCGACAGGACGACCAGGACGGTGGGCGCGTTGGACCGCGGGTCGTCCACGTCCCCCGGGCCGGGAGCCGGAGGCGCCGGGGGCGTGAGCGCGTCCCGGCCCACGGTCACGGCCCTGGAACTGATCCGCACCGGCCCGTCGCCCGGGTAGCGCGCCGCCACGACCAGCGCGACCACCGTCAGCACGAGCGCCAGTACGACGTCCACGCGCACCGCACGCCGGGACAGCGGTTCGGGCTCACCCTCCGGCCCCATCGCGGCACGCATCCGCGCCCACCACGTCCCCGACCGGAGTCCCTCACACACCCGCGCCCACCACCAGTCCGGCCGCAGCCCGTCGGGCGCCCGTCCCGTCCCCGGCCGCGTCGCCCCGCTCATGTCCGCCCGTCCCGTGGCCGGCAGCGGTACGTCACGCACCCGCGGCCTCCCCGAAGCCGTACGCCGTGGGTCCGCTCCCGCCGGCCGTCCGCCCCTGACCCCTCACCCGGCCGCTCGTACGGCTCCTCGTGCTCCATCCGCACATTGTGCGGGCCCCGGCCACGGGTCCACGTCCCCCTGCGCGACCGGCCCGCCCGTCCGCGGGGAGTACTCCTCCAGGATGACCCCGCGGCCTGGTCCTCCCGGGGGAGGGCCCCATGTCGGTGCCACGGCCGACGCGCCCCGCCCGCGTCCGCCCGTACGTTCACCGGGCCCGCACCGGGCAGCGACCTCCCGACCGACGAAGGACGGACACACCCATGACTCACGTGATCGAACTGGAGGGCGTGGCCAAGCGGTACGGCGGCGCCGACGCCCCGGCACTGGGGCCGGTCGATCTCGCCGTGGCCCAGGGCGAGGCCCTGGCCGTGACGGGGCCGTCCGGCAGCGGCAAGTCCACGCTGCTCAACCTCGTCGCCGGTCTCGACCGGCCGAGCGAGGGCTCCGTGACCGTGGCCGGGCAGCGCATCGACCGGCTGAGCGAGCACGCCCTGGCCCGGTTCCGGCGCGAACACATCGGCATGGTCTTCCAGTTCTTCAATCTGCTCGACGACCTGACCGTCGCCGACAACATCCGGCTCCCCGCCCAACTGACCGGAACCGCCCGGCGCGTGGCCGCCTCCCGCGCCGCGGAGCTCATGGAGGTCCTAGGCATCCAGAAGCACGCCCGCGCCTACCCGGGCCGGTTGTCCGGCGGGGAGCGCCAACGGGTCGCCGTCGCAAGGGCCTTGGTGAACAGGCCCGCCCTGCTGCTCGCCGACGAGCCGACCGGCGCACTGGACACCGCGTCGGGGCAGGAGGTCCGCGACCTGCTCGTGGACCTGCACCGTGGTGGGCAGACCGTCGTGCTGGTCACGCACGATCTCGAACTGGCGCGGGCCTGCGCGCACCGCACCATCCATCTGGTCGACGGTCACGTCGCCGTCGACACGGAAGCGGAGGCCGTCCGATGACGCGGTTCGGCAACGGGGCCCTGGGGCGGGTCGTACGGTCCGGGGTCGGCAGACGGCGCGTCCAGACGGTCGTGATCGCCGTGGCCACGATGATGGCGGTCGCCTCGGCCGTGGTCGCCGGTTCCCTCCTGGTCGCCACGAACGCGCCCTTCGACCACGCCTTCGCCCGGCAGCACGGGGCGCATCTCACCGCGGAGTTCGACCCGCACCGGGCGAGCGCGGCCCAACTGGCGGGCACCCGGCGCCTGGAGGGGGTCACGGCGAGCGCGGGACCCTTCCCCTCCATGACGATCAGCCCGGTGGGCACGGACGGCGGACACCTGCCCGCGCTAACGCTCGTCGGACGGCCCGGAACCGGGAAGGACGTGGACGAGCTGGACCTGAAGTCCGGCCGCTGGGCCCGGAGTCCGGGCGAGATCGTGCTGTCCCTCGGGTTCTCCGGCCCGCTTCTCAAGCTCGGCTCGACACTGATGAGTTCGGACGCCGCCGACGCCCGGAGCCTGACCGTCGTCGGCTTCGCGCTGTCGGCCGGCCAGAGCGGCGACATGTGGGCGACCCCCGCGGAGGTCAGGTCCCTGGCGACCGGGGGCACCACCCTCACCGACCAGATGCTCTACCGCTTCGACTCCGCGGCCACCACGTCGCAGATCGCGGCGGACCGGAAGAGGCTCACCGCCGCCGTGCCGTCAGGGGCGCTGGTCGGCACCCAGTCGTGGCTCGACACCAAGCGCGCCACGGAACGGGGCACCGCGGCGACCATCCCCTTCCTGTTCGCGTTCGGCGTGCTCGGCATCGTCATGTCCGTGATCATCGTCGGCAGTGTGATCAGCGGCGCCGTCGGCACCGGTCTGCGCAGGATCGGCATCCTCAAGGCCATCGGATTCACCCCGCGCGAGGTCGTACGGGCCTATGTGGCCCAGGCGTTGATCCCCGCCGCGGCCGGCATCACGCTCGGCGTCGGCCTCGGCAACCTGCTGGCACTGCCGCTGCTGCGCGACACCGAGTCCGCGTACGGCACGGTGTCGCTCTCGGTCGCCTGGTGGGTGGACGTCGTGGTGCCGGCCGGCGCGCTGCTCGTGGTGGCCGTCGCGGCCCTGGTACCCGCGCTCCGGGCCGGGAGACTGCGTACGGTCGAGGCCATCGCCGTCGGCCGGGCGCCGCGCACCGCCCGCGGCCAGTGGGCGCATCGCGCCGCGGGACGGCTTCCGCTGCCCCGCCCGGTGACGTACGGACTCGCGAGCCCGTTCGCCCACCCCGTGCGCGCCGTCGCGATGGTGCTGGCGGTCGCCTTCGGAACCGTCGCCGCGACGTTCGCCGTCGGGCTGACACAGTCCCTGGACGCGGTGGCGCACGCGCAGGATCCCGAGAACCGCGCCGATGTCACAGCCGTCAGCGGCGGCCCCGGCCCCGGCTCAGGACCGGGCGTGGTGGAGAGGAAGGGGAAGCCGGGGGCCGGCCCCGCGCGGTCGGCGACCCCGGGCTCGAACCGGCAGCAGGGGGCCGCGGGTTCGAACCAGGATCGGACTCCCGCGGACCCGGCCGCGATGCACGCCGCGATCGCCGCCCAGCCCGGCACCGCCTCGTACTACGGCACGGCGACGGGCGACGCCACGGTGTCCGGGATCTCCGGCACCGTCCGGGCCGTCCTCTACCAGGGAGACTCCCGACCCGGCGGCTACGAGATGATCGCCGGGCACTGGCTCTCCGGGCGGGGCCAGGTCGTGGTGCCCAGCCGCTTCCTGGAGCGGACGGGCACCAGGATCGGCGGGACCGTGCGGGTCACGTTCGAGAAGGAGACGGTGACCCTGAGGATCGTCGGCGAGGCCTTCGACACGTCGGACGACGGCACGCGGGTCCACGCGGACCTCGACAGCTTCACGAAGGCCGAGCCGACGGCCTTCCACATCGAGGTCAAGCCGGGAGTCGCGCCCGCCGACTACGCCGAGAAGCTCAGCGCGGCGGTCAAGCCGCTGGGCGGTGACGCGTTCGCCGAATCCTCCCCCGAGGGAGGGAACATGATCGTCCTGCTGGAGGCGATGGCTGCCCTGCTCACCCTGATGCTGGTCTCCGTCGCGGGGCTCGGCGTACTCAACTCCGTCGTCCTGGACACCCGCGAGCGCGTCCACGACCTCGGGGTGTGCAAGGCGCTCGGCATGTCCCCGCGTCAGACGGTGAGTCTCGTCCTCGCCTCGGTGGCCGGGATCGGTGTGGTCGGCGGAGCGATCGGCGTCCCGGCCGGGTTCGCGCTGCACGACTATGTGCTGCCGGTCATGGGACGGGCCGTGAGCACCGGCCTGCCGCCGTCGGTCCTCGACGTGTACGACCCCGCGCAACTGGCGCTGCTGGGCCTGGCCGGGGTGCTCGTCGCGGTGCTGGGGGCGCTGGCCCCGGCGGGATGGGCGGCGAAGGTCCGCACGGCCACGGCGCTGCGAACGGAGTGACGGGCCCGCGCCCTTCGACCGGGACCGGACCTGCGCCCTTCGGCCGGGGCGGCCTGCACCCTTCGGCCGGGACGGCCGGTACGCGAGCCGGACGGCGGTTGCGACCGCGTCCGGCCGCACCCGGCCGGTCAGTTGCCCGTCACCCGGCCGGTCGGCCGCGCGTCACGCGCCCGGCCAGGTTCCAACTCCGCGGGCCGGTCAGCCGCGAGACACCCGGCCGGTCAGCTGCACGTCAGCAGGCCCGCCTTCTGCTTGGCGTTCAGGACGCGGTGCACGCTCTGACCGACCTGTGTGCGGAAGGCCGAGCTCTGCGTCATCCGGTTCTGAACTGCCTTGGTCATGGCCGGGATCAGGTTCGGTTCGACCGTCAGGACCACGTCACCGCCGGCGGAGATGAACTTGACGGCACGGTCGCCCGGGGCCACGGCCCTGACCGCCACCGCGTTGCCGAGGTCGTCCGAGATGACGACACCCTTGAAGCCCATGTTCTTGCGGAGCATGGTCTGGATCACCGTGGGGGAGAACGCGGCCCGGTTCCTCGCGTCGATCTTGCTGTACGTCGCCGAGGAGATCATGACGAACGGCGCCCCGGCGTCGATACCGGACTTGAACGTGCTGACGCTCGGGCTCGAACTCGTGGTCACGGTGTCCACGACGTTGGCCGTGGTGTCGGTGTTGCCGCGGACGAAGCCGAGTCCGGGGAAGTGCTTGAGCGTGGCCAGCACCCCGGACTGGAGCGAACCTTCGAGGAACGCGTTGCTGTGGGGCGCCACCACCGCCGCGGTGTGGCCGAACTCGCGGTTGAACTTGCCGATCGGAGCGTTGGCCGTGCCCAGGCTCGCCGGCACGACGTCCGCGACGGGCGCGAGGTTCAGGTTGACTCCGGCCGACTTGAGCTCCTTGGCCCACACGGCGGACTCGCTGCGCAGCTTCGTCGTCGTCCACGTTCCCTGCGTCAGCGCGCTCGGCATGGTCGAGAAACCGGGCCCGGTCAGCACCTGGACCTGGCCGCCCTCCTGGTCCGTCGAGACCAGGAGTCCCACGCGGTGCCCGGCCACGCTGTCGGCCTTCGCCTGGAGACCGTTCACCAGGTTCTTGGTCGCCGCCGTCCCGGCGTTGCTGCGCCCGGCGAGGAACACCGAACCGACGTGGTACTGGCGCATGAGCGCGATCCGCGCGCTGTTCGGAGCGGACGGCGTGACCGACCCCATGAAGAGCTGACCGACCCGCTGTGCCGTCGTCATCGCCGAGTACGTCCTGTCGGCGCAGGTGGACGCCGCGAGCTTGGAGGCCGGAACGGACGGGTCGATCGTCGCGGCCTGCGAGATCTGCACGCCCCCGACTCCGGCCGCCGCGATGCACACGGCAAGCGAGGATGCGATCCAGACACGTCGGTCGACGCCGGAGCGACGGGTGGGCGACTGGTGTGAAGCCATGGAGACACTCCGAGGATGCCTGCTGGGGGGCCGCTTGTGGCGTGAGCGGAAGGGCAGTTGCCGTGTCCAGCGTACCTCCGTACCGATCGGCCGACTCCGGACGTGCGGGACCGCCCCCCTGCGCCGCGCGAAGCAGGGGGGCGGAGGCCGACGGAGTGGACGGGAGTTCCCGGCGCGGTGACAATTGCGTGGGGACGGGGACGGCTCAGAGGGTCACCGGCCGGCCTCCCTGACCTGCTGGCAGCGGGTGCAGTAGCGGGCCTGGGGCACGATCAGCAGCCGCTCCCGGGCGATGGGCCTGCGGCACAGATGGCATCCGCCGTAGCGGCACTCGTCCATCCGCTTCAGCGCGGCCTCGACGTCGGCCAGAACCATGCGGGCGGACGCCGCGAGCTTGACGCGGACCTCGGTCTGGGAAGCGGCCTGCCGGTCGAGGAACGCGTCGGCCCGGAGCGCGGCGGCCGAGAGCTGCTGGAGCTGTTCCCGCCGGAACAGGCGCTGTTCGTGCAGGTTCTCGCGCAGTGCGGCGAAGTCCTCGACGGACAGACTCGTGTCGCGGTCGTCGATGGTCTGGCGGTTCACCAAGTCACCCCCTGGGCAAGGCGGGAGGAAGAGCGGACTGCTGTCTGTCAGACGGTGTCGCGCTGACAGGGGACGCAGAAGCGCGTGTGCGGCAGGATCTCCAGGCGTTCCACCGGAATGGGCTTGGAGCAGTTCCCGCAGAGGCCGTAGCTGCCGTCCCCGACCCGGGCGACGGCGGCCTCGACCTCCTTGAGGACGCGCCCGATCGTGGCCTTCTGCGCGGCCATCACCTGTTCCTCCGCGTCCGGCCCCGCCTCGCCGATGGCCCGCAGCTGGGTGAGGCGGGAGGCACGTTCGTGTTCGAGGCGCTGGAGGGCCTCGTGCGCCGTCAGCCGTTCGTGACGGGTCGCGGTCTGGGGCGAATCGAGCGACATGACCGTTCCTTCTTCGAGCAGGAGGGGGATCGCCCCGGCGGACGGCGGGCAGGCAGCCGCCGGGGCGATGTCAGGGGCCGCGGGGGCCGTGACGTCTCCACCCTGGCCGTGGTGCCCCGTGAATCCCATCGGGCGCGATACCCATCCGCGGCGGCCCCCGGGTCCGTCACGGCGTGGGCGGCCCCGGCCCGGGAAATGGGCATGGGAACCCATGTACGGGAAGACGCGCAGCGGGCAGCCTGGTCGGCAGGCCGGTCGGGACGAGTGGCCGCGGCTCGGGCGGGGACCTGTCCGGTCGATCGCGGTGGAGAGTGCCGACGGCGCTCGGCGTCTCCACCGTGGTCGACCGGAGAGGTCCCGGGGTGCACGGTGGCCGAGAGTAGAAGGCAAAGCGTGTCACTCAGCGAGAGGCGTCATCCCGGTGTCCATGTTCTGGCGGATCTACGCGCTCAACGCGGTCGTGCTGGGAAGCGCCACCGCGCTGCTGCTGTGGGCTCCCGTGACCGTCTCCGTACCGGTGGTGCTGACCGAGGCGGTCATCCTCGTGGCCGGCCTGGCCGTCATGCTGGTGGCCAACGCGGCCCTGCTGCGGATCGGCCTGAGCCCGCTCGACCGGCTCACCCGGATGATGACCACGGTCGACCTGCTGCGCCCCGGCCAGCGGCTGCCGGAACGGGGCCGCGGTGAGATCGCCGAGCTGATCCGCACCTTCAACGCCATGCTCGAACGCCTCGAACACGAGCGGGCCACCAGCAGCGCCCGCGCCCTGTTCGCGCAGGAGACGGAGCGCCGCCGTATCGCCCAGGAACTGCACGACGAGGTCGGCCAGAGCATGACCGCGATCCTGCTGGCCCTCGAACGGGCCGCGGGCGAGGCGGACGAGCCCCTGCGCGGTGAGCTCCGGCAGGTGCAGGAGATCACCCGGGGGAGTCTGGACGAGGTGAGCCGGCTGGCCCGCCGGCTCCGGCCCGGCGCACTCGACGACCTCGGTCTCATCAGCGCCCTGACCTCGCTGACCAGCGAGTTCGCCACGCATGTCGGACTGCGCGTGGTGCGACGCTTCGACACCGGCCTGCCCGCGTTCGACCCGCAGACGGAGCTCGTGCTGTACCGCGTCGCCCAGGAAGCCCTGACCAACGCCGCCCGGCACGCCGAGGCGGACCAGGTCGAGGTGAGTCTGCGCCGCACCGGCGAGGCGGTGGTGCTGGCCGTCGTCGACGACGGCCGCGGCACCGGCGTCGCCCGTGAAGGGGCCGGCATCCGCGGCATGCGCGAGCGGGCCCTGCTCATCGGGGCCACGCTGGATGTCACCTCCCAGCCGCAGACCGGCACCCGGGTCGAACTGACCGTGCCCCTCCTCAGGAAGCAGCCATGAGCACCCCCCACAGCTCCGTGATCCGTATCCTCCTCGCCGACGACCACGCCCTGGTACGGCGCGGGGTTCGGCTCATCCTCGAACGGGAACCGGACCTGGAGGTCGTCGCCGAGGCGGGGGACGGGGCGGAGGCCATCGAGCTGGCCCGCACCCACGAGGTCGACCTGGCGGTGATGGACATCGCCATGCCCCGGCTGACCGGCCTCCAGGCCACCCGGGAACTGCTCGCGCTGAAGCCCGGGGTACGGGTGCTGATGCTGACGATGCACGACAACGAGCAGTACTTCTTCCAGGCGCTGAAGGCCGGCGCGGGCGGCTATGTGCTCAAGTCCGTGGCGGACCGCGACCTGGTGGCGGCGTGCCGGGCCGCCATGCGGGACGAACCCTTCCTGTATCCGGGCGCGGTCACGGCGCTCATCCGCAACTACCTCGACCGGGTCCGCCACGGCGAGGAACTGCCCGAGCGGGTGCTGACCGCGCGCGAGGAGGAGGTCCTCAAACTCGTCGCCGAGGGCCACTCCTCCAAGGAGATCGCGGAGATGCTCTTCATCAGCATCAAGACCGTCCACCGGCATCGGGAGAACATCCTGCACAAGCTCGGTCTCCGTGACCGGCTGGAGCTCACCCGCTACGCGATCCGCGCCGGCCTCATCGAGGCCTGAGCCCGCCCAGCGCCTCAGGGTTTCGTACGTACAGCTTTCAGCGGACGGTCACCGACAGACGGGGGGACGGGGGGATGCGGACAGGGGGACGGGGGGTGGTCCGCCGCGCGTGCGGCGTTCAGGGCATCCGTGGCCCGGGCCCGACGGCGCGGCCGAACGCGCTGCTCGCCGTCCTCGTCGGCCTCCTCACCTTCCTCGCCCTGCTCGGCCCGTCCGCCCTCGGCAGCGCTGAACACCCCCGGGCAGCGGACGCCGACACCGTGCACAGCCTCGACAGCGCGTACAGCGCCGACGGAATTCGCAGCGTCGACAGCGTGCACGGCGCGGGCGACGCCGACAGCAGTCACACCGCCGCCAGCCCGCACAGCCCGCACAGCCCGCACAGCCCGCACAGCGTGCACAGCCCGCACAGCGTGCACAGGGCGGACGACGGTGACCCGGGTGTCCGTGCAACTGCCGTCCGGGGCCATCGGGACGCCGTCGGCCAGCGGCACGTTCCTCCGTTCTCCGCCCCGGGGGCGTCGCACCGCACGGCAGGGGGCCCGCTCCGGCCCGGACGGAGTCCGGTCACGGCGGCAGGCCCGCCCGCATCGGAACGACCGGCACTCCGCCATGGGGTCCGGGCACCCCCTCGCTCTCCGGCATCCGAACCCAGTCCTTCCCTCTCTCCCTTCTGACCGCGGCCACAGTCCTGGCCGCGGTGTGCCTGCCGGAGGCCCGCCGTGAACCGATCCCAGCGCATCAGAGGGCTGATCGCCCTCGCCGCCGTCGCCCTTTCCCTCTACGTCGCGCTGACCGTGCCCGTCCATCTGGGGCTCGATCTGCGGGGCGGTACCCAGATCGTGCTGGAGACCCGCCCCACCGACGACGCCGACGCCGGCGGCGAGGCGACGGACCGCACGGTGGAGGTGCTGCGCGGCCGGATCGACGCGCTCGGTGTCGCCGAGCCGACCATCGTCCGCTCCGGCAGCGACCGGATCGTCGTCGAACTTCCCGGCCTCCAGGATCCGCGGAAGGCGTCCGACGTGCTCGGCCGCACCGCCCAGCTCACCTTCCACCGGGTGCTCGGCACGGCGGCCGACGCCCACGAGACGCCCCAGCCGCTGCCCAAGCGGCCCCACGAGCGGGTGATCGCCGACGAGTCCGGTCAGCCGCTGCGCCTCGACGCGGCCGCGCTGACCGGCAAGGACGTCGAGAAGGCGGTCGCCGGCTTCGACCAGCAGGGCGGTGCCGGCTGGCACGTGACCGTCGACTTCAAGGGAACGGGTGAGAAGGGCTGGGCCCGCCTGACCGGCGACGCGGCCTGCCACCCGGCCGGAGCCCCGGCCCGCCGGGTCGCCATCGTCCTGGACGACAAGATCATCTCTTCGCCGCAGGTGGCCCCCTCCGTCGCCTGCCGGTCCGGCATCGACGGCGGCACCACGCAGATCACCGGAACCTTCGGCGACAGCGAGGCCAAGGAACTGGCCCTGCTGATCAACGGCGGCGCCCTGCCGGTGCCCGTCGAGACCGTCGAGCAGCGCACCGTCGGTCCCACCCTGGGCGCGCAGGCCATCACCGCCAGTGCCTGGGCCGCCGCCATCGGCACCGCTCTGACCGCGCTGTTCATCATCGCCGTCTACCGGGTCATGGGCGTCCTGGCGACCGTGGCGCTGGCCTGCTACGGACTCATCTCCTACGCCGCCCTCGCCGTCCTCGGCGCGACCCTCACCCTTCCGGGCCTGGCCGGGTTCGTGCTGGCCATCGGCATGGCGGTGGACGCGAACGTGCTCGTCTTCGAAAGGGCCCGCGAGGAGTACGCCTCGCGCCGGTGTCCCACCCCGCGGTCGTCCCTGACCGCGGGATTCCGCAGGGCCCTCAGCGCCATCGCCGACTCCAACATCACCACCCTCATCGCCGCGGGCCTGCTGTTCTTCCTGGCCTCGGGGCCCGTGCGCGGGTTCGGCGTCACGCTGGGCATCGGCGTGCTCGCGTCCATGGTCAGCGCGCTGGTGGTCACCCGGGCCCTCGCCGACCTCGTCGTCGCCCGCCCCCTGCTGCGCCGCCGTCCCCACCTCACCGGCCTCGCCCACATCGGCGCCGTCCGCGCCCGTCTCACCCGGAGCGGGCCGGACCTGATGCGCCGGTCCCGCCGGTGGCTGGCCGTCTCCGCCGCCGCGCTCGTCCTCGCCACCGCCGGTATCGCCGTGCGCGGCCTCGACTTCGGTGTCGAGTTCACCGGCGGCCGCCTCATCGAGTACGCCACCGCCGGGCCCGTGGACGCCGACCGGGCCCGTACGGCGCTCGCGGACGCCGGCTTCCCCCGGGCCGTCGTCCAGACCTCGGGCGAGAGCCGGCTCACCGTCCGTACCCATCAGCTGACCGACGCCCAGGCGGCCACCGTCGACGGCACGGTCGGGGGGCTTGCGGGCCGGGCCGACAAGGTCCGTGACGAGGCCGTCGGGCCGAGCCTCGGCAAGGAGCTCCGCCAGGGTGCCCTCATCGCCCTCCTCGTCGCCCTGGGCGCCCAGCTCGTCTATCTCGCCGCGCGGTTCCGGTGGTTCCTGGGAACCGCCGCCGTCGCCGCCCTGGCCCATGACACCGTGATCCTCGTCGGCGTCTTCGCCTGGCTCGGCAAGCCCGTCGACGGCGTCTTCGTGGCCGCGCTGCTGACCGTGATCGGCTATTCGGTCAACGACTCCGTCGTCGTCTTCGACCGGATCAGGGAACTGGTCCGCCGCGACGGCAAGGAGCCCTTCGCGCGCATCGCCAACCGGGCGCTCCTGGAAACGCTGCCCCGCACCGTCAACACCGGCATGGGCGCCGCGTTCATCCTCACCGCGCTGGCCGTACTCGGCGGCGACACCCTGACCGACTTCGCCCTCGCCCTCCTCATCGGCCTGGTCGTGGGCACCTACTCCTCGATGTTCACCGCCACACCGCTGGCCATCGTCCTGCACCGGCGCACATGAACGGTGCCGGAGCCGCGCGATCCCGGGAAACGCTCCGCATATCGTCAGCTTGACGATATGGTGGCGATGTCGTCGGGCGGGCCCGTGCGGACGCCGTACCGCCGTGCGTCCGTACGCCCGCACGCGCATCCCTGGAACCCGCAGACCTCGGAGGATCCTGTGACACTCGGCGAAGACACACCCGGCACGGTGGCCGTCCGGTGCGAACGGCTCGTACCGGGCGACCCCGACTGGCTCCAGGACTTCCACCGGGCGCACTCCATGCTGCTCGCTCCGCTGGCCGCCGCGGCGGAGCGAGAGCCGGCCCACCTGCCGGACGGCGTCGACCCGGTGGCGGCCCTCGCGGCCTGGGAGTCTCTCCGTGCCGCGCTCCCCGAAGCGCTGGGCTCGCACGTTCAGGAGTCCGCCGGTGACCTGGCCGGACCCGGGGAAGGCACGGAACGTGCGGACGCAGAGGGGCCGGCGAGCGACCGCGTGCACCGGCAGGCCGTGGAGGAGCGCGACCGGGCCGCCCGGGGCAGTGGCCTGCGGGCACCCGACGGACGCGAACACATACCCGTACACCTGGTGGAGCTCTCGACGGGCGACCTGGACGCGCTCGCGGCGCTCCTGGACCGCCTGACGCGGGTCCTCGCCGAGCGGTTGCCCGGGGCCGCGCTGCTGGACCGGATCGCCGGGCAGCACCCGTATCCGCTCGGCCCGTCCACGGGGTCGAGCCTCTGCGGCCATCTGCGCGTCCTGCTGGACACCCTGCGTCCCGAGCCGGCGCCGGAGGACCTGGCGCTGCTGCGGCCGCTGCTCGCGCCGGCCGCGCGGGAGGACGCCGGTGAACCGGTCCCGCGCGTGCTGACCGCCGAACAGGAGGCCGCCTACATGCGCTTCGCGTACCGCGTCGCCGAGGCCGTCTGCCCCGGCGACCTCCGGGAAAGCGCGGCCTTCGCCTGGCGGTACTGACCGTGTCCTCCATCCTCCGGCGGCCGACCGGTCAAGTGCCGTTCGGGGCCGTGCAGTCGGCCTCCGGGGGCTTTCCGTTCGGCCAGGCCAGCGCGACGAACCGGGCCGTCCTGGAGTCCGGTTCCAGTTCCACCACGGCCAGCGCCTTGTCGTAGGGGTTGCCGTGGCTGTCGAGACAGATCCAGCCGCCCGTCCCCTCGACCTTGTGGGCGGAGTGGATCAACTGCCAGGTGCCGGCGACGTCGGCGATGCTCGGCACCGTCTCGGGACGGTCCGTCGGGTGACTCCCGGAGAAACTGAGACGGATGCCCTGGATCGCCGTCCACACGGTGTCGTACATGACCATCGTGCGCGAGTCGGTCAGGTCGGTCGGTCCTATCGGGCCGACGGGTCCCCTGGAGGCCCGGTCGACCAGCGTGACGAGCTGCTTGACGTCCTTGGCGGCGCCGCCGTCGACGCGCTTGCCGGTCCACATGTCCGGGTGCGCGAGCGACACATAACGCACCGTCACCTTCTTCTTCAGCGCGGTCCACTTGAGGTCGGAGTCGGACAGCAGGGCGTTCGCCTCGGAGCCGGTGACGAGGGTGAAGGGCCGGGAACAGCCGCGCTTTCCCAGTCCGTTGATGAACTGCTGAAGCTGGGTGTAGCGGCCGGCGAAGTAGATGGTGTCCGCGTCCGACTGGCAGATGTTCTGGATCACGATGTCGAAGACGTTCGAGGTGTTGCCCGGGTCGACGATGTCGGCGGGTGAGGTGAAGGTCTCGGGCGTGTGCCGGGCCGAGGACGCGGTGATCCGCTCGAAGGCGTGCTTGAGGGTGCTGATGTAGTTGTCGTCGTCGCGGCTGTCCTCCACGACCACGGCCTTCTCCGCGCGGTCCCGGCCCGGGTAGGCCGCGAGCGCGTCGGCCTCACCGGTGTTCGTCGGGACGGTCCTGACCAGCCCCGGGTAACGGTCGGGCGCCTGCTTGTCGTTGGCGAGGTCGTCCGCGGTGATGGCGCCGCCGACCACGGGGATGTGCAGATCCCGGGTGAGGTGGGCGATCGTGTCCTTGGTGGCCGGGACGCTCCGGTCGAATCCGGTGACCGCGCGGAGGTTGTCGCTGGACGAGGCCGCCATACGGGCCAACTGCCCGGTGACACGAGGCCAGTCGAAGCTGTCCGAGCCCGGGTTGGCGAGCACCAGCCGGATCTTGGGGGCCTCCGACTCGTCGTGGTTCGCGTGGTACTGGGCGAGGTAGGCCCCCTGGACCTGGCGCAGGATCCGGTCGGTGTCGACCGCCTTGGTGAAGCCGGTCATCGGGACCATCACCGCGACGGTGACGTGCGGATGGCCGTCGACGGCGTCGTTCTCGGTCTTGATCCGGGCCGAGACCTCGTCCAGCCACGGCGCGTAGCTGAACGCCCCGTCGGTGACACCGGTGCACTCCCCGTCCGGTGTCCTCTTGTGCACGCCCTCCGCGCAGGTGAGATCGGGGCGGGTCATCATCCAGCCGCCCCAGACCGCGCCCACGACGACGGCCACGGCCGTCACCAGGACGAGCGCCCTGGTGAGCCGCCCCATACCGGCGAAGCGTTCGGCGATGCTCACGCGTTCCCTCCCTGTCCGCAGTCCAAGTCCGGTGCCTGCACGCCCAGTCGAAGCTGCCCGGGCCAGCCGAGCCAGGCCCGGCGCAGTACGCCGTCGGTGTCGGCGGTCTCCTTGCGGAGAGCCTCCAGCTGTGCCTCGATCTCGGCGATGTGGCCCTCGTCCGGGACCGCAAGGGGGGAGGACTGCGCCCACAGCGCGTTCAGGAGCCGGGAGATGGCCAGGTGGACGCCCGCCGCGTTCGGGGCCGCCGCCGGATCGCCGCAGGACCCGCAGGCCGCTACCGCCGGTGCCTGGGCGCCGGCCGGCCGGTCCGGTGGGCGGGGGGCCGCGCAGACCACGTTCAGCACGGCCAGCCAGTCGGAGAGTCCGCCGTCGAGGAAGCGGCGGTGCAGGGCGTTGCCCACCTCCGCCGAGTCGCCCAGCGCCAGCGCGTGGTGAAGGTACTTGGCCTCGACGTCGACCGGGTGGGGGCCGTCGCCGGGCAGCGGGTGGAGGTCTCTGAGGAAGCGGTGCAGCCGCCCCCAGTCGGCCCAGGACGTCTCGGCCCGCAGGAGCAGCAGCAGAAGGTCCCGCAGGGCGCGGTCCGCCACGAACGGGGCGGCGGTGTCCACCACCGGCCAGCGGTACGGGACCGGGTGGCCGGCCGCCACGTACGCCAGGGTGTCGTCGACCCGGTCGACGGGGTCGGTCTCCGGCCGGTGGGAGGTCAGCAGGCCGATGGCCGCGGTCCGGTCGAGCGCGGTGGCGAGCAGCCGCAGCCGGTCCAGCACGGCCGGGTCCATCCGCAGGGCGCCGCGATCGGGCGAACCGTGGCCGGGGAACAGCTGGTTCACCAGCTCGCGCAGCAGCCCGGCGACGGGCCCGGTGCCGTTCGGCGAGCGGAGCTGATCGACGATCGGGCCCAGCCCGCCGCCGGCGTCGTCGTAGGCGTCGAGCAGGGCGGACGCGACCCCGGCCCGGTCACCGCTCAGCCGCTCGACGAGGAGCGGGAGGCCCGGCGGGTAGAACCTGGTCCCGAGCATCGTCTGGATCTGCCGCCGGCCCACGCGTGGCAGGCCCATGCTCACCCACGGCCGGTCGGGGGCGGGGTCGGCGGTGAGCGGCGACGGGGTTCCCGGCGTGCCCCGGCCGGTGACCACGAACACCGGGTGCGTGGCGGCGCGGCGGCCGTCCGGCAGGTGGCCGAAGGCCTCCTTCAGCGCCCTGGTGAACCGGTCGCCGGGCAGGGCGTCGATGTTGTCGATAAGCAGCAGCGGGCGGGGGACGTCGTCCATGCGCCGCCACAGGTTGTAGTGATCGTCGATGTCCGCGAGCAGGGCCGCGGTCAGGAGTTTCTCGGCCTCCTCCCGCCGCTGGTCGCGGTACTGGAACGCCTGCCCGAACCAGTACAGCTTCTGCACGGGGTCGCCTTGGTACCGCAGTTGCTGGAGCCGCTCGTTCCACCAGTGCAGGGCCGCCTGGTCGCCGCGTGGGGCGAAGAACGCCTCCCGCGCGCTCGTGGCGGCGGTCTGGAGCAGGGTGTCGGCGCCCGGAGGCATGGCCGTGACGGCGGTGGCCACGGGGGCGAGGGCGTCGAACCACTGGCGGAGGAGCTCCTTGCGGCGCCCGCGGTCGGCGCTGTCCGCGGTGACGACGGCACGCAGCCGCTCCATGCGTTCCATGAACAGCGCGGCGGGGTCCTGTCCGTCACCGGTGGGCTCCGGTACGGCGGTCGCGGTCAGCCAGCTGGTGACGACCAGCAGTCCGAGCGGGAGCCGGCGGAACTTCAGGGTGGACCTGAATCCGTCGCCCCCGAGCTGGAGGTGACCGGACAGCAGGTACAGCAGACTGGTCAGATGGGAGGCGTTCGGGCGGTCGTCGCCGGGCAGGTCGCCCAGCCCGTCGAACCCGAAGGCCGGTGCCGCCAGGTCCGCGCGGACCAGTGGCACCCGGTTCAGATAGCTCGCGGCGAGCTCGTCCAGGAGGGCGGTCTTCCCGCCGCCGCGTCCGCCGACGAGATGCACGACGGGCGCGCCGCCGCGGTACGGGAACCGCCGGTTGTTCTCCCGGCCCAGCCCCACCAGCCGCGGAACGAGGTCGTCCAGAACGGCTTCCTGCCCATAAAGCCTCACGTGCCCGGTCTCCCTGTGCCTCATAGTCGTCGGACGTGTCGGGGAGATTCGGGTGAAGTGGGCTGATTGTGCTGAATTCTGTGAAGTTGATGATCATTAGTGCGCTGAACTGATCCCCCTGTGACAGCGATACCCAGCCGCCCGTGGCGAAATGCGGCCGATGGTGCCGCCGTGAGCCGGGGAGGTCCCTGGTGGGAGCCGCGGGCGGAGAGCCCGGCCGGCACCAGTGTGGCCGGATGCACATCGTCCGCCGGCGAGGGATCCGGGTACGGGCGAACAGCCGCTCCCGCTCGACCTGTTGGGCCCTGCGACGGGTGGGACGACCGCCCCGCGCCCGTTGTGCCACGGGCCGTCGGGCGTGCGCCGGGACCACCGGTGTCCCGAGCGGCACCGGAGGGGGCCCGGAGGCCCGTACACTCGGCAACCGCCTCCGTGTCCGGCGCGAGGCCCCGAGAGGAAGGACGCGTTGTCCGTGTTCCAGGAAGCCCCGATCTACCGCCAGCTCGTCGCGGAGCGCGGTGACGTCCCCGCGCAGGTCCGAGGTGAGGCCGAGCGGATTCGCAGCGACCTGCAACGGGTGATGCCGCCCCTGCGGAACTCGGCGCCCGCCCCGGCCGAGAGCTCCTGGACCGGCGCTCCCGCCGGCCTGGCCCTCCCGCCCGGGAACCAGCAGGGCTGATCGGCCGTACCCGGCCGCGCCCGCACTCCACCGACTCGACCGCCCGGAAGCCCACGGCTTCCGGGCGGCTGTCGTGATGGCGCGCGACCGATGGGGGGCTCTGCCCTAGGGCGGCGCGTGACCGTTCACGGCCGCCTCGGTGACCGGGCTGCGCCGGCCGAGCGGGTCGACGACGACCAGGGCATAGCGGGCGTACGCCGGAACCGGTGCGGCGTCCTGCCACGACAGGGCGTCGGAGGCGAGGGACAGGACCGCGAGCTCCCGCGGCACGCTGTCGGGCGTGCCCCGGTAGATCTCCAGCCGGTAAGGGCCGCCCGACGCGGGGTGCGTCACCGGAAGGCCGCTGAGGGCGAGCGTCACCGAGCCGTCCGCCGCCGTGGTGAGCACCGGAGCGGCCGGAGCCGCGGGCGGACCCGGCGGAACGAGCAGGGACACGGCCGGCAGGGACGGTTCGCTCCAGATCCCCTCCGCCGCGTCCCCGATCGCTCCCCACACGGGTTCCACGCCACCGTCGACGGGCACGGGGGTGGTCCCCGGCGGCAGCGGCGGCTCCGGTGGACAGCGCACCTCGGCGTACCAGTCGGTGGGCACGAACGGGCCGAGCGCGCTCGCCGGAACCGTCACCCCGGCCGTCCACGGCGCGCCGCCGCCCGGTGCCGTCAGCTCCCCGGTCGTCCACACCGGCGCGAAGCGGCGGTCGGCGCCGGTACGGGTGCGGCGGATCCGGAACTCGGGCGTGCCGCCCGCCGCCGCGGCGAGCAGCTCGGGCCGCAGACCTCGGGCCCGTACGGTGAGGGCGACGCCGCCGTCCGCGGTGGTCACCGCGTCCAAGAGGGGCGGCTGCGGCCGGTCGGCCCGGGGGACGGCGACCGGGACGAGCCCGCACGTCGCGAACGGGGCCTCCGCGCCCCCGGCCGTCAGCGGCACGATCCGCAGGAACTGGACGCCGCGCAGTCCTCCGGGAAGCCGGGTGGAGAAGTGGATCCTGCCGTCGGCCTCAGGCGTGCCGCCGGTCTCCCCGAGGAACGTGAACACCCCTTTGTCGGTGAGGCTGCCGCCGACGGCGTGGAGCAGCTGTGCCTGCGTGGCCCGGACGGGGCCGTCGGGGAGCGTGACGGGCGGGACGAGCGACCCGGCCAGGCGACGCGCGTCACCGAGGTAGACCCGGTAACGGGCGGCGCCCTCGCACGGCGGCCAGCGCAGCGACAGTTCGGCCGTGCCGGTGGAGTCGGCCCGCGCGGTCCAGACGAGCGTCGGCGAGGTGGGCACGTTCCGGGGCGCGCGGGCGTCATGGGCGGGCACGAGGACGGTGGACCGCTCCGACTCGGTGCCCTCGGCGTCGACGAACCAGGAGACGACCGGCACCCGGCGCTGCTGACCCACCGCGAACGCCGTCGGCCGGGCCTCCAGAAGCACCTCCTGGTTCTCCGCGACGGACTGGACCGGCAGCGCGATCCCGTCGGCCTCGACCCGCAGTTCGCGGACGGGCACGCTGCCCGGGGCGGTGTGCCCGGAGTCCGGGACGGCGCAGCGCAGCCGGAGCGTGCCCGGGACGCGTGGCCCGCCCGTCCCGTCGTCGGCGTCCGCGGCGAAGTACGCCTCGATCACGGGCGGCGGCGGGGCGGGCCGGGCGGGCAGGGGCGCGGTGAGGTCTGCGCCCTCGGACCACTGGCCGAACTCGTCGGCGCCCCACACCCGCCAGCTCGCGCCCTCAGGGTCGGCGGGGACCGCTGTGTCCGCCAGGATCCGGCGGTTGTTGCCCGCCCAGTTCGGTACGAGCGCCAGCGCACGGCTGACGTAGCCCTGGCCGAAGGGCGGCTCGAAGCGGTGCAGCGGCGCGGCCGGTTCGGGAGCCGTCCGGACGTATCCGACCATCCCGCGGGCCGGCTCGTCGCCCAGGGACAGCGTCTGCCGCCAGCTCTCCGGTCCGGGCCGCCCGGGATCCGGCCGGGGGTTCCACGCCCCCGGGGAGCCGACGGCGAGCCGGAAGGGGTCGGGAGGGTCCTGCTGCGCGTCGCCCGGGGCGACCGCGAGCGCCAGGAGCGTACGACAGCTCCAGGGGCCGGACTCACCACCGTCCACGGAGGACAGGCCGGCGATCAGGGCGGGCGCGTCGGGGAAGAGATCGTCGAGCGTCCGATCCAGGCCGCCCGGCGGTGCGAGCGCGGGGCCGAGCATGTCGCCCAGGGTGACGGGGCCGGTGAAGGCACTGCCCGGTTCCCGGACCACCCGCTGCTCCTGCACCGCCCAGCGGGCCGCGATCAGCCAGACGTTGCAGTCCTCGACCGGCCCGGTGGCCTCGTACGGAACCAGCGTCGCCAGCCCGAGATAGCGGGCCGTCTGCGGGTCCACGGACATGGTCAGCAGCGAGGCCGTCACCGGGGCCGTGGCGCGGCCGGTGCGCCCGTCGTCCAGGGTGAGCGGATCGCCGAAGGAGGTGAGGGCCGGGGCGGTGGCGGGGTCGCTCCAGCCGGCGGCGAGCCAGGGGTCGATCAGCTCGGGCCCGATCCTCTCCATGATCCTGTCGGTGTCCGCACCGGGATCGGGCCCGGAGGGATCCGGCCCGTACGTGTCCGGCGGGCCGAGCCGCGGAGGGACGGCCGAGGCGACACGGTCCCGTGCGGCGTCCCGCGGAGGGGTGCCGGGGTCCGGGGCGTACCAGTACGGGGGCAGCTTGACGGGCAGTCCGAAGATCTCGGGGCGCAGGTCGCCGAGGCCCGAAAGGTTCACGTTCGACTGCCGGACTCCCCGTGTCCCGTCGATCGTTCCGGCTCCCGTGGCCCGCAGCCGGACGACGGGTGTGTGGCCGAAGCGGAAGTACTTCGAGGTACGGGTGGCGATGACACGGTCGCCCCCGCCGGCCGTGCGGTGTGCGTCCAGCAGGTCCACCCGCAGCCCCCGGTCGTCGGGCACGGAGACCTCGGCCCAGATGTACGGGTCGTCGGCCGGGCTGCCGAAGAGCGTCCCCTCGGCCCGCCCGCCGGCCTCCTCCAGCTCGAACGGGACGGACAGCCGCCGTCCGCCGGCGTCGCGCCAGACGACCGGCATCGGCTCCGTCTCGACGCCGGTCAGCCGCCACGCGGCGAAGGGGTGCAGCGGGAGTCCGAGCCAGGGACTGACCCGCACCCGGAGGTGGAAGCCCTCGGCGAGCCAGGTCGTGTCGCTCACGGCGAGGGCGCTCGCCCGGAACAGGGAGGGCTGGGCGACCGGAGTGCTCATGGCAGGTCCTCCGCGAATCCGGGCGTCGCCGTGACGGGGCAGACGACGTCCGCGGTCGTCGCCGTGGTGGCGGCCTCCAGCGGTACGTCCTGCACCGTCACGGACAGGGCGAGCGGTCCGGACGGCCGGAACGGGTCGGCGGTGAGGAAGAGGAGCCGGTCGCCGGACCCGCCGCGGATCACCGTCTCGAAGGTGTGCGTGCCGCAGCGCAGACCGCCCACCCGCAGCCGGCCGCCGTAGCCGCCGATACCGAGGGAGTCGGTCCGGTGGACCGGTTCGGGTGCCTCCACCAGCACCCCGTGCAGGGCCCAGGTCCCGCCCCGGTCCACCCACAGGGCGCTCGTGCGTCCCGAGTCGACGGGCGTGGACCGGCCGATCCCGAGCCGCACCAAGGCCTGTTCGAGAGCGCCGTCCGCCGTGGTGTCGCCCGGCGCCTGCGGCACCCGCACGGCCGGCAGATCGCCGGCGAGCCCGCCGCCGGTACCGTCGGGCGTGAACCCGAGGTCTTCGAGGAGCGCCGCGGGACCGCTGTAGCGTGAGGTGCCGAAGATCCCGCCGAGGATCTCCGCGCCGCCCGTGTTCCCGGTGCCGCCGGAGTCGCGGAACGGGAAGGCCAGGGAGAGTTCGTACGTGCTCCGCGGCTGGAGCGCGGGTCTGCCGCCCGCCGTGGCGCCGGGCTTCGGATAGGCGCAGGCCCCGAATTCGCCGAGCGCCTTCTGGAGCAGCTGGTCCGCCTGCGGCTGCGCCTCCGAGACGACGGTCTTCCACAGATGCAGCGCCGCCGGGAAGGACTGCTCCTCGAACGGGTCCGGGTTGCCCTTGGTCGGGTCCGTGCGGCGGACCCGGACGATTGTGTCGTGGTCGTAGGCGGCCGCGAGGGCGGGCACGTGGTCGACCTCCAGCTGGACGCCGACGGGGTCGCCGTGGAACCAGTCGGCGGTCCTGTCGCCGGGCAGCCAGGACAGGACGTAGCGCTGGAGGTAGACGGGGTCGAAGCGGTCGGTCCGCTGGTGGACGCTCGGGGCCGCGACGAAGGCGTCGTAGTGGGCCTCGGCCGCGGCGCGTGAGGCGGGCGTGGGGGGTGTCGGGCCCTGTACGTACTGCTCGCCGGCGCTGGGGGCCGGGCCCGACATGTCGGCGGTGCGGAACCAGTAGCGGTCGGTGTGGTGGACGAGGTTCCCGTCCTTGCCCTCGCGTCTGCCGCGGCCGTCCATGCCGACGTCGACGCGGTAGACGGTGGCGGGCCGGAGCATGGGCCGCGGTGTCACGTTCGCCGCCTTCGCCGCCGCGGTGCTCCCGGCCTGAAGGCCCGCGGACGTGGCCGACTCGGCGGTGTCCCAGGCCGTTCGGGTGACGGCCCGGAGTCCGAGCACCTGGGGGGCGAGCGCGGGGTGGTAGCTGAGGGCGACTCCCGTGTACGGCGCGCCGTCCCGCAGCTCGTAGCGCCGTACGAACGTGTCGCCGAGTCCCGGTCCGTCGTCCGCGGGCGTGTACGGGAACGGCGTCGACGAGCCGTCGGGTGCGAGCAGCCGGACGTCCATCCGGTCCGCGAACCCGTCCGGCCAGAAGGGGAGTTGCAGCAGCAGGCACGGCTCCTGGAGCTCCTCGGAGAACGCGAGGAAGACGTCGAACCACACCTCCCCGACCCCGGGGGCGCTCTCGTCCGGGTCGCTGTCGAGCGGCAGCCCGTCCACGTGGGGGAGGGCGAAGGCGCCGGTGAACGGGCGCTCGGGCGTGTCCAGTTGCTCCCCGAAGGAGACGGGGGTGCCGAGCCGCAGGGGGAAGGTGTACGGGTGCAGGCCCGCGGTGGTGTCGTCCAGCGGGAGCCGGCCCCAGACGGCGTCGGCGCGGGCGTCGAACACCGAGGCGTACGCGCCGGTCGCGGGTTCGGTGGGCAGCCGCCACGGGGTTCCCGGACCGGTCCGGTCGCCGAGTTCGCCCAGTGCCCATCCGGGGTCGGGCTCGTACCGGGTGCGGCAGCGGTGCGCGATCTTCTGGGCGGGGTTGTTCGGGTCGAGGGCTCCGCCGTCCGCGAGTTTGCGGGTCCACAGGGCCGACTCCCAGGTCAGCAGGGCCAGTTCACGGGCGCCCCGCTGGCCGGGCGCACCGGCCTTGATGTCCTGCCAGGCGGCGTCGAGCGGTCCCGCCACCGGTGTCTCGGCACCGGTCGCCGGGTCGACCGCGGTCAGGTCGAGCGAGGTGAGGGTGTACGTGTGGCTGATCCGGTCGTTGCCGACGACACCGTCGCCGATCTCCGCGGCGGCCCAGGCGAGGCCGTCGGTGAACGGGCCCGGCCCGAGGCCGTCGGCCGGTCCGCCGGTGAACTGGAGCAGGGGGATGGCGTCGGGCCACACGGTGGGCAGGGAGTCGGTCGGCGGCCGGGTGTCCGAGCGCACGGCGTCGGCCGTCCTGGTGTAGCGGTGGTCGGCGAGGCCGACCGATTCGAGCGGCCAGTCGACCGGGTCGGGGATCGTGTCGCCCTTCGTGCCGAGTTCGACGCCGGCACAGCCCTGGAGGCTGAAGAAGAACAGGTCGACCTCGCCGCACACCTTGAACTGGACCCAGGTGTCGCCGAGTTCGGGTGCGATCTGGAAGGTCACCTCGGCGCTGGCGCCGATGGAGACGGGTCCCAGGTGCAGACTGCCGGAGAGGTGGCCGACGCCGGCCAGCAGCACCGGGCGGGTGCCGAGGGCCAGCAGGACGGAGGCGTTGACGTCGACGTGGATGAGGGGGATGCCGTACCGGGCGGTGAACCCGGCGCCGAAGCCGAGCGAGAAGCCCGCCGGTGACAGCGCGGGGTCGCCGCCCAGGCGCGGGATGCCGTCACCCTCGACCATCAGATAGGCCCAGGCGCCGATGGGGAAGAAGTCCGGCAGCACCCGTACCTGGAGCGGTCCCGGACCGCGGCCCAGTACGTCGTCCGAGCCGAGTCTGACGTACCAGTCGCGTCCCCGGGCGGGGAAGCGGGCGCCGAAGGGCGCGTCGGCGGTGAACAGGACCGGCACCTCGTAGTGCGCGCGCAGCGCGGCCGTGACGCCGTCGTCGTCGACGGTGAGCGCGCCGACCAGGCTGCCGCCGGCCGACGGCGGTCCCAGGTCCTCGGTCATGCGCACCCGGGGCGACAGGAACCGGCCCTGGAGGGAGGCGCGTACGGCCACGTCCGGCAGTCCGATCACCAGGACGCACTTGGCGCTGAAGGTGAAGCCGAGGTCGGGCGCGGTTCCGACGACCGCGCCGAGGCCGAACACGCTGCCGTCGGCACAGGTGTAGGCGTCGGTCCGGAACGGGTCGAGGCCGAGCTGGAAGAGGACCGGATCGACGCCGGGGCCGGGCCGGGGCAGCGCCGCGTGGACCCCGAAGACGCCGCCGAGTCCGTAGAGGCCGAGTCCGCTGTTGCCGAGGGGGATGGGCCCCGGCAGGTCGGTGCGCAGCGAGAGAACCAGCTGGTTCACGCCCGACCCGCAGGGCTTGTACGTGAGCGCGGCGGCCGTGGCGATGTTCAGCGGGACGATCCGCGCGGCGAGGGCGAGGTCCAGCTGCCCCGCGCCCAGGGAGGCCCGGCCCTCGCCCTCGAACAGCCCGGGCATCTCAAGCGCCGCGTCGAGTCCGCGCAGCTGCGGATGCAGGGCGCCGCTCGGGGAGAGCGTGACGCGGACGGTCGCGCCGCTGACCTTGACCGGGCCGAGGTCGAGCGCGAAGCGCAGATCGATCTCGAACCACTGGGAGCCGTGGCCGGAACGGCTGCCGAGCACGTCGAAGAGGTCCTTGAGGGTTCCGGGCGAGTCGACCCGCCAGCCTCCGGGGTCCTCCACGTCCAGGTCGGCCTCGCCGTACGAGAGGTGGAAGCGTTCGAGCCCGGACTGGGCGAAGTCGACCAGCAGCCGGACGTCGCGATAGCGCAGGCGCATCGGGACGTCCGGTTTCATGCCGATGCTCATGAACCCGAGGTCGATGTTCTTGACGAGCACGTCGACGCTGTAGTCGACCCGCAGACAGAGCTTGGTCCCGGCGGGGGAGAAGCCGGAGTCCACCTCGACGGCGTGCACGGTGACCGTGCCGTTCTCGGTGAAGGCGCTCAGCCCCACGGCCGCCACGAGCAGCGCGTGGAGGGTCGCCCCGAAGCCGTCGTACTCGGGCTGCTGCGCGGTCGGCGGGTCGGCGTCGGCCATGAAGGCGGCGGCGACCGCGGCCGCGGTGACGACGACCATGCCGGCCGTGCCGGGACCCTTCACGACGAGCAGTCCCTGATCGCCGTCGGCCTCGACGATGAGCCCGAAGTCGAAGTCGCTCGTGCCGGACCTGCGGGTGAAGCGGCCGGTGACGCGCAGCGGGCGCCCGCCGAGCCACTCGATCGATCCGACGCCGGGAGGCCCCGGTGTGATGTCCGGGCTCCAGGAGACGCGGATCTCGATCATGGCCGGGAGTGCCGTGGCGAGCGAGGTGGCACCCGGGTCGTCCCAGACCACGGTGGCGTCGAAGGCCGGGCGTGATCCTTCGGCCGGGACACGGGCCTCGGTCCGCCCGTACAGACCGACGGGTGTGCCGAGATCGAGGTCGACGGGGATCGGTCCCGCACCGACCAGAGGAGTGGTCGCGGGCAGGAAGAGCTCGGCTCCCCGGAGGGCGATGCCCTGCCAGCCCGGCGTCTCGGAGGGCGGCGGCCCGCCGGTCCCGCCGGTCCCGCCAGTGCCGCCGGGGGCGGGCGGGGGTGCGAGCGTGGGCGAGGAGTCGACGGTGAGGCCGCCGGGCAGACGCAGTCCGAAACCCTGGCCGCCCAGCAGGAAGGCGGCCGGGGCCGTACCGACCGTCAACAGGCCCTGCCCGGCCGCGTCGAGGGCGACGACGCCCTGCCGGGCGACCCCGCCTGCGCTGCCCTCGATCCGTACGGCCAGCGGATCCGTGCCGTTGAGCGTCAGGGCGACGCTGCCGCCCGCCGGGTCGGGGACGAGGCGCTGCTCGCCGGTGACGGGGTCGGTCCGGACCGCGGCCGGACCGCAGGCGGCCGGCAGTTTCAGCAGTCCGCTCGCCGGTATCAGGTCCAACTCGAAGCCGGTACGGGCCGCCACCGGTCCGGTCAGCCGCAGCGTGAAGGGGATCGCGGGTCCGAGCGGGCTGACGGACAGCCGGGCGAAGCCACCGGCGGAATCGTCGGCCGTCGCCTTCAGCGTCCCCGAGAACGGACCCGTGACGGGCCCCGTCGGTGCCGCCGGATCGGGTGCCAGATGATCGAGGATCCCGCGTATCTCGGCCGGAAGGACGATGCGGGACAGAGCGTCGGGGAGGAGCGGTTCGAGGAAATCGAGCATCGTCACGGTCACGACAGACCTCTTCGTAAAACCGGCACCTAGGGAAATGCTGCGCTTCCGCCGGGTGATCCGCAACCGTACGGCGGATCAGACGCCTGCGTTTGGCGGACCAGACACCTGCGTTTGCGTGTCCTGTTGCGGGAGAGAACCATGGATCGCAGGTGAACGGCAGCGAATTGACGCCTGCAAGAGGGTGCGTGCCATGGGAGCCAAGGTCTACTTCATCAAGGGCGACAGCTATGCGCGCTACGCGCTGGACCCTGATCCCGGAACCGTGGAATACGTCAAATCGATCGGCGCGAACTGGGGCAGCATGGCCGTGCGCGGATTCGGCCAGGGAATCGACGCCGCCGTGAACGACGGTGCGGGATACGTGTATTTCTACCAGGGCGGCAACTACGTCCGTTACGACATCGCGGCGAACAACATCTCCGACCTGGTGGGTGAACCGCCCTATCCGTGGCCGCTCACTGACGGGTGGTCTAACTTCCTCACCGGCACCGGATTCGAGAACTACATCGACGGCGCCCTCGACGTGGGAGACGGCACGTGCTGGTTCTTCCACGACGACATGTGTCTGCGCGGGGACGCCTCCAGCGGCATCATCACCGGCCCCGACCCGATCGCCTCCCTGGCGCCGAGCCTCGACTACGCGGGACTCGGCTCCGACATCGACGACGCGGTACGCCTCCCCAACGGCAAGGCGTACCTCTTCAAGGAGGACATGTACGTCCGCGCCGACCCGCTGACGCTCACGGTCGACAGCGGCTACCCGCTGACGATCGCGGACGAGTGGGTCGGCTGGCCGTCGACGTTCACCGCGCGGGACTTCGACGCGGTGTGGATCAATCCGAACCACCCCTGAGTCCCGGGCGCCGAGGGGTCCCGGCCGCCGACGGATCGTCAGCGCACGGGGAACCCGAAGGTGTGACCCTGCGACTTGAGCCAGGGAAGGAGCCGGCGCAGGGCCTGGACCGTCTCGGAGCGGTCGCCGCCCGCGTCGTGGAAGAGGAGCGTCGGTCCGTTCGGCAACTCCCGCTGGACCGTGGCGACGACGGCGTCCGTGCCCGGCCGTTCGAAGTCCTTCGAGTCCACGTTCCAGCCCAGGGGCCGCATGCCACGGGAGGCGGCCAGCTTGCGGCTGTAGGGGGTGAAGGCCCCGCCGGGCGCCCGGTAGTACATGGGCCGTACGCCCCCGGACGCCTTGGTGATCATGCGCTCGGCGCCGAGTATCTCCTGCGACTGGTACGCCTCGGACTTGGTGTCCATGGCGGTGTCGTGCGAGACCGAGTGGTCGCACAGCCGGTGGCCTTCCGCGACGACCTTCTTCACCAGGTCGGGGTGGGCCTGGGCCTGCGTGCCCACCATGCAGAAGGTCGCCTTGACCCCGTACTCCCGCAGCACGGCCAGTACTTGGGGGGTCCACACGGGGTCAGGGCCGTCGTCGATGGTGATGTTGACGCCGTGCGGTCCCTTGTCCGAGGCGTGCACGATGGTCACCGCCACCGCCGCGGGTTTGGCTCCGGGCAGCCCGGCGGACGAGGAGGGGCGGGGCGACGAGCCGTGCACGGCGCCGGCCTGCGCGGTCCACATCGAGGCACCCGCGGCCAGCAATGTCACCCCGAGCGCCGCCCCGGCCACCTTGCCGTACCAGCCCCGCCTGCTGCCGTGCCGTGCCATGTCCGCCCCACTCTTTTGCAGTTGCCCGGTCGCCGCCCGACCACCTGGCAGGACGAGCGGAGGCCGCCGGGGGATCCGCCTGTTACCGATCACGGACAATTCCGGGAGGGTTCCAGGACAATACGGCGCGCGGAGCGGGGCAATAGGGCCGCTCGATAAAGAAGTTGAGCGGTTCGGCTCCCCTCAATACGGTGACCCGATGTCATCCATCAGGCAGGTCCAGGTCACCTTCGACTGTGCGGAACCCGAGCGTGTCGCCCGCTTCTGGTGCGAGGTGCTGGGATACGTCGTGCCGCCGCCGCCCAAGGGGTTCGCCAGTTGGGAGGGATTCAAGGCTTCCCAGTCGCCCGATGACCGGGATGCGTGGTTCGTGTGCGTCGATCCCGAAAACGGTGGACCGCGCCTGTATTTCCAGCGCGTTCCCGAAGGCAAGGTCGTCAAGAACCGGGTGCACCTCGACGTACGGGTCGGCACCGGACTCGTGGGTGAGGAACGTCTGGCCGTACTCGAGGCCGAATGCGCGCGACTGGTCGCGCTCGGCGCGGTCCATGTACGCACCCTCGTCGCCGACGAGGAGAACGAGTCCTGCATCGTGATGCAGGACGTCGAGGGCAACGAGTTCTGCCTCGACTGAGGTCACCCGTCCCGCCGTGTCCTCCTTGTGATCCGGCACCCGTGGCCCCGCCGCGCGGTGCTTCCCGGGCGTTCACCGCGCGGGGGCGAGACGCCTCCGCCGCGGTGATTCCCCAGCCCGGAGGGCGAGTTCGGACCTCCGGGTCCGCCCCGGCCCGGGAACACCGGCGGAGCGAGCCCGGGCCACCGCGCCTCCCGGACCCGGCCGGCGGCACGTTACCCGAAGAAATTCCTGCTCACAGGCCTTCCGCGTGGCCTTCGCACTGCTCTATGTTCTCCATCCATGCTCCTTGCCGATGATCAGCGCGGCGGCCGTCGGCTCGGCCTCACCGCCTCTCTCACCACCGCGGTCGTCCTCGCGGTTCTCTGCGCCGTTCTCGGTTACGCCGACGGGACCGGGCTGTTCGCTCCGGAGAACTGGCCGGACGCGGGGTTCGTCCCCCGCGACGCGGTCGGCCCCGCCTGGGCCACCGTGGTGTTCCTGCCGTTGCTGATCGGCGGCAGCGCGCTGGCCGTCCACCGGCTGGTCCGCGCCGCCGCCCCCGCGGCACGTGCGTGGTGGGTCTTCGGCGCCGTCTGGTCGAGCCTGGTCCTGGCGGCGTTCCTCGCCAAGCTGGTCTACAGCGTGCTGCTCCTGGCGGTCGCCGGGCCGGGCGGGCTGCATCTGTTCCCGACGGCCGGCGCGCTGCTCGCCGAGTGCGGGATGACCGGTGCCAAGTACGCCGTGTTCGGGCCGCTGGTCGCGGGCCTGGCCGCCGCGGCGTGCCGGATCGCCGTGGGCCGCGTTCGCGCCGAGGGCGCCGAGGTCACCGAGAACGGGAAGGACGACGCGCGCGGTGAAGGCGGCGCGCGGACGGAGAGCGACGAGCACGCGGAAAGCGATGATCGCGGCGCGGGCGGTGGACGCGTCGCCGCAGGAACGGGCCGCGGTCTGGCGGGCGTCGCGGGCATCGCCGGGTTCGCCTGGCTCCCGGCAGGCGCTGCCGTCGCGCTCCAGGCGGCCGGCGGCGGCTTCGCCTGGGCCTCCGGCCCCGTACCCGGCGGCCTCGGTACGGCCACCCTGCTCACCGGGGTCACGGCGGTCGTCGCCGGCATCGGGCTCTGGCGCCGCGTCGTCTCCCCGGGTCTGACCCGCGCCGGCACCGGCGTGACGCTCTGGTCGCTCGCCACCACGCTCACCGCCGCGGGCGCCGTCGGGTTCGCCCCGCTGTGGCTTCTCGACGGCTTCCTGAACGGCTTCGGCGGAGCGCTCTTCCCGGTCGCGTCCGTGCTCGCCCACCTCGCGCAGGGCGTGACGGCGGGCGTGTGCGCGGGCGTCGTGTGCCTGCCCTGGGTCGCCGAGCTGGCGTGGCGGCGCCGTACGGAGCCCGCGGCCGAGCGCGGCGGCCTCGCGCTCGCCGTCCGCTGGGCACCGCCGGTCGCGATCGCCGCCGTACTCGCCCTCGCAACCGGCACCCTCGCACCGGGAACGGTGATCGGAGTGGCCTCCGTCGACGCGCCGACCCAGCCCGCCGCCCTCGGGGACCGGACCGGTCTGCTGCCGCTGACCGTGCTGCGCCAGGACGGCGAGGACCCGGTGATCGGCGACAGCACGGGGCGCCAGGTGCTCCTGCGCGGGGTCAACGTCAACCAGCTCATCGACTACGGACAGCCCGACCCGGCCAAGCCCACGGTGTGGCCCCCGGAGGACTCCGACTACGCCCTGATGGCCCGGTACGGGTTCGACGTCCAGCGTCTCGCCCTGTCCTGGTCGGCCCTGGAGCCGAAGCGGGGCGTCTTCGACGACGCCTATCTCGCGCGGGTGCGCACCGCGGTCGACCAGGCCGCCGCCCACGGCATCCACACCGTCCTCGACATGCACCAGGACACCTTCTCGAAGTACGTCAGCGCCGCACCGGGAACACGGTGCCGCGCCAACGCCTCACCGGAGTTCGGCAACGACGGCGCCCCGAAGTGGGCGACCCGCACCGACGGCGCCAAGGCCTGCGGCTTCCTCGGCCGCGACCTCGCCCCCAACGTGCAGCAGGCGTTCACCAACCTCTACGACGACACCGACGGCATCGGCACCGAGTTCGCCCGCGCCTGGGCCCACCTCGCCGACAGCTTCGCGGACGAGCCCGCGGTCGCCGGCTACGACCTCCTGAACGAGCCCGGCCCCGGCAACGCCCCGGGTGTGACCTCCTCGATCCTGCTCGGGCGCCTCTACCAGCAGGCGATCACCTCGATCCGGACGGCGGAGTCGAAGGCGCCGGGCGGCTTCCACCACCTGGTGTTCTTCGAGCCCTCGATCCTCTGGTCGGGTCTGGGCTTCGACACCACCCCGCCCGCCGGGTTCGCCGACGACCCGCTTCTCGTCTTCTCGCCCCACCTGTACAGCGAGTCGATCACCATGGACCAGGGCCTCGGCGTCACCCTGACCTCGGTCGAGCAGGGCTACACGACCGCCGAGCGCACCGCCCGCGCGTACGGGGCACCGCTGTGGTCGGGCGAGTGGGGCTGGTTCGGGGAACCCGACGACTTCCGCGCCCGGTTCGACCGCTTCCTGGAACGGCAGAACACCGACGTGCTGGGGTCGGCGATCTGGGTGTGGAAGAAGGCCTGCGGTGATCCGCAGAACGACCCCGCGGCCACCACCTCGGGCGGCGGTGTGGTGCTCTACACCTGCCCCGACGGCAAGCCGCTGCCGAGCCCGGCCCACGAGATCACGGCACTGTCCCAGGCGTACCCGCGCAGCGCTCCCGGTCGGCTGACCTCCCTGCGCTCCTCCCTCACCGGGCGAGATCTGCGGCTGGCGGGCACAGGGACCGGCACCCTGGACGTGTGGGTTCCCGGCGCGCCACGGCCCGAGGCCGAGCAGCGCGGTCTCACGGATATCCGGATGGACCGGCAGCCCGGCGGCTGGCGGCTCACCGCGCGGACCTCCGGTCACTACACCCTCCGCGTGGCGTAGGGACCGCACACCCTCCACGTGGCACCGGGACCACCGTCGCCCGGCCCCGCCTCGGGGGCGGGCCGGGCGACGGTCCAGAGGCTGCTTCTACCGGCGTCCAGGGCGCTCGACCGATGGTCCGGGGGCTTCAGCCGACGGTCCAGCGGCTGAGCTTCTCGGGGTTGCGCACCACCCAGATGTGCCGGATCCGGTCGCCCGCGACCTCGAAGCCGAACACCGTGACGGTGACGCCGTCCTGCTGGGCCACCAGGCCGGGCCGGCCGTTGACCGTGCTTTCGAGCAGCGTCATGCCGTCGGCCCTGCGGCGGGCGAGTTCGGCCCAGGCGTACGCGATCCGCTCGCCGCCCTCGATGGGGTGCAGGAAGGTCGCGGCGAGGCCGCCGCCGTCGGCGACCGCCGTCGCGTCGGGATCGAGCAGGCCGATCAGGGCCTCGATGTCCTGGGCCTCCCACGCCTCCTTGAAGGCACCGACGACACCCGCGTGCCGGCCCGTCACGGCCGGGGAAGGGCGGGCGGCCCGCACCCGGCGGCGGGCCGAGGAGGCCAGCTGGCGGCAGGCCGCGGGCGAACGGCCGACGACGACGGCCACTTCGGCGAACGAGTGGCAGAAGACGTCGTGCAGGACGAACGCGACACGCTCGGCCGGGGTCATCGATTCGAGCACGACCAGGAACGCCAGGCTGACCGACTCGTCCAGCGTCACCCGGTCCGCGGGGTCGACGCTCGCGCCGCCCGTCCGCCCGCTGATCCACTCGTCGCGCCCCGGCAGCGGCTCGGGAATCCACTCACCGACATAGGTCTCGCGCCGCACCCGTGCCGAACCGAGCACGTTCAGGCAGACGCGGCCGGCGACCGTCGTCAGCCAGGCGCCGGGGGACTCGATGGCGTCCTGCTCCTCGCGGGACAGGCCGTACCAGCGGGTGTACGTCTCCTGGACCGCGTCCTCGGCCTCCGTCAGCGAGCCCAGCAGCCGGTAGGCGAGATTGACCAGATGACGCCGCTCGCTCATCACCGCGTCCAGGCCCGGACCGGGCCGGCCGTCCTCTGGTTCGGATCGCGTGGTCATGGTGCCGACAGCTCCCTCGGTCGTATCCGCTCTCACCGGTACGACAGGACAGCGCACCGGAATGTGAGGTCCGCGCCGCAGCCCGCCTCGGGCGGGGACCTCACATTCGGCCGGGCTGCGTTGTCGAACGGGTGAGACCGGCACATCATCCAGCGGACAGGAAGACCGGAGACATCATGACTGCCTCGACACCGGCGACGTCGTCCAGCACCCCGGCGGCACCGTTCACGACCCCGGCGACCGACGAGCGGCTGGAGCGGGTGGCCGCCGTGCTGAAGGAGAAGAACTTCGACGTCGAGATCCTCGACGACGCCGCCGCGGCGCGGGCCCGCGTCAAGGACCTCGTGCCCGAGGGCAGCTCCGTGTTCACCGCGGCCAGCGAGACCCTGCGGCTGTCCGGGATCGACGCGGACATCAACGACAGCGGGCGCTACGACTCCGTCAAGGCACGTGGGCAGGTCATGGACCGCGCCACCCAGATGGCCGAGATCTGGCGGATGCTCGCCTGCCCCGACGTCGTGGTGGGCAGCGTCGTCGCGGTCACCGAGACCGGCTCCCTCGTGGCGGCCTCGGCCAGCGGAAGCCAGCTCCCGGCCTTCGCGGGCTCGGCGCCCCGCGCGATCTGGGTCGTCGGGGCGCAGAAGGTGGTCCCCGACCTGGACACCGCGCTGCGCCGGCTCGACGAGTACTGCGTCCCGCTGGAGGACGAGCGCGCCAGGAGGGTCTACGGGGTGCCCAGCGCCCTCAACCGCCTGCTCGTCCTCAACGCCGAACCCCACCCGGGGCGCGGTACCGTCCTGCTGCTGCGCGAAGCCATCGGATTCTGATCCGGCGGCACCGGCCGCGCCTGCCCGCGCGCGGCCGGTGCCCATGGGCGCGGATCAGGAGACGGTCGCGCTCGTGCCGGACTTCCCCCGCTCCGGTCCGGGCAGCGGAACCAGCTGCTCGGCGGCGAGCGTCAGGCTCCGGGTCCGTGCGTCGACAGCGAGCTGGGTCACGCCGTCGGCGTCCAGGAGGGCGCGGGCCGCGGCGAGTTCACGCTCGAACACCCCGAAGTCGATCGTGTCGTAGCGCTCCGCGTCACCGGAGAGTCCCGCGTACCGGTCGATCGCCTCGCGCAGGCCCGACGTGTCCGCTGCGGTGGGCGCGTCGACGTGGTCGAAGGTGATCCGGCCCAGGTTGGCGACGTAGGGGTGCGAGGCGTCGGGGGTCGTCACCAGCCGCAGGTGGACGGCACGGGTACCGGTGATCGCCCCGGGCAGCGTGAGGCTCGCCGTCCCTCCGGACGACCAGGCGGCTCCCGTGACGGGCAGCGGGACCGTCGCGTACGGGGTCCCGGGGGCGGCCGCGTCGAAGGAGGCCAGGTAGATCTGGACGGCCGAACCGGTGCCGCAGCGGGCCGAGTTGTTCACATAGGTCAGGGTGACGGTGTTCTTCGCGGTGGTCCCGAAGTCGACGTCCCCGTAGTCGAGCCAGGCTCCGTCGTAGGTGCCGCCGAGGTCGGTGGCGGAGCCCGCTCCGCTCCAGCCGGCCGGCTCGCTCTTGAGGCCGCCGCCGCTGCTGGAGCGGAACGCGGTCGCGTCGAACGCCACCGGGGAGGCCTCGTCCGGCGAGAACCGGTACCAGTCGAAGTTCGACACCCAGGACTGACCGGCCGGGGAGTGGAACACGAAGGTCGCGCTCGACGCGCCCAGGAGGGCGTCCGGGTCGGTGACGGCCGCCCGTACGGTGCTGTAGTACTGCCAGCCGCCCGTCCCGGGGAGCTGGACGGTGGCCACGAGAGGGCCGTCGGCGGCACCTGCGTGGATGTCGACGCTGCTCGGATTCGCGCTTGTCGCCTGAGCGTTGGCGTAGCGGACCGAGACGCTGCGCGGTGCGGTCCCGTCGAAGTCCAGCCGGGTGAACCGTTCCCACGATCCCTCGGTGACACCGCCGAGGTCGCCGTCCGAGTAGTACGCCTCGCTCACCAGCGAGGGGCCCTCCTTCTGGTCCGGGTCCTCGGCCTGGAGGACGGCGTAGCCGCCCTCGTCGATGGTGAGCGCGTCGGCGGCCGACCGGAGCGTGTCGTCCGCCGCCATGAGCGTGCCCGTCGCTGAGGAGGTGTCGGCGAGGACGGCCTGCGCGCGGTCGAGCGCCGACCGGAACACCTTCCAGGAGCCGTCGGAGTAGTTCGTGCCGCGCACCAGCACCGCCTGGCCGACGAGATCGCCGAGTTCCTCGCGGTGCAGCGCGGCGGCCGACAGGAGGAGCGGTTCGGTCGGCGACACACCGGTGCCGCGCAGCGTCGAGGCGGTCACGCCATGGCGGTATGCCGCGTCCCGGAACGTGATGCCGATGCGGGCGTCGGTCCGTGCCTTGCCGGTGAGGGACAGCCGAGCCGTGTGCGACCCGGTGACGCGGAGGTCCGCCTTGACCCCGTCCGGCAGCCCTGTGACGGTGGCGGCCCCGGTGCCGGTCAGGCTGGTTCCCCCGCGGGCGGCGAACGACGCCCGCCCGGAGAGGGTGAGCCGTACGTCGCGGTCGACGGAGCCGTCCGCCGTCGTCTCGACTCCGGCGGGGCGGGCCGAGACGACGGTGCCGCCCTTGCCCGCTCCCGTGCCGTCGCCCGTGCCGCCCGCACCGGTGTTCAGCGAGAACGCGGGCCGTGTACGGGCGCCCCACGCCGAGGGCCGGGATCCCATGGTGAAGTCCAGGGTGCCGCCGGAGACGATCCGGCCGTAGTCGAGCCAAGTGTCGGAGAAACGCCTGCCGTTGAGCTTCGCGCTCTGCACGTAGTAGTGCTCGGGCGACACCCCGTGGGCCTTCACCGTGAACCGGGCGCCACTGGCGTAGCGGATCGTCGTGGAGTCGAAGAACGGGCTGCCGATCTGGAACTGGCTGGAGCCCGCGGTCACCGGGAACAGACCGAGGGCGGCGCCGACGAACATGGTCGACATGGTGCCGGCGTCGTTGTCCATGGTCGGCAGGAAACCCTTGGGGGAGAGCTTGTAGACCTGGGTCCTGACCGGCGGACGGAACTCGCCCCCGGAACTGGGGACTTCGTTCGAGGAACCCGTCGCGATGTAACGGTTCCAGGTCGAGCCGGTGTAGATGGCGCGCACCCACTTCTGCGTCAGGCTCGGCTCGCCCACGTAGTTGAAGAGGTACGGGGCCTGGAGGTCGATCTCGTTCGCGTTGGAGTGCAGCATCGTCGAACCGTCGTCGGCGCCGGAGTCCTCGCCGAACATGTGCTCCACGGCGGCCCTCCCCGCCTTCGCTCCGCCCATGGCCTCGATGAGACCGCCCATGTCGTAGGCGTCGTACCAGTGGTACTGCCAGAGCGTTCCCTGGTAGAGGCCGGCCGCCTCGAACCTCTCGTAGTCGGCGCTCTGCCAGTCGCCGTTCGCGGCGCGCGGGGTGAGCAGGCCGACCCCGGTGCCGTCGGCCGCGGTCCAGGCGCCGGACTTCACGAGGTGGTCGATCGCCATGGTCGACTGCGCCCGCAGATTCTCCGCGTCGGCGGTCCTGCCGAGCGCGTCGGTGATGACGGAGAGCGCCCACTGGTCGTAGCCGCGCTGCACGGTCGTACCGGGATCGCCCGCGATGTACCCCTGCCGCGACTCGGCGTCGGTGTAGGACCCGGTGTACGTCACCAGCGCCGGATACGCCTCGTCGAGCCGGTCGAAGTCCTTGTACCCCTTCGACAGGGCGTCGGCCACCAGCACGGCCGAGCGCTCCCAGCGGACGGTCGGGACCGAGTGGGTCAGGGCGCCCGGGTTCTTGCCTGCGGCGTGCGCGTCGGCGAACAGCTCGATGAGCGACTGCACCATGTCCCGGTACGTCGGCGGGTCGATGTACGCCTCGACCGAATACTTCCTGAAGTCGTCCCAGGTGGACCAACCGTCGTAGTACGTATAGCCGTTGGTCCGGTGCACCACCCCGTCCACGCCCCGGTACGTGCCACTGGTGCTGGTGGCGTTCACCGGCAGCGCGTACATGCGGTACAGATGCGTGTAGAACTCCCGGGTGAGCGTCGACCCGGGGTCGGACGTCGCGGAGGCGTGTACGTCGACGGCGCCGAGCGCGCGGTTCCAGTCCGCCCGGGTCCGGTCGCGCGCCTGGTCGAAGGTGAGCCGGCCGACCTCGTTCCGCTGGTCGGTGGCGGCCTGTCCGGCGCTGACCGGCGACAGCGTGATGCGCAGTTCCACGTCCTGGCCGGCGGCCGGGTCGAACCCGAGGACCACGCCGGTGTCGGCGCCCTCCTGGCCGGTGGCGTCACCGAGCTTGCCGTCGGCGCCCCAACTCCTCAGCGAGGTCACGGGGATGTTCGTGGTGGCGTCGTAATACAGCTGGTACGAGGCGCCGTTGAACGACCCCGCGACGAGTCCGGTGATCGAGGTGGTCCCGTCGGGGAGCGTCGTCGCCTTGAGAGTGGAACGGGTGCGGCTGGTGAAGTTGTCGGCCAGGTCGAGGACGAGTTCGGGGTTCGCTCCTGAGGGGAAGCGGTACCGCTCCAGTGCGGTGCGCGTCGTCGCGGTCATCTCCGCCTCGACGGTCCCGGAGTCCTGGGTCACCGAGGTGCCGGTTCCGGAGACGGACCCGAGACCCGCCCGGTAGTACCCGGGGGCCGCCGTCTCGTCGTCGTGCGTGTAGGTGTGGGCGTACGTGCCCGGGGAGGGCCGCTTGTCGTACCGCACGGAGGTCGGGACGACCAGCAGGTCGCCACCGCCTCCCGAGCCGCCGACCCCGTCGAGGTCCGTGGCGGTGAACCCGGCGATGTGGTTCTCGTCGTAGTCGTACCCGGAGTGGTTGCGGCCCGGCGTGGTCATCGGGTTGACCTTGGCCAGACCGTGGGGTGCCTGCGCGCCCGGGAGGTCGTTGCCGTCGTCGCCCGCGGTCGACACGAACGGGTCGACGAGTTCCGTGTAGTCGGTGCCGGCCGACGGTCCGCCCGCTGTCGCGCCGGACCCGGCGGAGGCACCTGACCCGGCGGATGCCGAGGACGCCGCGGACGACGTGGCGAGGGGCACGGCCGCGGCCGTACCGCCACCCGCCGCGGTGGCGAGGGCGAGCGCCCCGGCGAGCAGTCCGACGGCCGTGGCGCGCAGCGGCCGGTGACGTCCGGCGGCGGCCCTCGGCGGGAGCACGGGGGGCAAGGGGATGCGGGTTCTGATGGGCACGAGACCTCTCCAGCGTCGCTCATTCGCACGCAGGGGTCCGGCCTGGCGGGCAGACAACGTTGTCGGCCCGGGGTACCGGGCGTGCGACCCGGAGTGAGAAGGCGGTGGACACACAGGATGGCAGCCGTACGCCGGATCGCACCCTGTCGTGTTCACGACCATGTGCAAGGAGACACGGAGAAGGCGTACGGCGGGCGAACGGCACGCGTACGGCGGGCTTGTGCCGGGCGGAGCGGAGCCTGTTCGGGGGTGTGCCGGGGCGGGGCGTGTTGGAGGGCGTGAGTCGGTGGGCACGCCTGCGGAGGCTCGTGCCGGCCGGAAGGTGTTCGGGGGCGCGTACGGAGCTGATGGCGTACGGCGGGGGCGTGCCGGCCGGGACGTGTGTGAGGGGGCGAGCCGGCCGGAACGTCGGGCGAACCCCGGGCGCCCTCGTCCCGCTTCCGGCATGGCAGAGTATGTGTGTGCCCACCACTGATTCCGCCCGTGCCGCGGATGCCGCAGACACCCCCGATGCCTCCCGCGCCGTGAACGCGGGCGGTGCCGCCCAGGACGGGCGCGGCCGCGTCATCGACCTGCGCAGCGACACCGTCACCCGGCCCGGCGAGGCGATGCGCCGCGCGATGGCCGAGGCCGAGGTGGGCGACGACGTCTTCGGTGACGATCCCACCGTCAACGCGCTCCAGGAGCGGATCGCCGGGCTCCTCGGCTTCGAGGCCGCGCTGTTCGTGTCCTCGGGGACCCAGAGCAACCTGTGTGCCCTGCTGACCCATTGCGGCCGCGGGGACGAGTACATCGCCGGTCAGATGGCCCACATGTACCGGTGGGAGGGCGGCGGCGCCGCCGTGCTCGGAGGCATTCAGCCCCAGCCGCTGGCCCACCGGGCCGACGGAACGCTGGACCCGCTGGACATCGCGGCCGCCGTGAAACCGGACGACGCCCACTTCGCGCGTACGCGGCTGCTCTGCCTGGAGAACACCATCGGTGGCCGCGCCGTGTCGCAGGACTACCTGAAGACGGCCACCCACCTGGCCCGAGACCACGGACTCGCCACGCACCTGGACGGGGCGCGACTGTTCAACGCGGCGGTGGCCGAGGGCGGCGACCCCTACGAGCAGGCACGTCGGATCGCCGGCCACTTCGACACCGTCTCGGTCTGCTTCAGCAAGGGCCTGGGCGCGCCGGTCGGCTCGGCGCTCCTGGGATCACGGGAGTTCGTGGCCGAGGCGCGGCGCTGGCGCAAGGTGCTGGGCGGCGGGATGCGGCAGGCCGGAGTGCTCGCCGCCGCCGCGCGGTACGCGCTCGACCACCAGGTGACACGGCTCGCCGACGACCACGCGCACGCCGAGCTGTTCGCCGAGGGCCTCAAGGACGTGCGGGGCCTGACCATGGAGCCGAGCGGGACCAACATGGTCTTCGCGAAGTCCGACCCCGGCGTCGAGACGGACGACCTGCGCGACCGGCTGGCCCGTCGCGGTCTGCTGTGCGCGGGATACCCGGGCCAGCTGCGCTTCGTGTTCCACCTCGACGTGACGCGGGCCGACGCGGAGGCGGCGGTGCGGATCGTGCGCGAGACGCTGACGGAGATGTCGACGGGCTGACGCCGACGGGCAGTTGGCCCGCCCAGTTGCGTCAGTCCACCGGCCAGGTGTGCACCGGTGCGTTCAGATGCATGTAGTCGATGTACTGCCGTGTCATCCGCCGCAGCGCCTCGTGGCGGCCGCAGTGGTCCGACTTCTCCAGGCGGTGGAGCATCTCCTTCTGCCAGATCGCTCCGTTGCGCGCGGTCACGCAGCGCTGCTCGATGATGCCGAGCAGCGGCTCGCGCCAGGCCTCGTCCATGCCGGTGCGCTCCAGGCCCTGGTGCGCCAGCGGCAGCAGCCGGCGCAGGACGAGTTCGGGCACCGGGACCTCACCCGTTCCCGGCCAGTACAGCCGGGCGTCCATGCCGTGCCGCGCCGCGGTGTGCAGATTGTCCTCGGCGGCCGAGAAGGACATCCGGGACCACACCGGCCGGTCCTCCTCCACCAGGGCGCGGGTGAGACCGTAGTAGAAGGCGCCGTTGGCGAGGGTGTCGGCGACCGTCGGGCCCGCGGGCAGCACACGGTTCTCCACCCGCAGGTGCGGTCTGCCCCGGTTCACGGCGTAGACGGGACGGTTCCACCGGTAGATCGTGCCGTTGTGCAGGGTGAGTTCGGGCAGTTCCGGTGTGTCACCGCGGTCCAGCGTCTTGGTGGGATCCTGGTCCTCGCACAGGGGCAGGAGCGCGGGGAAGTAGCGGAGGTTCTCCTCGAAGAGGTCGAAGACGCTGGTGATCCACCGTTCGCCGAACCAGACCCGGGGCCGTACTCCCTGCGCCTTGATCTCCTGCGGGCGCGTGTCCGTCGCCTGCTCGAAGAGCGGGATACGGGTCTCGTGCGCCAGCTCCTTGCCGAACAGGAAGGGCGAGTTGGCCGCCAGCGCCACCTGGACCCCGGCGATCGCCTGCGCCGCGTTCCAGTAGTCGGCGAACTCCTCGGGTGAGACCTGGAGGTGGAACTGCGTGCTCGTGCACGCGGCCTCCGGCGTGATGGTCTCCGCGTACGTCCGCAGCCGGTCCACCCCGTCCACCTCGATGAGCAGATCCTCGCCGCGCGCCGCGAAGACCTGCTCGTTGATCAGCCGGTAGCGGGCGTTCTGCGACAGGGCCTCCGGGCCGACGTCCGCCTCCCGCAGGGTGGGCAGGATGCCGATCATGATCAGATGGACGCCGATCGACCTGGCGCGCTCGTCCGCGTGGTTCAGGGCGGCGCGGATCTCGTCCTCCCAGGCGTCGGGACCACCCGCGATCAGCCGCCTGGGCGGAATGTTGATCTCCAGGTTGAAGCGGCCGAGCTCGGTGTCCCAGGCGGGATCGGCGATGGCGTCGAGGACGTCCGCGTTCCGCATCGTCGGTTCGCCGTCGGTGTCGGTCAGGTTCAGCTCGATCTCCAGGCCGACCTGGGGCCGCTCGGCGTCGAACCGCGACTCCCGCAGCATCTGCGCGAAGGCGTCGAGACACTCCTGCATCTTGATCCGGTACCGGCGACGGTCCTCGCGGGTGAAGACCAGCGCCGGAACATCGCGTCCCATCGGTCCTCCCGGTGGTCCCACGGATACCTCGCCCCTCCAGCGTCGCACCATGGGACGAGTCTGACCATGCGGGACGGCGCGACCGGCCTGCCCGGCCGGCCCCGGCGATGTCCGGCTCACCGCTTCCGGCTGCGCGGGGCCGGCCCTTTCCGGTTTCGCGGGCTCGCCTCCCGGCCGTACGCGGCAATCCGGGCCCTCGGGCGCGCGCCCGATCCGACGGTCGCACCTCGTGCCCGCGGGGCATCTGGGCCCACGGAGGAGCCCCGAGCCCATGGTCGCGCCCGTACCCCTGGCTGCGCCTTTGCTCGTGGCTGGGCCGAGGCTGATGGCTGCGCCCGCGCTGAAGGCTCCGCCCAGCCCTGTCGCCACGCCCGTACTCACGGCTGCTTGCGGTCTCCTGGCCGAGGCTGCTCCCACGGCCGGCCAGAGCCGACGCTTGGCCCCGCGCGCCGGCCCAGCCCAGGCGCCCACCCCCCCCGGCGGGTATCCCGGCCGGGATACCCGCCCTCCGAATCATGGCCGTGTCACCGGCCGTGCCGTGCCCTCCGGCCGGACGGCCCGCCGCCCGTGCTCCCTGCCCCTCGGCCCCTTGCCCCTCGGCCCCGTGCCGCCTGCGCCGTGTCCCCTGGCCTCTGACCCCTGTCCCCTGCCCCCTGGCCGGGACCGTTCCGTCTCTCGTGACCCCCGGGCACCGGCCGAATCAGCCCGTTGCCGCTGTGACGGCAGATGTCGGACGCTGCCTACGAGCCGGACGCCGGTCGATTCGGGGGGCGAATCCCGTGCTGCGCATCCACTTCACGCCCGAGGACTTCACCCGCATCCGGGTGGCGGGCACACCCGACCCGCTCTGGGAGATCACCAGCAGCCTGCACAGGCTCCAGACCAGGCGCGGGCGCTGGGCGTACGCCGACTGGTACCGCACCACCCGGGACACCCTCGCCGGCACCGGACTCGGCTCGGCGGTACGCCAGTTGCTCGTCCCGGTCCTGCCCCGCGCGGTGTACCTCCCCGACTTCCTCACCCCGTACGAGGCCGCCGACGGGCTGGACAGGGGGCTCGCGGAGATCGTCGACACCCCGCCCGCCCGCGTCGCCCGCGAGGTCCGCATGCTCGGCCGGCTGAGCGGAGCCCCGTCCTGGGCTCCCCGGCTGGTGGAGCGCGGCACCCGCGAGGAGCTGGTGAAGGCCCTGCGCGCCTACCACGAAGCGGTCATCGCGCCCCACCACGACCGCATCCACGCGGGCATCGCCGGAGAACGCGCGCTGAGGGCCCGCCACACCATCGACGCAGGCATCGACGGACTGCTCGACGGCCTGTCACCGGTCATGCGCTGGCGCCCGCCGGTCCTGCACGTCGACTACGTGGAGGACCGGGACCTGTACCTCGGCGGCCGCGGGCTGCGCCTCGTCCCGTCGTACTTCTGCTGGCAGACCCCGATCTCCATGGCCGACGACACCCTGCGTCCGGTGCTGGTCTACCCCCTGCACGACTCCCGGCCGCCCCCCGCGGCCCCGGCCGAGGACGCCCCGCTCGCCGCCCTGCTCGGCGGAACCCGTGCCGCCACGCTGCGCTCCCTGGCCCTGGGCGCCACCACCTCGGAGCTGGCGCGATCCGTCGGGGTCTCGCCGTCCACCGCCACCCACCACACCTCGGTGCTGCGCGAGGCGGGCCTGATCACGAGCCGACGGTGGCACAACACCGTGCTGCACACCCTCACGCCCCTGGGGGCCGCCCTGCTGCGCCGGACACCGGAGACACCCCGCGACGCGTAGGCCCCGTACGTCGACTTCCGGTCATGACCCACGGGTCGCGTCGGGGCGAGCCGGTCGCGTCCGGCCCCATGGGCCCCACCGGCCGCACGGACCCCGCAGGAGTGAGGGACTCCGCCGCCGGGCCGGGGACTTTCGAGCCCGTTCGAAGGTCGTGGTCCCCGCGCGCCCGCTCTGCGAGCGTCTGCGGCGGGACCGAAGAACCAAGACCCGAGACCGAAATGGGGAAGCATGACCCGAGCAATCGTCGCGGGCGCGTTCGCGCTCGTGTCCGCCGCGGCCTGTCTGACGTTCGCGCCGGCGGCGGCCTCGGCCGCCCCGCAGGCCTGCGTGACCTCGACGCTCACCACGGGGGGCAACGAGGGCGTGGGAACGATCCGTTACAAGTCCGCGAGCAGCAGCTGCGGCGACCTCAACCTCACCTACTCCGACGACTCGACCTCCCCGTACGGGGACTACTACGCCGGCCGGCTGCGCAACTCCAGCGGCGTCTGGCACACCTGCACCAAGGGCTACGTCTGGGCCTCCGACGGCAGCCACAGCGTCAACGACTCCACGTACTGGCTGTGCACCGACGTGAACGACAACACCCCGTTCACGGTGGCGAGCCAGCTGGACGGCGGCGACTCCGTCAAGATCACGAACTGACCGAGGACTCGCCCGGGGGTGCCGTCGGCACCGGGTCGACGGCACCCCCGCCAAGGCGAACCGCACGGGAACGACACAGAGTTGGGGGAGTGATTCGGATGGTCCGTCCCGTCAGGGGGCGTCACCGTCGGCGCCGGGCCGACCGGCACCGGTTTCCGCTCTCGGCCCGGCCGTGGGTTCCGGTTCCGGGCGGGCGCAGGGCCGCCGGGCGGATCGCGGCCGTGACCGCCGCCGCCCTGTTCGCCGCGGCGTGCTCGGCCGCCCCCGCCCCGCAGCCGGATCCGCCCGCGGCGGCGCACGTGTCCGCCGCCCGCCTCAGCGCCGCCCTGCCCGACGACCCGGTCCGCATGGTCCTGCCCGCGACCGGCGCCGAGACCCGGTGGACGCAGGGCCTCGACGTCTTCGTACGACAGCAGGCGCGCACCGCCGCCAAACGGTGCGCCCGTGCCCAGGGGGCCGCCCTGCCCGAGCAGGCCCCGCTCACGTTCATCCGGTACTACGAACTTCCCGACCTGGCTTTCGTGGCCCGGCACGGACTGAGCGGGACCGCGGAGGTGCCCGACGCCACGCCCGGACCGGCGACGGACGCGAGCGCGACGGCCACGGCAGCACCGGCGGTCGTACGACGGTGTCTGGCCGAAGGGACGGCCGCCGCGGCGGAGTTGCGCGACCGCTTCGCCGCGCTCCAGGGACAGTGGTTCGACACGCTGGTCTCCCTGCGCCGCGACCCCTCGGTGGTACGGGCCCTGCGCACCCTGCCGGGCTGCCTGGCCGGCCACGGGATCCGGGTCCGCGACGAGAACGGCTTCTTCGCCCTCGCCGACACCCGCGAGCAGACCACCGCCCCCGACCGGCTGCCCGCCGTCGAACGTGCCCTCGGCAGCGCGTACGCCACGTGCATGCGCCCCGTCGAGGCGGTACGGGAGCCCGCCCGGCTGCGGCTGCGCGCACGCTTCCTCACCGACCACGCCACCGAGGTCAGGACCCTGCGCGCCACGCTCGTCCCGTCACTCCACCGCGCCGAGGAGAAGAACGGGGTACGACTGGTCTTTCCGGCTCCTTAGCGGGGTGCCCGCCCCAACCACCCGATGGCGCAAGCGTGTTGGCGGAGCGAGAGACGCCCCTCGTTCCCGCCGTCGGTCACAGGGAGGTGGCGGCGCGGACCAGGCCCGCGACCGCCGTCGAGCGGCTGTGCGGGGGCCAGGCGATGACCGTGGTGACACGGGGGGCATCGAGGACCGGTACGGCGGTGAGGCCCTCGCGCAGGCCGGCGCGGCCCGACTCCGGCACCACCGCGCAGGCCCGGCCCAGGGCGATGAGCTGGGTGAGCTGCGTGTGGTCGCGCACCTGCGGCCCGGGGCCGTCCGGGAAGGTGCCGTCCGGGCGGGGCCAGCGGGGCAGGGGCAGGTCGGGAAGGTCGGTGACCTCGGCGAGCCGCACCTGGGGGCGGGTGCCGAGCGGGTGGCCCGCCGGGAGGATCGCGACCTGACCCTCGGACCGCAGCTCCTCGGTGTCGAAGCCGGCCGTGTCGTCGAACGGCCGATGCAGCAGGGCCACGTCGGCCCGTCCGTCGTGCAGCAACCGTGCCTGCTCGCCCGGCCCGCACAGCACGACGTCCACGGCGACGGCGCCAGGCTCGGCGGCGTAGGAGTCGAGGAGTTTCGCCAGCAGTTCACCGGAGGCGCCCGCCTTGGCGGCCAGGACCACGGCGGGGCGGCCGGTCGCCGCGAGGGCGGCCCGGCGGGTGCGCCGCTCGGCGGCCTCGACGGCGTCCAGGGCCGCCCGCGCCTCCCGCAGCAGCACCGCCCCCGGCCCGGTCAGGGCGACACCGCGGCTTCCGCGCTCCAGCAGGAGGGTGCCCAGGCGCCGTTCGAGCCCGCCGATCGCCCGCGACAGCGGGGGCTGGGCGATCCCGAGCCGCTGCGCGGCCCGGCCGAAGTGCAGTTCTTCGGCCACCGCGACGAAGTACCGCAGCTCACGTGTCTCCACCCCGCAAGCCTAACCGGCACGGCCAGGAGTGATACCCGGGCGGTATCGCCGCCCACCCGGTCGGTCTTGGACGCCTGCCCGGCGGGGGAGAAGTATCGACGTCATGAGTGAGACGAACACCGTGAACCACCACAAGGTCGCGCTGGTGACCGGGGCCAACAAGGGCATCGGCTACGAGATCGCCGCGGGGCTCGGCGCCCTCGGCTGGTCCGTCGGAATCGGCGCGCGGGACGAGGAGCGGCGCGAGGCCGCCTTGGACAAACTGCGCGCGGCCGGAGCCGACGCGTTCGGCGTGTCGCTGGACGTGACCGACGACGCCAGTGTCACAGCGGCGGCTCGGCTGATGGAGGAGCGGGCCGGGCGGCTCGACGCGCTCGTCAACAACGCCGGGATCACCGGCGGCGGACCGCAGGAGCCCACCACGGTCGACGTGGACCGGGTACGGGCGGCCGTGGAGACCAACGTGATCGGCGTCATCCGCGTCACCAACGCCCTGCTCCCGCTGCTGCGCCGCTCGCCGGCGCCGAGGATCGTGAACGTCTCCAGCAGCGTCGGGTCGCTCACGCTCCAGACCACGCCCGGGCGTGAGACGGGCCCCATCTCCGTCGCCTACGCTCCGTCGAAGACGTTCCTCAACGCCGTCACCGTCCAGTACGCCAAGGAACTGGCCGGCACACCCATCCTGATCAACGCCGTCTGCCCCGGCTTCACGGCGACGGACCTCAACGGCTTCCGGGGAGTGCGCACCCCCCAGCAGGGCGCGGCCGCCGCGATCCGACTGGCCACCGCACCGCCCGACGGTCCGACGGGCCGCTTCTTCGACGACGAGGGGGAGGTGCCCTGGTAACACGCCTCTGTTCCGGGGCATCCGCACCGAACCAGGCGCTCTCAGAGGAGACCGAACCGGATCAACGCTGTTGCCGCTTTATTTCCTCGACCCTTGCCCTGGTCCGCCTCATCACCCAGGGGCCTGCTATCAGGACCGCCACGGCAAACACACCCGAACTGATCAAGGTTTCGGTCCACGGAGTTCCGCTCTGCCTCCACACCACGATCGTCGACACAGTCACCACAGCGTCGATCCCGACCAGGACCGCCCACAGGCGGCCCGTTGACAACGATCCATCAGACATGGGCCGTACCTTACGACGTGCTGCGTGATGATGATCAGAGGATCGTGGTCGCCCACAACCGGGTGGCCTCTGCTGGTTCCCGGCCGAGTAGGCCTGTGGGAACTCCGACGAAAGGGAGAGTTCTTCTGATGACCGCACATCCTGCCCGCCCACGGCTCAGCGGCCGCGAGAGCGCCTCGATGATGGAGGTCCCGCCGTTCAAGCCCGCCCTCGTCAAAGCGGTGTTCAGGGACGTGACCTCGATGCACGTCTCCCGGGCGGCCGCGTGGGCCGCCGCGTCGGTGACGCGGACCGTGCTGACGGAGATCATCGACGGCGCGAGGAGAGCGGCGGCGGAGGAGGCCCGCAAGAAGCTGGTTCCCGGGGACCTCCTCTCGGCGATCGACCGGAACGTCGAGCTCGAGGTGGGGTGCAAGTGGTACGACCACAGCCCGACGTTCAAAGGCCTGACCGGTGTCCTGTACGACGCCGAGGGTGTCATCGTTCCTACTGGCGAGCGCAGGGGTTCGCGCAAGCCGAGTGCTGTGGTCGGCGCCCACAGGTTCGAGGCCGGGATCAAGAAGCTGCTGCGGAGCCACGGGGTGACGGCCGTCCCGGCGATGGGCCGCGACCTGGACGGAATCGCGAGCGTGTTCCTGACGGACCTCGCCCGGGACGCCGCAGGGTCCGCCCGCAGGAATGACGGGCGGACCGTTGGCAGGGGTGACATCCTGGCCGCCGCCACGATTCAGTTGTTCGGCGGCGACCTCCGGCAGCGAGCCCTCACCGAGGCACGCGCGGCGACGCATCACACTCCGGCCGGCTGGGCGGCCACGGCCAACACTGCTGCCTTCACTGTCACTTGCTGAGGCGGACTCCCCGTATGGGGTGACCTGTCCTGTTAGAATGGGGGACATCACACAAGCCTTCTCGGCGCGGAGTCAGATCCGCCGAGGAGGCTTTCTTCATGCCAGGGGTCCGCCTGGTGCGACGCCGGTGGTTCCTCTTCGAGGTTGTCGTCCCGTCGAGCGATCCGAACGCACCGGGCCCCACCCGTCGGTTCCTCGTTCCGCACCGCAAGAGGAGATCCATCTCAATGAGTTCACATACGAACACCGCTTCCGCCGGCGGTACTTGGCGGCTCGGTGATCGGACCGTCAACCGCGTCGGGTTCGGCGCCATGCGGCTCACGGGTACCGCGCCCTTCGACCAGGGCGTGCCGCGTGACCGCGACCGGTCGATCGGCGTCCTCAGGCGGGCGGTCGAGCTCGGCGTGAACCACGTCGACACCGCCGCCTTCTACTTCTCGGCGACGCGCTCCGCCAACGAACTGATCAACCGGGCCCTGGCGCCGTACCCGGAGGACCTGGTCATCACCACCAAGGTGTGGCCGGGCCGCGATCCCTCGGGCGCCTGGTGGTGGGCGGAGCCGGCGCAGTTGCGCGGCCAGGTCGAGGAGAACCTGCGCCAACTCGGCCGCGATCACCTGGACGTGGTGAACCTGCGCGTACCGCCGAGCCTGCGGACCGGCTCGATCGGCGAGCACTTCGGGGCGCTGGCCGACCTCCGCGACGCCGGGCTCGTCCGCCATCTCGGACTCTCCAACGTCACGTCCGGGCAACTGGCCGAGGCCCGGGCCATCGCCCCGGTCGTCTGCGTGCAGAACCCGTACGGGATCGGTGCGTCGGACGAGGACCAGGCACTCCTGCGGACCTGCGGCGAACTCGGCCTCGCCTTCGTCCCGTTCTTCGCGATAGCCGGTCCCGGGGCCGAGGCGAGTCCGGCCGCCGGTGACGACGAGACGGTGCGCGCCGTCGCCCGCGCGCACGGCGTGTCCGTCGCACAGGTCCGGCTGGCCTGGACCTTGCAGCAGGGGTCGCACGTGCTGGCGATCCCGGGGACCGGCGACCCGGAGCACCTCGTCCAGAACGTGGCGGCCGGCTCGCTGCGGCTCTCGGAGGACGACTTGGCCCTCCTCGACTCGCTCCGCCCGCCCGGAGACCGGGGTCTGTCCGACGGCTCGCGTCGTCGGCCGCGAGGCGGACGGGAGTCGTCGGACAGGTCCTAGGGGTCGTCCGGCGGCGCCGGCGCCGGTCAGCCGCCCTGGCCGGCGCTTCCGACCGGGCCGACCTTCACCGGTTCGCCGGAGCCGTCCGTGACCGGCAGCGAGGCGGCGCCCGGCCAGGCGAGGGCGACCGTCTTGGTCTCGTTCGGCGGAGTCACCAACAGGCCGGTGATGCGGACGCCGGAGCCGCCCGTCGTGTTGAGCGGGTAGTTGATCGGGAAGTCGATCGACTGCCCGCTCTTGAGGACCGCCTGAGTGGCCTGCTGGCCGGTGCGCTTCGCGGACACCGTCCCCGAATTGGTCTTCAGGTCGACACCAGCGTACCCGGAGATCGTGCAGGCCTGACCGCTGTGGTTCTTCAGCTCCACGACGACGGTGCCGTCGGGGTCGCCGCTGATGGTGTCGTCCTTCGCCGTGATCTGCAACGCGTCCGTGTGGCACCGGCCGGCCTTGGCGCTCCCGCCGGAACCCGTCGTGGATCCCGATCCCTTGCCCGTAGACCCCGTAGACCCCGTGGAGCCGGTAGACCCCGTGGAACCCGCAGAACTCTTGCCGGCACCGCCGGTTCCGCCGCCCTGGTCTGAGGCGCCGGAAGACGAACCGCCAGAGGAAGCCGCTCCGGCCGGGGACGAGGGCGCGCTCTGTCCCGTGCCGTCGTCCCCGTTCTGACAGGCCGTCAGCGAGAGGCCCGCGACGATGGCCAGAGCGGTGAGGGTGAGGTGGTGAGCGCGCATTGATTCTTCCCCGTATCGGTCGGTGGTGCCGGCGCCTCGCTGGTAGCGAGCGTCTGTGCCCACCAAGAGCCACTGGCCCCGCCACCCCGTTCCGTCCGACCGGGCCGTAGTACAGGGCTGTTACACACACAGCCGCGCAGCGGCTACTCCGCGTCCGCCCACGCCCGCCCCCAGGGCACTCACACCGGGCGCTGCATGCAGACCAGTTGATCGCGTTCGTCCCACGACTCGGTGACGGTGAAGCCGTGCCGCCGGTACAGGGCGATGGCGCCGGTCCGCCAGCTCCACACCGACAGCCGCACACCGCTCGCACCGCACTCCGCGGCCCGCGCGAGCGCGGCACCGAGCAGGCCGGACGCGATGCCGCGGCCCCGGACCGCCGGGTCCGTCCAGAGCCGTTTGACCTCGCACGTCCCGTCGACGGGTGCGGTCACCACGAGGCATCCGACAGCCCTGTCCCCGAGCACGGCCAGGAGCACGACATCGTCGGCGAACGCGGTCCCCGGGTCCGAGATCTCCGCCCGGTAGCGCTCGGGCAGCTCCTCCACACCGGCGACGGCCGCACCCTTCTCGGCCTCCGTCCGCAGATGGTAGGCGGCCAGGAGCGCGGAGAGTCCGTCCTCGGCGGCGGGGGACCGGTCCGGCCCTCGGACGACCGCGACCTCGGGTTGATCCGTCATGACGCAAGCCTTGCACGACGCCCGGAACCGGCGCCGCACACCCTCCGGCACCGGTTCCGCTCCGTGTCCCGGCGCCGCGCCCCCGTCGGGACATGGCGATCGGCGCAGCGACACCACCCGGGCGGGCGACTATGCGGCACGAGCGGTTGCGCGGTTCCTACGGTCGTGTTCGAACCCAACGGAACAAAGCGAAGGAACGATCCGTGAACCGCACAGTCGCCAGGGCCGCCGTACTGCTCGCCTCCGCCCTCGTCGCCCTTCCCTGCACCGCCGCGAGCGCCGTCGCCGCCGACCGGGGTGACGGCCCTCTGGTCGTCATCAACAACGTGAACCAGCGCGCGGACGGTGACATCTTCAACGTCGGCCACGACAACATCGTCGGCTCCGGCAACGGGAACGGGGCGCCGTCGACGGGCGTCGGCGCTCCCGGCGCGGGCGTGGCGGTGGTGCGCATCGTCGCGGGCGTCCGTGTGCCGTTCGAGGGAGTGCAGCTCGTCTCGCACGACGGCAGCGGCGACTACCCCCGCGCCATCTACCCGAACTACCTCGTCAACGTCGCGATCGACGGCCCCTCCACAGCCGTCTACGAGTCCGCGGGCGGCGCCGGGAAGTTCCGGGTCACCGCGACCGTCGGCTCGGACGGCAAGGTCATGCCGAACTGCTCCGCCGAGGGCAACCTGACCTGCACCGTCAACTACGACGGGCAGGGCCAGTACCTCATGATCGACGGCCGCTGACCGAGCGACCACGTGGCGGGGCGCTCCCGGCCGGGCCGAGTTCCACGGCCCTCGGCCATGCCGGGGTCGCCCCGCCAGGATCGCCGCGACCGCGATCGCCGGGTCGGGACCGCCGGGTCGGGACCGCCGGGTCGGGACCGCCGGGTCGGGACCGCCGGGTCGGGACCGCCGGGTCGGGACCGCCGGGTCGGGACCGTCGGGTCGGGACCGTCCGCCGGAACTCCCGGGTCGGGACCGTCCGCCGGAACCGCCGCGCCGGGCACCACCCGCCAGGGCCGCTGGGACTGCCGGGACCGTTGGGATCGCCGCGACCGCCGCGCCCCGGACGACCCCGCCTCCACCTCGTCCTCGACCCCGGATGTCTCTCAGCGCCCGTCGCGCAGTCGAAGGAGATAGGCCGCGGTCAGAGCGACCGCGCGGTCCGTGTCCGTCGACAGTTCCACCAGCGCGTCCGTGGCCCCCGTACCCGGGATGCCCGCCAGCGCCTGTGTCAGCCGGCCACGCGCGGGAACCGGCGTCGCGGGGTCGGCGAGGCGGTCGACGAGCCCGCCCGCGAGCCGGTCCGCGGCGGCGGAGTCGCTCGCCAGCACGCTCAGCGCGTCCGCCGCCTCCGTGTCGCTGCGCCCCTCCACGATCATGTCGAGGAGCGTCGGTACGGCGTCGGCGCCCCCGCGCGCACCCAGCGCCAGCGCCGCCTGTCCGCGGACCACGGCGTCGGCGTGCGCGAGGGCCGCTCGCAGGCAGGCGGCGGCCTCGGCTCCGGGCATCTCGGCGAGCGACCGGACGGCGCGTTCCCGCACCGCGGCCTCCGCGGAGTCCAGGCCCTCCGCGAGCAGTTCCGTTCCGCGGCCGCCGGAGCGCGCCAGCGCCCAGCGGAGGGCTCCGGCGACGTTCGGTTCCTGCTCGCCGAGAACCGCCTCGGCCAAGGCCTCCACCGGCACGGGGACCTCACCGGCCGAGGACAGCGCCGCACGCTGCCGTGCGTCGGCGCTCTTGGAGGCCAACGCGTTGAGCAGCGCGACGACTTGGAGCACGTCCTCCCAGTCGGCGGGCTCCGCGTCCCGGATCCGGTCCAGCCGCGTGAGCAACTCCTTCTCCGCCGCGATGCGTTCACGCGTCCGACCGATCAGGCCGCCGACGAGGGCCGACGGCGCGAACTCCGGATCGTCCAGTGCCCGCCCGATCTCCCGCAGCGACAGCCCCAGCGAGCGCAGGCTCTCGACATGGAAGATCCGCCGGATGTCGTCCCCGGAGTATTCCCGGTACCCGGAGCCGGTCCGCCCCGACGGGCGCACCAGACCCAGCGACTCGTAGTGCCGCAGCATGCGGGCACTGACACCGGACCGTCGTGCCACCTCACCGATCAACACGCCCTATCGTCCCTCCTGTCCGGGCCCGTCGAGGACCGCGACGCGCTTGGCCTCCTCGATCGCCGACTCGAATCCGGCGTCCGGATCGCGCAACAGCCGCTCCGTGGCGAGCGCGTGCGCCCGTACGAGCGGGTCGGGCGCCGCCGTCGAGGCGAGCAGGACCGGCACGACGGCGTCCCCCAGCGCGACCAGTGCCTGGCTGAGACTCAGTCGCGTCTCCCGCCCGCCGCGCCCGAGCCCCTTCGCCAACTCGGCCGCCAGCACGGCCTCTTCGCCGGGCGGTACGAGGACGACCGAGGCCCGCCAGGCGCTCCGGGCGACCTCCTCGTCGGCGTCGGAGAGCAGGGCGGGTGTGATCGCCGGCCAGGCCCGCCGGTCCCCGATCTTGGACAGCGTGTGCAGTGCCTGGCTCCGCGCCTGCGCCCGGTCGGAGCGGACCTCGTCGAGCAGCGCGGGAAGCGTCAGGGAGACCGGATGCCGGGTGAGCGCCCAGGTCAGCATGTCGCGGACGAAGAACTCGGGCTCGACCGCGCAGCGCCGGACGAGCGGGGGGACGAAGCGTGGATCGGGCGTACTGCCGACCGCCAGTGCCGCCCGCAACCGTACGGACGAACGCTCGTCCTCCAGTCCCCGCAGCAGCTGTACCCCATCGGCGTCCTGTCCCGTGACCGTCATGAGACCACCTCCTCGGTGAGCAGTGAAGGCCTTGTCACGGTGTCAAGGTCAAACGGGGCCGGTGCGTGCGAGGCCGGGTGTTCGTCCGGTACGGGGGTGCGACCCCCTCCGGGGCCGATGAACTCGGACGCCCGGCCAGGAATAGCCGGCGGGTGCCCCCGCGTTTTGGTGATCATGACATCGAACGCGAAGCGGTCCGAGGTTCTCCGCTACACCGCCTTCTCCGGCGAACCGGAGGGTGGGAACCCCGCCGGCGTCGTCCTGGACGCCACGCACCTGGACGACGGCGACATGCTGACCATCGCCGCCGACCTCGGATACTCGGAGTCCGCGTTCCTGACCGCGCTCCCGGACGGACTCGACGGCCACGAGGGCCGGGCCTACGCCATCCGCTACTTCAGCCCGAAGGCCGAGGTGCCGTTCTGCGGGCACGCCACCGTCGCCGCCGCCATCGCGCTCGCCGAACAGGTCGGGCCCGGGGAGCTGGTGTTCAGCACGCGTGCGGGCATCGTGCCGGTGAGCGTGGCCGAGGTGAACGGAACCGTCCGGGCCACCCTCACCAGCGTGGAGCCGCACCTGGCCGAGATCGACGGCGCCGACCTCGACGAGGCGCTCGCCACGCTCGACTGGCCGGAGGCCGATCTCGACCCGGCCTTCCCGCCCCGCATCGCGTTCGCCGGAGCCCGTCACCTCGTCCTCGCGGCGGCCACCCGCGCTCGCCTCGCCGATCTCGCCTACGACTTCGCCCGCCTCGAAGCCCTGATGCACCGCCTGGACCTGACCACCGTCCAGCTGGTCTGGCGCGAGTCGGCCACCGTCTTCCACGTCCGTGACCCGTTCCCCGTCGGCGGTGTCGTGGAGGACCCGGCGACCGGCGCGGCGGCCGCCGCGTTCGGCGCGTACCTCCGCGAGCTCGGCCTCGTTCCCGAGGACGCCGTCCTCACCCTCCACCAGGGCGAGGACCTGGGCCGCCCCGGCGAGCTCACGGTGACCCTGCGCACAGGCGACCCCCGAATCCGGGTGAGCGGCGCCGGAGCGCGTATCGGCTAGGGGGTGCCGGCGGCGGCCGGTACGGTCGAGTCCGCGACCTGGTCACCGGCCACGACGAGCCTCGGCGCCCGCCCATCGCCGTCGGCGCCCAGCTGTCCTGGTTGAACGAGATCGGCTTGCTGGCGGCCCGGCCATACGCGATCTCCCCGCTCGTGGACTCGCCGATGTACCCGCCGGGACTGTGCCACCTACCCCGCCGCCCTCACCCTCGCAGTGTGCTCAGGAAGCCGATGGCTGGTGGGTGTCAGATGCCCTTCGTCGAGTGAGCCGACGACAGCGGGCCGACCGGGGATCAACCGGAGCCTGAGCCGTCCACGTGCATTTCTCCGTGCGCCATGCCGCAGATCCCCGTCCGCACCGGGACGTGCTGGTGCCATTGTTCTAACGTCGCTGCATGAAACAGGAGTTGAGGGTGGCGGCCTACGCCGTGTGTGTGCGGGACGGGGCGATGCTTCTCGCACGCTGGGTAGCGAAGGACGGCAGCAGGCGCTGGACGCTCCCCGGCGGAGGCATGGAACACGGCGAGGACCCGTACGACACCGTGATCAGGGAGGCCGAAGAGGAGACCGGGTACGCGATCGAGCCGCTGGCGCTGCTCGGTGTCGACTCGCAGCGGCACACCTATCCGCGCCGCCTCGGAACCACCGCCGACTTCCAGAGCCTGCGGATCGTCTACGAGGCTCGGGTCACCGGCGGCGAACTGCGCTACGAAACAAACGGCTCCACCGACATGGCGGCGTGGCACCCGCTGGAGGAGGTACCCGCGCTCGACCGGGTGCTGCTTGTCGACGTCGGGCTCACGCTCTGGCGGAAGCGGCCGGCAGTCGGCCGCACTTCGCGTGGTGCCGGTCGCGATGGCGGGACAGCTGCCGCCCCATCTCCGCTGTAGGACCACTCGATCGCGGCGCTGTCAGTCGCGACCGTCGTCGCCTTCCGCGGGGTGGGTGTAGCGGATCGGCTTGCCGAGACACTTCGCGTAGGCGATCTCGCGGCGGGTGGACTCGCCGATGTAGCCACCGGGGTTGACGACCAGGACCCGGTCGGCCAGGTCGATCTTGCGCAGGTGGAGGGCGCCCAGCTGGGCCTTCTGCTCGCCGCTGATCAACTCGTCCGCTTCGCCTGGCGCGACGACGATGACACCGGCCAGGGTCAGCTCACGGTTCGCCGCACGCATCTCGTCCGCGAACCGGGCGGAGCCGCAGATGCAGACGATCGGTGGTCGGTCGGGCACGGTTCGGTCCTTCGGTCGAACGGGAAACCGTCGGTGCGTACGTCGACATCACAGCCGGGCACACCAGCCGGCAGTTTACGCAGCGGGGTGGACAGCACACGGTTGCACCGTCGTGGACGGGAGTTGCGGTCCGCACGCGACGCGCAGCGGCCCACCAGCCCTCCCGCCGCGCTGAGTTGCGGGAGGAGGCCGGTGGGCCGGTGTGGTGCGGGTGTGTGTAGGGCGTCGATGGGCGGACGGGAAAGGCAGGCGGGTTCTAGCGGGCCATCGCGGCCTCGTTCGAGGACTGGGCGCGTGGGTCGGCGGGAAGGGCGCGGAGGATGTCCTCGACGCTCTGCTTGGCGTCGCCGAAGAGCATGCCGCTGTTCTCGCGGAAGAACAGCGGGTTCTGCACGCCCGCGTAGCCGGAGGCCATCGAGCGCTTGAAGACGACGACGTGCTCCGCCTCCCACACCCGCAGCACCGGCATGCCCGCGATCGGGCTGCCCGGATCCTCCTCCGCGGCCGGGTTGACCGTGTCGTTGGCACCGATGACCAGCACGACGGAGGTGTCGGCGAGGTCGTCGTTGATCTCGTCCATCTCCAGGACGATGTCGTACGGCACCTTGGCCTCGGCCAGCAGCACGTTCATGTGCCCCGGCAGCCGGCCGGCCACGGGGTGGACGCCGAAGCGGACCTCCACACCGCGCTCCCGCAGCTGACGCGTGAGCTCGGCGACCGGGTGCTGCGCCTGGGCCACGGCCATGCCGTAGCCGGGGGTGATCACGACCGACCGTGCCTGCGTCAGCAGCTCGGCCACCTCCTGGGCGTGGACCTCACGGTGCTCACCCTGTTCCTCGTCCCCGCCCGAGGACGCCTCGATGCCGAATCCGCCCGCGATGACCGAGAGGAAGGAACGGTTCATCGCCTTGCACATGATGTACGACAGGTAGGCGCCGGACGATCCGACGAGCGCACCGGTGACGATCAGCAGGTTGTTGTCGAGCAGGAATCCCGCCGCCGCCGCGGCCCAGCCGGAGTAGCTGTTGAGCATGGAGACGACGACGGGCATGTCGCCGCCGCCGATCGAGGCGACCAGATGCCAGCCGAGGACCAGCGCGAGGACGGTCACCGCGATCATCAGACCGAGGTTCGGGGTGATCGTGAACCAGACCGTCAGCGCCACGAAGGCGACCAGGGCCGTGACGTTGAGCGCGTTCTTGCCCGGCAGGACCAGCGGACGGGACTTGACGCGCGCCGACAGCTTGAGGAAGGCGACGATGGAGCCGGTGAAGGTGACCGCGCCGATGAAGATGCCGATGAACACCTCGGCGTGGTGGATCCCCAGCAGGTCGGACGTCACATGGGTCTGCGCGTCACCGTGCGCCTCGACCTCCAGGTAGCTGTTCCAGCCGACCAGGACGGCCGCGAGGCCGACGAAACTGTGCAGAACGGCGATGAGTTCGGGCATCTGGGTCATCTCGACCCGGCGTGCCCGCCAGATGCCGATCCCCGCGCCCAGCACCATCGCGACGACGATGAGCGTGACCGCGCCCGCGGTGATGCTCTGCGCCGCGAGGACGACGGTGGCGACCAGGGCGAGGGCCATCCCGGCGATGCCGTACACGACACCGGCGCGGGAGGTGCGGTGCTGGGAGAGCCCCGCCAGGCTGAGGATGAACAGCAGGGCGGCGACCAGGTCCGCCGCGTGTGAGGCCGTGGTTGAGGTCATGGCGGCTCAGCCCTTCGAGAACATGGACAGCATGCGGCGGGTGACGGCGAAGCCGCCGAAGATGTTCACGCTCGTCAGCAGGATCGCCACGAACGACAGCGTGGTGACCACCGCGCTCTCGTGCCCGATCTGAAGCAGCGCTCCGATCACCACGATCCCGGAGATCGCGTTGGTGACGGACATCAACGGGGTGTGCAACGCGTGGTGCACCTTGCCGATCACGTAGTAGCCGATCACCACCGCCAGCGTGAACACCGTGAAGTTCGCCGCGAGTTGCGCCGGAGCGAAGGCGACCAGCGCGAACATCGCCAGCATGCCGGCACCGATCAGGGCGAACCGGACCGCCGGGGTGAGCCGCGACTGCTTCGGCTCCGCGACGGCCACGGGCGCGGGCTTGGGCGCGGCCGGTGCCGAGACGGCCACCGGCGGCGGGGGCCAGGTGACCTCGCCCTCGCGGACCACGGTCACCGCCCGCTGGACCACGTCGTCGAAGTCGATGACGAGGCGGCCGTCCTTGCCGGGCGTCAGCAGCTTGACCAGGTTCACCAGGTTGGTGCCGAACAACTGCGAGGCCTGCGTGGGCAGCCGGGACGCGAGGTCGGTGTAGCCGATGATGGTCACGTCGTTGTCGGTCACCACGGTGCGGCCCGCGACGGTTCCCGCGACGTTGCCGCCCTGCGCGGCGGCCATGTCGACGATGACGCTGCCGGGCTTCATCGCCGCCACGTCCTCCGCCGTCAGCAGACGCGGGGCCGGGCGGCCCGGGATCAGCGCGGTCGTGATGACGATGTCGACGTCCTTGGCCTGCTGGTGGTACAGCTCGGCCGCGGCACGGTCGTAGTCGGCGGAGGTCGCCTTGGCGTAGCCGTCGGTGCTCTCCTCCTGGACGACGTCCACCCCGAGGTACTCGCCGCCCAGCGACCGCACCTGGTCGGCCACTTCGGGCCGCGGGTCGGTCGCCCGGACGATCGCGCCGAGGCTGGAGGAGGCGCCGATCGCGGCCAGTCCGGCCACACCGGCCCCGGCCACCAGGACCTTCGCCGGCGGAACCTTGCCCGCGGCCGTCACCTGACCGGTGAAGAAGCGCCCGAACACGTGCGCCGCCTCGATCACGGCCCGGTAGCCGGCGATGTTGGCCATGGAACTGAGCACGTCCATGGACTGCGCCCGCGAGATGCGCGGTACCGCGTCCAGCGCCAGTACGGTGATGGGCCTGCTCGCGAGCTCCGTCAGCAGGTCCGCCCGCTGGGCCGGACTGATCAGCCCGATCAGCGTCGCCCCGTCCGGCACGCGCGCGATCTCGCCCGGCGAGGGGGAGTTGACCTTGAGGACGACGTCCGTCCGCCAGGCGTCGCCGATCCGCGCGCCCGCCTCGCAGTAGGCCTCGTCGGTGAAGCCGGACGCCGTCCCGGCCTCCGACTCGACGACGACCTCGTAGCCCAGTGCCACCAACTGGCGCACGGTGGCGGGTGTCGCGGCGACGCGGGTCTCCCCGGGAGTGGACTCGGCCACCACTCCGATGTGCTGCGGCGGGTGGTGGGCCGTTTCTTGAGCGGGCATGGCGATGTCTCCCTCGGAGGGCGCAGATGTACGGCACGACTGTGCGATCAGGGGGAGTCCACGCCCCTTGGACGCAGGAACTTACCCGGAGGTGCAGCCTGTTTGGCACAGCACGCAGCCGTGACTTGTTTCACGCGAGGTCTGTTGCCGACAACACGACGTCAGAGGCGCCGTGATGCCGCTGTGGACAGGCTTTCCACCGTTTCGGCGTCTCAAGAGTGGGTAGAGGCCGGAACTCCGTCCGAGCTCGCCGAACCCGTCGCGGACGGAGGAATTCCGCGTATTCCGGGCGACTGCGTATACCCGGCGACTGCGCATTCCGGGCGACCGTGGTCAGGGCTCCGCGGACCGTGATCCCCGGCCGTCAGGACTCGTGGGCCGGCTCCGGAGCCGCGTGGGCGTGCGGAAGCCGCGCGGGCGCGGCGGGCAGCCGCAGTTCGAAGAGTGCCCCGCCGGACGGGGCGTCACCCACGGTGAGCGTGCCCCCGTGATGCCGCACGACGTCGCGGGCGATGGCCAGACCGAGCCCCGCGCCGCCGTCGTCCCGGGCGCGCGCCTCGTCCAGCCGTACGAACCGCTCGAAGATCCGCTCACGCTCGGCGGCCGGGACGCCGGAGCCGTCGTCCGCGACCGTGAGCACGACCTGGTCGCCCTCGTCCTCCACGCGGACGACGACCTCGGTGCGGGTGTGCCGCTGCGCGTTGTCGAGGAGATTGCCGATCACCCTGGCCAACTGGACGCGTGATCCGCTCACTTGACAGGCCCCTTCGGAGTGGAAGGACACCGGCGTCCGGCCCCGGCGGCGGCGGCCCGCCTCCTCGTGGACCAGCTCTCCGAGGTCGACCCGCCCCTGCCCCGGCCGTTCCCCGGCGTCGAGCCGCGCGAGCAGCAGCAGATCGGCCGCGAGGTGCTGCAAGCGCTCCGTGTCCTTGACCGCGCCGGGCACGTCCAGCAACTGCGGGTGCGCCGAGCCCACTTCGAGCTGGGTGCGCAGCGAGGCGATGGGACTGCGCAGCTCGTGGGAGGCGTCGGCGACGAAACGGCGCTGGCGGTCGACGGCGGCCTCCAGCGCGCTGAGCGTCTCGTTGGTCGTGCGCGCCAGACGGGCCACCTCGTCGTGCGAGGCGGGTTCCGGTACGCGCCGGGAGAGGTCCTCGGAGGCGGTGATGGCCGCCATCTCGCTCCGGATGCCCTCGACGGGGGCCAGGGCACGCCTGGTCACCAGCCAGGTCACACCGCCGACCACCAGCAGGACCAGTGGCAGTCCCGCCAGCATCGCCGCCGCGGCGCTGCGGACGGCACTCTCGCGCGCGGTCAGGGGCGCGCCCGCGTGGACGATCACCGTTCGCCCACCGAGGTCCGTGGCCTTGACGGTGGCGAAGCGGTACGGGGCGTCGTGCCCGTCGATCACGGCGTGGCCCGAGCCCTCCTGGACGGTGTCGCCGATGGTCCCGACGGCCGGGTCCCCTGCCTGGGGCGTCGGGCTTCCGGTCGCGCCGTGGTCGTCCGTACCGTGGTCGTCCGAGCCGCGGCTGCCGGAACCCTTGTCGTCCGCGGCGCCGTCGTCGGCGCCCCGACCGCGTCCCCGGCCACGCCCGCCCCCGTGGTCCTCGGCGGTCGCGGTGCCGAGCTGCGTGGCGGGCGCCGGGACCGGCGTCGGGGAAGCGGTCACGCCAGGAGAAGGTGCGGCGGAGGAAGGAGTGGCCCGCGGCACACGCACGGCCGTCACACCGGTGCCGCTGATGCTCTCCAGCCCGCCGCCGACGGCCAGCAGCCGGCCCTGCTCGTCCGTCACCTGCACGGGGACTCCCTCCCGGGCACCCTCGGGCAGTACGAGCCGGGCGTCGCCCCCGCGCCAGGTGGCGACCCCGAGGGCGATCCTGCGGGCCGTGTCGTTGGCCTCGCCCTGCGCCTGCTCGGTGAGGTTCACCCGCAGGGACGCCAGCACCGCGATCCCGGCGCCCACCAGCGCGACCGTCACCACCGCGGTGGCCCACAGGACCATCGTGGCCTTGACGGACCCGAACAGCCGGCGCCTCACGAGGTCACCAGCCGGTAGCCGGCGCCGCGCACGGTCTGGATCGTCTCCGTGCCGAGCTTCCGGCGCAGCGTGCTCACGTACACCTCGACGATGTTCGGGTCGCCGTCGTACGCGAAGTCCCAGACGTGTTCGAGGATCTCGGGCTTGCCGACCACCTGCCCCGCCCGCGTCACGAGCTGCTCCAGTACGGCGAACTCCTTCGCGGTGAGCGGCACTTCGGTCTCGTCCCGGCACACCCGGCGGGTGGCCGTGTCGACGACGAGCCCTCCGACGCGCAGGACCGGCGACGCGCCCGATGAACCGCGGCGGCGCAGCAGGGCCTTGACGCGCGCCACCAGGACGACGTACGAGAACGGTTTCGTCAGGTAGTCGTCGGCACCGGTGTCCAGACCTTCCGCCTCGTCGTACTCACCGTCCTTGGCGGTGAGCATCAGGATCGGCACCTCGTGGCCGGCCGCGCGCAGGGCCGCGCAGACGCGATAGCCGTTCAGGCCCGGCAGCATGATGTCGAGCATCACCAGGTCGTACACGTCCTCGGAGGCCAGACGCAGGCCCTCGTTCCCGTCGTGGACGACGTCCACGGCGAAACCTTCGGCCCGCAGGCCCTTTGCCAACGAGAGCGCGAGCCGCGTCTCGTCCTCCACGATCAACAGGCGCATGTGCCCAGCCTCCCAAACGGAACCTGAAGCGATCTTCAGGTGGCTTCAGGTCCCCTTCAGCTTCGCCCAGGCACATTGGCGTCACCCAACAGCCAGGACACAGAAACGACACAGGCCGGACAGTCGTCCGGCCGGGGAGGCTCGACATGAAGCGCACCGCATCCATCACCACCGCCCTCGTGGCCGCCGTACTCGTCGGCAGCGGAGGGTACTCGGCGCTGGCGACGGGCGGCACCGACCGGCACGGCGCCGGTCCCGAGGACCGGCCGTCCGCCACGGCTTCGCCGGCACCCACGACGTCCCCGTCGTCCAACCTTCTGACGGCCGCCCAGGCCGCAGCCGTCGCAATGAAGCGGTACCCGGGAACCGTCGTCCGGGTCGAACGCGACGAGGACCACCCCGGCTGCTGGGAGGTCCACCTCGTCGGCGCCGACCAGGTACGCCGCGAGGTGCGCGTCGACGCGCGCACGGGCGCCGTCACCCTGGACCGGCGCGGCGGGGCCGGCCGTGGCGGCGACCTCACCGGTGACGACCGCGGCGGGCGCGAGGCCGGGGACGACCGGCTGCCGGGCACCAGGCACGCGCCCGAGGCGGGGGACGACCGGGGTGGTGCGTCCGAGACGGGGGACGACCGGGGCGGGGCGCACGAAGCGGGGGACGACCGCGGCGGTGTGCCCGAGACGGCGGACGACCATGGCCGGGACGACCGATCCGGTGACGACGGCGGCCACGGCGGCGGCGACGACCACTGACGAGAGTCCGCGGCGCGCGTCTCGCCGCCCGGGACGCGTGCTCCTCGGTCTCGCGCAGTCCGTCGCTGGAGCAGTAGGTGCGGGTGGACAGGAGCTCGGCGCGGTCGGCGGCTGTCATCTGGTTGATGTTCAGCGCGACCTGTTCGGCCAGGCCGCTCCCGCTGATCGCGAGTGCCTGTTCGCGGTTGGCGGCGGACACTCGCGCACCGTGTGGCCGAAGCTGTCATAGCCGGTGGTGGTGATGTGCCCGCCAGGTGTGGCGGTGTTGACCGCCTGCCCGGAGGCATCGGTGCACGTGATTGTTGCCCGCGTGTACGCAGTGGCCGCGAGGTTGCTGCCTGTGTTGGACGCGGGCACCGAGTCCGGCGGGAAGACGGCGGTGGCGTCGGGACCAACATCGCTCGGCACGCCCAGGCCGGCCGGGCCGACGTGGTGCTGACGACCGACGGCCGTGAGGTACGTCTGAAGGTCTCCGACGACGGGGTGGGCATTCCGGCGGACGGCCGCCGCAGCGGACTGCGCAACACCGGTGGTGCCGTGGTCGACTGGCAGGTCCCGCTGCCGGCGAAGTGGGGCGTTCCCAGCGACACGGGGGATCGATCGTGTATTTCGGGCCCGCTCGGCCCACGACGCGGACGTTTCCGGATGGTCATCGCCACTGTCTCCGGGGCCGGTCGGCCGCCCGAGGAGGAGCAAGGCCGGGTCCGTCTCGCTGATTCCGGCACATCACGTGCTGTCCCGTTCCGGCTGGCATCCCCTGCCTCGCGATCGGCCGGAGCGCATATCGGCGCGTCATGGGCGCACTTTCGGGTCACGACATGTCAGCAGGGGGCCCAGTAGGGTGAGTTGCCGGTCTACGACTGGTGGGAGCGCACGGAGCTCCCGGGGTAGCGGCTGCACGGAGCATGCGGCCGGAGGGGTGTCGCCGGGCGACGCCGTGCACTGGGGGCCGGGCCCGCCCCACCACTGAATGGTGACCGGCTCACGGGGCGCGGGCCCGCTCCCGTGTCCCACCGGCTGACGGGTGAGGGAACGCGCGTAGGTGCTGACGCGTGCGGCGCACGCCGTCAGCTCACCCGCGGTCCCGACCGGAGGCGTCGACCGGCCCCGGAGACCGTCGCGGTCCGGCCACAGGGCCGGATTGTGTTGGTGACAGGGCTCGAGGCCGGTCTCGTCCGTCAGTCGTCGCCGTGCTGCGTGGCCGTCTTCGAGTAGTTGTCGTGCCAGGCGGCCTTGGCGCCCGAGTCGCCGATCCGGTAGACGTCCACCACGGCGCCGACCGCGACGGCAACCGCAACGATCGCGACCGCGCCCCGGACCAGTGCCGAGGACGACCAGGAGGAGGCACCCGCCGTGCCGTCCGCGGCGGGCGCCGAGCGGCGGGCCGTCCACCAGATGACGGCCGAGATCACGAAGAGGCCGAGTACCCAGGGCAGCAGGCCGTCGCCGAGTTCGGCGTGCTTGCGCACCAGCGGGTCGCTGCCGACGTGCCGTTCCAGCCACTCACCCGCGTGTGTGGACACCGGCACGGTCGCCAAGGTCACGAGCGCAAGGACGGGCAGCAGCAGGCCGAGCCGCCGGGCTGCCTTGGGCCACGCCGCGCACACTACGAGCGCCAGGGCGCTGAGCGGCACGAGCACGATGACAAAGTGGACGAAAAGGACATGTGCGGGTAGTCCGTTGACGAGCGTGAGACTCATGTGGGCTTTCTCCATGGGGGGTTGGACGGACCAATGGCGTGCGGATTGGATCTCTGGAGGAACGTCGGCACCTTTTCACAGCGATTTCTCAGTTGCCTCTGAGTCTCGTCCGGATCGTTGACCCCTTGGGACACGAGCAGTCCGGCTCAGGGAGCGAGGGAGAAGTAGCTCTCCTCCTCCTGGCTGAAGTGCAGACGGAGAACGGAATGGAGCCCGTACAAACAGGCGCGCAGGTCGTCGAGTTGTTCCGGCCTCAGGCCGCCCGTCTCGTCCGCCATGCGCAGGTGGGTCGTGATGCGGCGGCACAGACGGGCGATCTCGGTGTGGGCCCGGCTCATGGTCTCGGTGGTCTCCGGTCCGCCGAGCTGTCTGTTCAGCGCCGGGTAGAGCTGGTGCTCCTCCGCGAGTTCGTGAGGGAGCAGCCGCGTCGTGAGCAGGTGGTCGACGTGGCGCACGGCGGCCAGAGACCCCGCGGCGTCCTGCGCCGAGAGCAAGCCGGCGGCTTCACGGATGGCGTCCAGGGCGTCCCTGAGGTCGTCGTGTTCGGCCGCGAAGCGGTGGATGAGGTCCTCGGCGTCCGGTTCGAGAGCGGTGCGGGCGCTGCGGGGCGGGAGCAGCGCGCGCAGGGCGTTGAGGATGACGGCGACGTCGATGCCTTCTTGAAGAAGGGCTCCGACGGCGGGTGGCAGCCATCCCAGGGAGGCCGCGATCATGGCGGCCAGCGACAGCGCCATCCCGACGACGGCGCTCTGGACCGCGATCCGGCGGGCCCTGACGGCGATGTCCATGGCGTCGGCGAGTCGGTCCACCCGGTCGGTCGTGAGGATGATGTCGGCGGCTTCGGAGGTCGCGGTGGAGCCGCGAGCTCCCATGGCCACGCCGATGTCGGCGGCGGCCAGGGCGGGAGCGTCGTTGACACCGTCGCCCACCATGACGGTGACGGCCCGTGCGCGTTCCGCGCGCACCGCCGCGACCTTGTCGGCGGGAAGCTGACCTGCCCGGACGTCGTCGAGGCCCAGCACGGCTCCCACCTCGCGGGCGGGCTCGGCACGGTCGCCGGTGAGCATCAGCAGCCGGGTCAGCCCGGCCGACCGCAGCCTTCGGACGGTGCGGGGGGCGTCGTGGCGCAGCGGGTCCTGGAGCAGGACGGCACCGGCGAGGGTGTCGTCGACCGTGAGCCAGGCGACGGCGGCTCCGTCGAGAACGGCGCGGTTGTCCACGACGTGGGCCCAGTGGGGGAGTGCCGCCGGGGCAAGCCCGGGCCTGCCGACGGCGAGGCGGAGGCCGTCCACGGTGCCTGCGGGGCCGCGGCCGGGTTCCTCCGTGGCGTCGGCGGGCATGGACAGCGTGAGGTTCCGTGCTCGTGCCTCGCGGACGATCGCGTCGGCCAGCACATGCGCCGAGACCTGGTCGAGCGAGGCGGCCAGCCGCAGCACCTCGGAAGGGGAACGCCCGGGTTCGGCGGCGACCGCCAGGACGCGCGGCCGTCCGACGGTCAGGGTGCCGGTCTTGTCGATGACCATGGTGCGTGCCCGGCCCAGCCGCTCCAGCGACCCGCCGTCCCTGACGATGACACCGCGACGCGCCGCCCTCGACAGTCCCGAGACGACGGCCACAGGGGCCGCGAGCAGCAGCGGGCAGGGAGTCGCCACGACGAGGACGGCGACCGCGCGTTCGGCGGAGCCGCTCACCAGCCAGGCGAGGCCGGCCATCCCCAGGGACAGCGGCAGGAACCACGCCGCGTAGCGCTCCGCCAGCCGCACGGTCGGTGCCCGCTCCGCGCCCGCGTGCTGAGCCATCCGGACGATCTCCGCGTACGTGCTGTCCCGTGCGGTGGCGGTCGCCCGGAGTTCGAAGACACCGCCCGCGTTGACGACGCCACTGCGTACGGGCTCGTGGGTGCCGCGTTCGACCTGGGCGGACTCGCCGGTCAGCACGGACTCGTCGAGTTCCGCTGTACCGGCCAGGACGCTTCCGTCGACGGGGACCACATTTCCTGGGCCGACCACGAGCACGTCGCCGACGACGACATCGGCGAGCGGGACCACGGAGACCTCACGGCCGGTGCGGCGGCGGGCCGAGCGGGGTGCGTGCTCCAGCAGTGCCCGCAGGTCGTGGGAGGCGCGGCGCTCGGCCGCGGCGTCCAGTGCCCGGCCGGTCGCCAGCATCAACGCGATCAGCGCGCCCGCCAGGTACTCACCCACCGCGAGGGTCCCGACCAGCGCCAGCACGGCGATCAGGTCGACGCCGGCCCGTCCCTTGCGCAGCGCGGCCACGACCCAGGACACGGCGGGAAGGACGGCCAGCACCGTCCCGGCCGCCCAGCAGGCGTCGGCGACGCCGTGGTTGCCGGCCGCCCAGGCGATTGCGCCGCTCACCAGGGCGAGTGCCGTCGAGGCCAGCAGCGTCGGTTCGAGCAGCCGACGGACATCCCGGGCCCGCGGCGGTGCCTGTCCGTCTCCGGTGTTTCTCGTGTGCGACACGGCAGCGGGCCCTCCGGCGTCTCCGGACATGTCACGCCTGCGAGCGCGACAGCGTCTCCGGCTGTCCATGCAACCGCGCGCACCGCGCCGGAGGGGAGGGCCGCACGGGCCACAGAGAGGGGCCCACCGGCCAAATCCGGGCACGGACGACGGACCGTACGATGTCGGTGTGCTTGTTCTGGTGGTCGAGGACGACCCGGGGATCGCCGCCTCCCTCGTACGGGGCCTGGAGCGGGCCGGGTACGAGGCACGCGGCGTCGGCACGGGGCGGGAGGCGCTCGCGGCGGTCCCGGAACCCGACGTGGTGCTGCTGGACCTGGGGCTGCCCGACCTGGACGGCCTGGAGGTCTGCCGCTGGATACGGAGCCGTTCCGACGCGGCGATCATCGTCGTGACGGCGCGCGGCGAGGAAGCCGACCGGGTCGCGGCCCTGGACGAGGGCGCCGACGACTACCTGGTCAAACCGTTCGGCCTGGCGGAACTGCTGGCACGGATCCGGGCCGTGCTCCGCCGCGTCCAGCCGTCCGGTTCAGCGTTGCTGCGCCACGGCCCCCTCGCGGTGGACCCGCGGACCCGCAAAGTGACCGTCGACGGCCACGACGTCGCGCTCACACCCAAGGAGTTCGACATCCTGGAGTGCCTGGCCGTCGACCCGGGGCGGGTGGTCACCCGGCAGGAGGTCCTGGAGCGCGCCTGGGACGCCCACTGGTACGGCCCCAGCAAGGTGCTGGACGTGCACATCGCGGCGCTGCGCCGCAAGCTCGGCGTCCCCGGACTGGTGGAGACCGTGTACGGCCGCGGATTCCGCCTCGGCGCACCCGAACCGGGCCAGGAGCCGGACGCCGGTGCGCGATGACCCGACGCATCGCGCTGACCTTCATGGCCCTGATCGTCCTGCTGCTGGTGCTGGCGGTGGTGCCGCTGGGACTGTCCATGACACAGCGCGAGCACACCTCATTCCGGGACACGACCGAAGCGGCGAACCGGACGATCGCCGCCTCGGCCGAGGAGTACCTGTCGGACCACCGCTCTCCCGCCGACATGCGACGGCTCCTGGATCAGGCCGAGCGGGCAGGTGACTGTTCCGCGGTCTTCGACACGGCGGGACAGCCCGTGGCGGCCACCGGATGCCCCGGACGAACCGAGGGCGATGAGGACGATCAGGCCGCAGGCAACTGGGGCGACCTGGCGCACCAGGTGCTCGTCCACCCGGGAACAGCGGCACGTGAGCGGGACGACCGGCTGGTCGTCGCGGAGCCGATCGGCGACACCACGCGTCCGGTCGGGGTGTCCGTGCTGTCCCGGTCGGCGGAGAGCATGCACGACCGTATCGCCTCGATGTGGTGGCGACTGGCGCTGATCGGCGCCGGCGCCCTGGTGGCGGGCGTGCTGTTGTCGGTGGCGTTGGCCCGCTGGGTCGGGCGCCCGCTGCGGGCCGTGGACGCCGCCGCGCTGCGGCTCGGCGAGGGTGCGCTGGACGTCAGGGCGCCGGGCGGGCGGGGGCCGCAGGAGGTGCGCCGACTCGCCTCGACGTTCAACACCATGGCGGCCCGCACGGAGACCCTGATCCACGGGCACCGCGCGGTCGTCGCCGACGTCTCGCACCAGTTGCGTACGCCGTTGACGGCGCTGCGGCTGCGGCTCGACCTGCTGGCGGCGGGCGCCGACGACGCCACGGCGGCGGAGTTCGCCGGTGCCCAGGAGGAGATCGCCCGGCTGTCCCGGCTGGTGGACGGGCTGCTGGCGGTGTCCCGGGCTGAGAACGCGGTGCCCAGGCCGGTTGCCGTCCGGGTGGACCAGGTGGTGGACGACCGGGTCGTCGCGTGGGAGCCGGTGGCCCGGGAGCGGCGGGTGTCGCTCACCGGGCGCTGCGGCGCCCGGCTGACGGCATACCTGGGGGCGGGGGATCTGGAACAGGTGATCGACAACCTGGTGGCCAACGCCCTGGATGCCGTGGGCGAAGGAGCGGCGGTCCGCATCGAGGGAGAGGCGACGCGTGAGCGGGTGCTGCTGCGCGTGGTGGACAACGGGCCCGGGATGAGCGAGGCGGCACGCGAGGCGGCTTTCCGGAGGTTCGGTAATCCGGAAGGGTCCGGCAGCGGCCTGGGTCTGGCCATCGTGCATCGGCTGGTCACCGCCAACGGCGGCTCCGTACGGCTGGAGGACACGGCCGGAGGCGGGCTGAGCGTGATGCTGGAACTTCCCGCGCCGGCGCCGCACGGGCCGTCGCGTGGTCCGCGGACGGGATCTTAACCGCTTGTGAAGAACTCCTGAACTGGTTCCCGACGGGCCGCGAGGCAGCCTGGTGAGTGGGACAACCGGCCTACTGGCGAGGAGTTCATCCATGCCGCTTCCTGAGCAGCCCGCAGACTCGGACCGATCCGTGCGGGACGCCGTCCGGCGCCGTGAACGAGGGCGGCGACGCGTGAGCGTCACGACCCGGTGGGCGGCGGCCGCGGCCGTCGCGGGTACCGCGGTACTGGGCGCCGGTTACGCACAGGTGATCCCTGGGATCGCCCAGACCGCCGCACCTGCCGGTCACGGCAGCGGCACGTCCACCGGCACGAGCGGTGGCCTGAAGCCTTCGAGCCAAGCGCCCACGCCGACCCCGCAAGCGCCGCAGACCCAGTCGGGTGCGTCGTGAACGCCACACCGGCGGGCGCCGTCGGTCGCCCCGGAACCGGCACGCGCACCACACCCCCGGCCGGAACCGCTCGCCCCGTCACCAACAGTCCGGCCCACGCAGAGCCCGCAACAGCGGTCTTCTCCGCGCTCGGTACCACGGCCGTGCTGCTCACCGCGGACCCGTCCCGGGCCGGCGACGCACTGCTGATCCTGCGGGCGGAAATGGCCTCCATCGACGCGGCGTGCAGCCGGTTTCGTCCCGACTCAGAGCTCTCCCGCGCCAACGTCACGGCCTGTGCCGGTCCGGTGCCGGTGAGTGCCCTGCTCGCCGAGGCCCTGGAGGCGGCCCTGCGCGCCGCCGAACTCACCGACGGCGCCGTCGACCCCACGGTGGGCCCGGCGGTCGCGGCTCTCGGCTACGACCGCACCTTCAGCGAGGTGGCCGCGCGGCAGCCCGAGGGCACTGGACCGACGACCGCGCCACTCCCCGCCGCCGGCTGGCAAACAGTCCGCTGGGACCCGGCGCTGCGCCTCCTGCGCCTTCCCGCCGGCACGACGCTCGACCTCGGCGCCACGGCCAAGGCCCTGGCCGCGGACCGGGCGGCCCGGCGGGCCGCCGCCGCAGTGGGCTGCGGCGTCCTGGTCAACCTCGGCGGCGACCTGTCGGCGGCCGGCGATCCGCCGGACGGCGGCTGGCGGGTCGCGATCGCCGACGACCACGCGGCTCCGGACGCGGGACCCGGACACCCGGTCGTCTCGATTCGTGACGGCGGCCTCGCCACGTCCGGCACCACCGTACGGACCTGGCGGCGCGGTGGCCGGACGCTGCACCACATCGTCGACCCGGCCACCGGCGACGTCCCGCCGCCCGTCTGGCGCACCGTCAGTGTCGCCGCGGCCAGTTGCGTGGATGCCAATACCGCCACCACCGCCGCCCTGGTCCTCGGTGAACGCGCCCCCGACTGGCTGCGCGGCACCGGGCTTCCGGCCCGTCTCGTCCGCACCGACGGAAGCGTGCTGTACCTGGGGGCCTGGCCCGCCGACGGGGACAGCCGATGAACGGCGCCGTCCTGCTCGCCTCGGGTCCGAGCCCGCTCTGGTACGCCACCAGGGCCAGCGGCACGGTCTCCCTGGTCCTGTTGACCGCGGCGGTCGCACTCGGCATCGCGGCGGCGGGCAAGTACGCGCCGTTGCGCCTGGGCCGGTTCGAGGTGTCCGCGCTGCACCGCAATCTGTCGCTGCTCAGCCTGGCCTTCCTGGGACTGCACATCGTCACCGCGATCACCGACGGCTACGCCCACCTGACCTGGCCGACGGCGTTCGTTCCCTTCGTGGCCTCCTACCGTCCGCTCTGGGTCGGCCTCGGCGCGGTGGCCCTCGACCTCCTGCTGGCGGTCGCTCTCACCAGCGCCGTACGCGGGCGCCTGGGCCGCCGCCGGTGGAAGGCGGTGCACTGGCTGGCGTACGCGGCCTGGCCGGTGGCGCTCTTCCACGCGGCCGGTACCGGCACGGACACCCGCCTGAGCCCGCAGCTCGCGCTGTACGGGGCCTGTCTCCTGACCGTCGTGGTCGCCGTGTGGTGGCGGCTGGTCCGGGCCGGGACGCAGGCGGATCGGGTCCGCCGGTGGGCGACGGCGGCCACGCTGCTGGTGCCCGCGATTCTGGTCGCCTTCCTGGCCGCGGGCCCGTTGCAGCCGGGCTGGGCGCACCGCGCGGGCGGCACGACACAGGCGCCCGCCACCGCCCCGTCCACCCCCCACCCGTCACCGACGCCCCAACAGCACACCCAGCAGGACGAACACGAGGGAGACGACGCCGAATGAACTCCGACACCGCCACCGTCCTCGCCGGAGCACATCCGGCGGCGCCCTGCGGCCCGCACGGCGAACGCCTGCTGTCCGGCTGGTGCGACACTGGCCGGCCCGCCGGCCTCACGGAACACCTCGCCCGCTACGGCCCTCCCCCGCTGCTCCAGGCACGCGGTCGCGGGAGCGCCATGCCACTGGTGCGCTCCGTGGAGGAGGCCGGGCTCACCGGCCGGGGCGGCGGCGGCTTTCCGACCGGCCGCAAGCTCCGCTCGGTAGCCGGGGTCAGGGGGCCGGCCGTGCTCGTCGCCAATGGGATGGAGAGCGAGCCGGCCAGCCACAAGGACGAGGTGTTGCTGTCCTTCGCCCCCCACCTCGTTCTGGACGGCGCGGCTCTGGCCGCCGTCGCGGTCGGCGCGAACGCGGTGCATCTGTGTATGCCCCGCACACGGGCGGCGCAGGTCGACCAGCTGACCGCGGCGGTCGCGGAGCGGCGCCGTGCCGGGCTCGACCCGGTGCCGGTGCAGATCCACGGGCTGCCTCACCACTTCGTCTCCAGCGAGGAGACGTCCCTGGTCAACTGGCTGAACGGCGGCGACGCCCGCCCCCGGTCCACCCCGCCGCGCCCCTTCGAGAAGGGCGTCGCCAAACGACCCACCCTGATCGGCAATGTGGAAACCCTGGCCCACCTGGCGCTGATCGCCCGCTACGGCCCCGCATGGTTCCGCGCGAGCGGAAGCTCCCAAGCACCGGGCACCGCGCTGGTCACGGTCTCGGGCGCCGTTCGTCAGCCGGGGGTGTACGAGATCCCGGCGGGGAGCTCCGTGACGGCGGCACTGAGCCGGGCCGGCGGACCTCACGGACGGCTCGGCGCCGTGCTCGCGGGCGGCTTCTTCGGCAGCTGGCTTCCGGTGCCGCTGAGTACCATGACGCCGGAACGGGGCGCGGGTGTCCTGGTGGCGCTGCCTGAAGGAGCCTGCGGGCTGGCCGAGACGGCAGCCGCGCTCGGCTACCTGGCAGCGCAGAGCGCCCGGCAGTGCGGGCCGTGCCGGTTCGGCCTGCCGTCCGTCGCCGAGGACTTCGCCGCGCTCGCCCGGGGCCACGCCGACGCCCAGCTGCTGACCCGGCTGCACCGCCGCCTCGGACTGCTCCCGCGGCGTGGCGCGTGCAGCCATCCCGACGGCGCGGAGCGGCTGGCCGCCTCGGCGCTGCGGGTGTTCGCCGACGACGTCCACCGGCATGTGCACACCGGACCGTGCGGGGCCGCGTTCGCCCCCCTCGTCCTGCCGGTGCCCGACGTCCGGCCCCCGGAGGAGGGGGAATGGCGATGACCCGTGCCCGGACCCGCGTACTCGCCGTCGATTTCGCCGCCTGTGACGGTCACGGACTCTGCGCCGAACTGCTGCCCGAACTGATCGGCTCGGACGAATGGGGCTACCCCGTGCTCAGGGACCCCAAGGTCCCAGCGGACCTTCTGGTCCACGCCCGACGCGCTGTCGCCGCCTGCCCGGTGATGGCACTCCGCCTGGACCGCGTACCCGCTCCCGCTCCCGGCGGGCCCCCGAGCCGCACCTCTCGGCACCCGTGAGATCAGGTACTCCCGCCGTTGAGGCAGCGCAACGTTGCGCACGGCCTGCGACGTCTCCTCGCATCACTGAGTGGCCATGGCCTGCTCGCCGAGGCAGCGGATCTTGGCGTGCGTGCTGTTGTGCCACCTGACCGCCGCTCGTACCCACGGCATCGTCGACGCACTCGCCGAGGCCGGAGTGAAGTGCTGGGCCGACAAGGCTTATCAGGGCGCTGGCGGTTCCATCCGGGTGCCCTTACGCGGCCGTCGCCTCAAGGCGTGGCAGCGCAGGGGCCTCCACCTCTTCAGCGCCTGTTTGCGAGCTCAGTTCTGAAGTGCGCCGGGAGATGGCCTGGTCACGATGTGGTGAACGGGCCGAGTCACTACGCTGAGCGCCTTCACGCCTCGGGCGGTTCGGTTGGTACGGCGGAGAACGCTCGGACAGGACTTTCGGCAGCTGTGGGGCGCCTACGCGATCAGCGCAGCAGGCAGTGCCGTCGGCATGGGGGCGTTGCCGCTGATCGCCCTGCTGGTGCTGGACTGACGACCAACTGGATCAGCGTAAGCGTCGGGCCGCCTGCTGGCGGGCTTCTGATCGGAGCCCTGGGCGCGGCCGCCACAGTGACGGTCGACGCCATGTCCTTCCTCGGATCGGCTCTGGGCATCCGTCGCATCCGGCGGCCTGAACCCGCGCCACCGCAACGCGCCGCCGGCTCTCACCTGGGCCGCGACATCGCTGCCGGATGGCAGTACCTCCTACGGCACCCAGGGCTGCGGCCGCTGTTCTTCAACGCGCTGCTCTTCGGCGGATCCGTCATGATGACCTCACCGCTGATGGCCGTTCTCATGCTGGATGATCTGGGCCTGGCACCGTGGCAGTACGGACTGGCCCTGGGGTTGCCGTGCGTGGGTGGCGTGCTGGGCTCACGTTTGACGGCACTGCTCACCCGGCGATTCGGGCAGCGTCGCATCCTGCTGCTGTCCGGTGTGGCACGCACGTTCTGGACGATCCTGCTGCCACTGACACCCTCAGGTGCCCTCGGCGTGTTCGTCCTCGCGGCCGCCGACTTCGGCCTGCTCTTCTCCGCCGGAGTCTTCAACCCGTCGTTCACCACGTATCGCATGGCGGCCACACCGGACACTCTCATGTCCCGCGTCGCCACCTCCTGGTCCGTCGGTTCAAAGACGTGCCAGGCCGCCTTCATGATCGCCGGTGGTCTCGTCGCCGCGGCAGCGGGAGTACGCGGTGCCCTGCTCATCGCCGGCCTGGTGTGCATGGCGAGCGCATTGCTCCTGCCATGGCGAAAGGAACCCATCTCCACTGGCCATGTTCCAGTGCCCACCACGGAAGCGGTTGCATCCTCGCCACAGACAGTCCCTCCGTCTACCAGGGCTAGCGCAATGAGGTGGATCGGCTCTGATCGCTGCGTCCGAGGCAGAGGTCGAGCGTTCGGTCCGCTGTGAGGACGTCGCCATGGCTCGTGTCGCGGACCGCGGCTACGGCCACGACATCCACCGCGACCAGGCCGGTGCCCGCAGCATCCACTTCCACCGGGTGCGCCTCACGGACACGGGCCGCGTGCGGAATCGGAAGGTGTACGAGATCGATGACCGCGAGGTGCCCTCCGCCGACCCGGCGAGGCTGACCGTGTTCGGTGCCCCCGGAAGTCCCAGGCGGCCGCCGGCGTCTGGCGGGTGTGGCCGAGGACGCGCCGTCCGGCAGCAGTGGAGCGACCTCGACGTCGAGGGGCGCGCTGTGGCGGACTTCCTGCTCGTCCGGCTGCCGTCCGAATGGTCGTACGGCAAGGCGAGCTGGGAGATCAACCTCGGCTGAAACTACAACTGCAAGCACTGTTACCTGGGACTGAAGGTCAACTCGGGGATGCCGTGGGGGGACAAGGAGCGCTGCCTGGACGCCATGGCCGAGGCGGGCGTGCTCTTCCGCAGGTCAGGGGAAAGTCGCAGGTCAGAGCGTATTTTAGAGTCCCACTGACAGGGGCATCGGCCGCCGACGCCGTGGCGCAGGACGCGTACGGCCCGGACGCCTCCTGGACGGCAGCCGTCGTCTGCGGGGCGCTGCTGCTTCTGCTGGCGGCCGCCGGGCTCCCGGTGGCGCGGTCCGTGGCCAGGCACCGCGGCGCCCTGACGCGGGACCCCTCTGCGCGGACCCTTCCCGGACCTCCGTCCGAATCTCGAACACCCTTGCCGTGTGGCTCAGTTGGGCCTCCTGGTTCGGATCGGGAGCCCGGCCTCGACGCACTATCGTGTACGACATGTCCACCCCTGAGCTGATCCGTATCGTCTCCCGTGACTCGCCCATGGCCCTGGCCCAGGTGGAGCGCGTCCGCGCCGAGCTCGGCGTGCTGCATCCCGGTCTTCGGACCGAAGTGATCCCGGTCAGGACGACCGGCGACAAATGGATGGGAGACCTGTCCCAGGTCGAGGGCAAGGGGGCGTTCACCAGGGAGGTCGACGCCGCGCTGGTCGCGGGGGAGGCGGACCTCGCGGTGCACTGCGTCAAGGACGTGCCCGCGGACCGGCCGCTCCCGGCCGGCACGACCTTCGCCGCGTTCCTCAAGCGCGACGACATCCGGGACGCCCTCGTCCACCCCGGCGGCCTGCTCCTCGACGAACTCCCCGCGGGTACAAGGGTCGGGACCTCGTCGGTGCGCAGGGTCGCCCAACTCGCCGCCTCCCACCCGCACCTGGACTGCGTGCCGTTCCGCGGCAACGCCAACCGCCGTCTGGAGAAGCTCGCTTCGGGAGAGGTCGACGCCCTCCTGCTGGCCGTCTCCGGACTGGAGCGCATCGGCCGCACCGACGTGATCACCGAGATCCTGTCGACCGAGACGATGTGCCCGCCGATCGGGGCCGGCGTGCTCGCACTCCAGTGCCGCGAGGCCGACACGGCCACCATCGACATCGTCAGTGGCCTGAACGACACCGCCACCTATCGGGAGGCCACGGCGGAACGCATGTTCCTGCATGTCCTCCAGGGCCACTGCAACAGCCCGATCGCCGGATACGCGAAGGCGTCCCGCGGTGATCTGTCCCTGCGCGCCTGCGTGTTCACCCCGGACGGCAAGACCGTCCTGAACGCGCACGAATGGGCCGGGCGGCTCAGCCCCTCCGACCTCGGGGCCTCCGTCGCGCTGGCCCTGCTGCGCCAGGGTGCCCGTGAGCTGATCGACGGCATCGCCCACTGACGCGGCGAACCGGCCCGACGGAAAGCGGTGCGACCCCCGGGGTGGGGGAGTCGCACCGCTGTCGTCGAACGGGTCAGCTGGTGAAGGTGAACCAGTTGATGTTGGTGAAGTCCGCACCACTGCCCGTCGAGAAGACCAGGTAGACGTCGTGGACTCCGGTGGCGGAGGCAACGACGTTCGCGGGAACGCTCTGCCAGGTCTGCCAGCCGCCGCTGCTGGCGAAGTTGATCTCGGCGATCTTCGTGCCGGTGGTGCTGTCGAGCCGCACCTGGACGGCACCGCTGACACCGGCGGCCGCACCCGACGCCAGCCGGGCGATGAACTGCTTCGGTGAGGCCGAACCGAAGTCGACCGAGGAGAACTTCAGCCAGTCACCGTTCCCGATGTAGCCCACGTCGCTGCCGCCCCCGGTGTCGGAGCAGCTCTCGGTGGTGGTCCCGCTCTGCGCCGAGTAGGACTCCGCCTGGATGGTGCTGTAGGCGCTCACGTTGCCCGTGCCGCCCCCGCCGCCTCCGCTGCTGGAGCCGCCGGCACCCAGGGTGATGTTCCACGAGGTGGGCGCGCCGTCCTGGATGTGCCCGTCGACGGGGGCCGCGCCGGTCGGGCCGACGTCGTCGTAGGGGAAGGCGTAGCCGATGGTGGCGTACTTGTGGACCAGCCGCGCGTAGTGGTTGGTGATCGGGTCCGTGTAGTACTGCGAGGACGTCACGCCGTCGGGGTTGTTGTTCCCGCCGGAGACCAGCAGCGAGCTGCGGTTGATCGCGGCGGCGAGCCGGGCGGCGATCGCCCCGCGCGCGTCCCCGCCGGAGTTGTACAGCGGACCGGAGGCGCAGCCGAAGATGTCCACGGCGCTCGGCTTGGTGAACGGCACGCCGTTGGTGTTGAGGCCGGAGAAGACGATGGCGTTGCCGGACACGGTGCCGGTGTAGTTGCCGATGCTGCCCTGGCCGTTGATGGTCAGCGGGGTGGACGCGTAGTGGCTCCAGACCCGGTTGAGGTAGTCGTCCCAGTAGCCGCCGAAGTCCGTCGGCGAGTGCGAGGGCGCCATGACGCGAAGTACCCCGCCGGAGGCGTCGGTGACCACCAGCTTGTCCCAGGGGGCGCCGTCGGACGCGTGCTGCGCCTGGAGACCGGAGGCGATGGAGGCGAGGGCGCCGGAGGGCAGCGGTGTGACCGACTGGTTGCCCCCGCTGCCGGTGCTCGACATCGAGATCGGCAGCGCCACCATGTCCACGTAGGAGATGTTGGCGTAGAGGTTGGCGCTGTTGAAGGTGAACTCGCAGAACGTCCAGCTGGTGGCGTAGTTGGGGTCGCCACTGGTCAGGGCCGGCTGCACGACGCCGGGCACGCTGCCCGGGTTGACGAAGAACTGGAGTTTCTTGTCGACCGAGAAATAGACGCGGCCGCTGGTGACGTAGTTGGTCAGGTTGACCGTGGTGGCGGCCGAACCTGAGGCGCCCAGCGCGATCGAGTAGTCGGCGATGGGGGTCACCGCGGAGGACGGGTTGGGCAGCCGGTTCAGGGCGCCGTTCGCCGAGACGAAGACCGGCCAGCCGCTGCTGTCGGTGCCGGATATGTACGCGTAGACGGTGTCGTGACCGGAGTTGTTCGCCAGTTTCACGGGGAGTGAGACTCCCGCCGCCGCCGCTGTGGACGTCAGCGGCGAGACCGGTGAGAACGGGCTGAGCGTGGCCGCGCCTGCGACGGCAGCGGCTCCGGTCAGGAAAGAACGTCGGGAAACCACGGGGGCCCTCCCGGAGGGGGTGATGTTCCGTCAACAACGTGACGGTTGGGGGGAGTTGTTTGCTGTGGGGTTCTGTGCGGAGGTGACGTTATTGGACTGGACCAATACAGTCAAGGTTGCGGAACTGTTTCTTCCAGGTAACGGGTGTCAGCACTTGATCGAAAAGGTCGGCGGTGGGGAATCGCGGAGCTCCGAGCTGCTCGGGACCACGGAGGCGCCGGAAATCCGAACGCGGGGGGACGGGCGGCTCGTATGATCGCCGCAGGGACAGGGCGCGTAGCGCAGAGGTCGTCGCGCCTTCACCTCATGTGGGAGGACGCCGGTTCGAATCCGGCCGGCCCTGTCCTGTTCAAGCCCGGCCGCGCAAGCACCCCGCGTGCCGGTCCGGTGCCGCGGCCCGTCGATCGCCGGGAGCGAGCGGGGCCGTTCGGCGGCGGCGGGTTCGACGCCTCCGGCCCGCCGAGTCCGACGTCCTCACCTCACCTGCTGTCGCTCGACCCGGTTCCGGGGAGTGCGGCGCGTCCGGCCTCCAGGCGCGCGACGGGGACGCGGAACGGGGAACAGGACACGTAGTCCAGGCCCGCCGCGTGGAAGAAGTGCACGGACTCGGGGTCGCCGCCGTGCTCACCGCAGACGCCGATCTTCAGTCCTGGACGTGCGGCGCGGCCCTCGTCCACCGCGATGCGGACCAGCCGGCCCACTCCGTCTCGGTCGAGCGTCTCGAACGGGGAGGCGGCGAAGATGCCCTTGTCGAGGTAGGCCGAGAAGAACGCCGCCTCGACGTCGTCGCGGGAGAAGCCCCAGGTCGTCTGGGTGAGGTCGTTGGTGCCGAAGGAGAAGAACTCCGCCTCCTCGGCGATCCGGCCGGCGGTCAGCGCGGCCCGGGGCAGCTCGATCATGGTGCCGACCGGGCAGTTCACGGGGATGCCCGACTCCTCGGAGACCTCTGCCAGGACGCGTTCCACCTCGGCCCGCTCGATCCGCAGTTCCTCGACGGCGCCCACGAGCGGCACCATGATCTCCGCCTCGGGACGGCCCCCGGCCCGCGTCCGCTCGACGACGGCCTCGGCGATCGCGCGGACCTGCATGGCGACCAGCCCCGGCACGACCAGGCCAAGACGCACACCGCGCAGCCCCAGCATGGGGTTCTCCTCGTGCATACGGGTCACCGCGCCGAGCAGCTCGCTGTCGTGCGGGTCCGGCCGCTCGCCCCGGGCCTCGGCGGCCGCGATCCGTACGGCGAGTTCCGTGCGGTCGGGCAGGAACTCGTGCAGCGGCGGGTCGATGAGCCGGATCGTCACCGGCAGCCCGTCCATCGCCTCCAGGATGCCGCTGAAGTCCTTGCGCTGGAGCGGCAGGAGCGCGCCCAGGGCCCGTTCCCGCTCGGTCTCGTCACCCGCCAGGATCATCGCCTCGACCAGGGTGCGGCGCTCGCCGAGGAACATGTGCTCCGTACGGCACAGCCCCACGCCCTGCGCGCCGAACCGCCGGGCGCGGGCCGCGTCCTCGGGGGTGTCGGCGTTCGCCCGCACCTCCAGTCGTCGTACGCGGTCGGCCCGCTCCAGCGCGTCGGCGACGGCCCCGACGAGCGCGTCCGGCCGCTCGCCGGTCTCGAAGTGTCGCATCACCGCGGAGTCGACCAGGGGAGCGGCACCCAGGTACACGGCACCCTGCGAGCCGTCGACGGAGACGACCGCGCCCTCCTCGACGACGGTGGTCCCCACGGTGAACCTGCGCGCACCGGTGTCCACCGTGATCTCCTCGGCCCCGCACACGCACACCCGGCCCATGCCCCGGGCGACGACGGCCGCGTGGCTGGTCCTGCCGCCGCGGCTGGTCAGCACCGCCTGCGCGGCGATCATGCCGGGCAGATCGTCCGGGGTGGTCTCCTGACGCACCAGGACGACCTTCTCGCCCGCCGCGGCCCGGCGGACGGCCTCGACCGAGTCGAACACCGCGGCGCCCACGGCAGCGCCGGGAGAGGCCGGCAGACCGTGCGCGAGGGGCTCGCCCACGGCCGAGGTGTCGAACCGGGGGAACATCAGCCGCGCGAGCCCTTCCCCGCCGACCCGGGCCAGACCCTCGTCCCGGGTGATCAGGCCCTCGTCGGCCAGTTCGGCGGCGATGGCGAACGCGGCCTCGGCGGTGCGCTTGCCGACCCGGGTCTGGAGCATCCACAACCGGCCGCGCTCGATCGTGAACTCGATGTCGCACAGATCCCGGTAGTGCCGTTCCAGCGTGGTCAGATGGGAACGGAGCTGCTCGTACGACACCGGGTCCAGCTCCGCCAGCGCCGTCACCGGGACGGTGTTGCGGATGCCCGCGACGACGTCCTCGCCCTGCGCGTTCGCCAGGTAGTCGCCGTAGAGCCCCGGCCGCCCCGTCGCGGGGTCCCTCGTGAAGGCGACACCGCTGCCGGAGTCGGCGCCGAGATTGCCGAAGACCATGGTCTGCACGGTGACCGCGGTGCCCAGGTCGTCGGGGATGCGCTCACGGCGGCGGTAGATGCGGGCACGCTCGCCGTTCCAGGACGCGAAGACGGCCAGCACCGCCTGCCGCAGCTGTTCCGCCGGGGACTGCGGGAAGTACGCGCCCGTCTCCCGGTGGACCAGGTCCCGGTACGACTCGACGAGCCCCGCCAGGTCCGCCGCCGTCAGATCCAGGTCGGTCGCCGCGCCCCTGGCCCGCTTCAGGTCGTCCAGGACGCCTTCGAACAGGGAACCGTCGACGCCCATGACCGTACTGCCGTACATCTGGATGAGACGGCGGTAGGAATCCCAGGCGAAGCGCTCGTTCCCGGAGACCTTCGCCAGCCCGACGACGGACTCGTCGTTGAGGCCGACGTCGAGGATCGTCTCCATCATGCCGGGCATCGAGAACCGCGCGCCCGAGCGCACGGACAGCAGCAGCGGATCGTCCGGCTGACCGAGCCGCCGTCCCGCCGCCTCCTCCAGGACCGTGAGACGCCCGGAGATCTCGCTCATCAGACCGTCCGGTTCTGAGCCGGTGGCGAGGAAGGCCCGGCAGGCGTCCGTGGTCACGGTGAAGCCGGGCGGGACGGGCAGTCCCAGCCGGGTCATCTCGGCCAGGTTGGCACCCTTGCCACCGAGCAGCTCGGCCAGATCGCGGCTGCCTTCTGCGAAGTCGTACACGAAACGGGCCATGACGCCGGTCTCCTCGGTCGGGTTGCGAGCGGGGGCACATCTCCAGCATGCGACCGGCGCGGGCGAGGACGCAGGTGCTGCCGGGCCCCTCCATCGGGCCGGTCGGCCCCTCGCGCGGGAGCCGGGCCGCTCGTACGCGTGGCCGGTGGGCCGTGCGGACGCGAAGGCCGGGACCAATGGGCCCGCGCGGGGAGGCTCGGCCTCTGCCCATGGGTGCCGGCAGCGCGAAGAATCGTGCCAGGACCGGCCGATCCGACGGTCCTCCGCCCCACCCGGCCCCGTTTCTCCGCGTCGCTTTGGGCTGCCAGTCGGAGAGCCACCCGCCTTCACGACAGCCCGCCCGCCGTCACGACCATCCCGCTCGCCCCCTTGGAGGACCGAGTCATGCGCATCGTCATCGCTCTGGGCGGCAACGCCCTGCTGCACCGCGGCGAACGACCCGACGCCGTCGTCCAGAAGGCGAACATCGACCGGGTCACCGGCGCGATCGCCGCCCTCGCCCATGACCACGAGATCGTCATCACGCACGGCAACGGTCCGCAGATCGGCCTGCTCGCCGTGGAGAGCGCCGCCGATCCGGCCCTGAGCGCCCCCTACCCCCTCGACCTGCTCGGGGCACAGACCCAGGGCTTGATCGGCACGCTGCTGGCCCGCAGCCTCCACGACGCACTGCCCGGACACCGGACCGCCGCCCTGATCACCCACACCCTCGTCCGGTCCGACGACCCGGCCTTCGGGCACCCCACGAAGTTCGTCGGCCAGGTGTACCCCTACGACATCGCGTCGGCGCTCGCGCGTGCGCGCGGCTGGCACATCGCCGCCGACACCACCGGCTGGCGCCGTGTCGTCCCCTCCCCGGAGCCCGAACGGATCCTGGAGACGGACACCGTCCACGACCTGCTCGCCGGCGGCACGCTCGTCATCTGCGCGGGCGGCGGAGGCGTGCCCGTCGTCGCCGACGCGGACACCGGAGCGCTCACGGGAGTGGAGGCCGTCGTCGACAAGGACCTCACGGCGGCCCTGCTCGCCGAACAGGTGAAGGCCGATTTCCTCCTCATCCTCACCGACGTGCCCTGCGTCTACACCGACTACGGAACCCCCGGCCAGCGGCCGGTCCTCGGCGCCACGCCCGCCGAACTGCGGCGGGGCCGCTTCCCCGCGGGCTCCATGGGACCCAAGGCCGAGGCGGCGGCCCGCTTCGTGGAACGCACCGGGGGACTGGCCGCGATCGGCGCCCTGGACGCGGCGTACGAGATCGTCCACGGCACCTCGGGGACACTCGTCCGCCCCGGCCTTCCGGTGGTGTGAGCGGCACCCGAGAGCCCGCAGGGGCCGGAGAGTCCGCCGGAGGGCGCGTCGTGCGGCGCGGCCGGCGGTTCAGGAGCCGTGCGGCCCCGGTTCACCGGCGTCCTCCGGCCCACCGGTGAGCCGCGGTTCGACGTCCACGACGCCCTCGACGGCGCGCACCAGACGTACCGCGACCGAGACGAGGGAGGTGTCACGGATGTGACCGCGCAGGGTGACGACCCCGTCGTGCACGTTCACGTGGATGGCGTGGCCGAAGCCCGGGAAGAGGGGGGAGACCACCGTACGGCGGACCTCCTCCGCGATCTCGTCGTCGGGCCGCAGGAACACCTTGAGCAGATCGGCGCGGCTGACGATGCCCTGGAGCATGCCGATGTCGTCGACCACGGGCAGCCGCTTGACGTGCCGGACGGCCATGATCCGGGCCGCCTGCGCGAGGGTGGCGTCCGGGTGGACCGTGACGGCGGGCGTGCTCATGAGTTCCGCCGCCCTGGTCGCCCCGGCCTTGGCGGTGTCCGTCAGACGCAGCGCCTGCTGGGAAAGGTTCCGCTCCTCGTAACGGAACTCCTCCTTGGGCAGCAGGTCGGCCTCCGAGACGACGCCGATGACACGCCCCTCGCCCTCCAGTACGGGCATGGCGCTGACCTTCCACTGCTCCAGCGTCCGCACGATCTCCTTGAACGGGGCGTCCCGTCCGACGGCCACGACCGTCTGGGTCATCACGTCACTGACGGTGAACTGAGTCTCGGTCATGTGAGAACACCTCTATTCGCCCTGCTCCTCTCTCCACTCTCCGCCCGGACGGAAGGCGCCGACATGGGCCGGACGGCCCCAAAATCAGGCCGAAACCGACGGTCCGGTACTCAGAAGAAGCTGAGAAATTCCTGTGCCAGGCTGGCGCGGCTGATCAAGACCGTGAGGTCCCACCGTTTTGAAGGAGTTGTCGATGAGCCTGGTCAACGGCCTGCCCGCGCACGTACTGCTGGTGCATTTCGTCATCGTTCTCGTACCGCTGACCGCGCTGGCTCTCGTCGTCTGCGCGATATGGCCCAAGGCCGCCCAGCGCCTGGGCATCGTGCTGCCGGTGTTCGCCTTCGTCACCCTGGCGAGCGTGCCGCTCGCCACGAACGCGGGTGAATGGCTGGAGCGGCACGTCGAGAGCGACGCGCTGGTGCGCCGTCACGCCGAGCTCGGTGACGGCCTTCTTCCCTGGGCCGGGGGCCTGTTCGTCCTGGCACTCGCCATCTGGTGGGCGCTCGGCCGCGCCGCGTCCGGCGCCTCGGACGGTGCCCGCCGCCCCGCCACGCTGGTGCGGGTCGCGGCCGCGGTGCTGTCGCTGGTGGTGGCGGCCGGTGCCGTCGTGGACGTCTACCGCATCGGTGACTCGGGGGCGAAGGCGGCCTGGCACGACGGCTTCTCCAAGACGGCCTCGCACGGAGGCGACCAGGGCTGACCCACGGCCCGCGCGACCGGCGGCGGGACCCTATCCGCCGTCCATGTGCAGGGCCAGGCGCGGGCAGGCGGCGACGGCCCGCCGGGCGTGGCCGCGCAGCCGGTCGGGGACGGTGCTCTCGTCGAGAACGGGGTAACCCCACTCGTCGAGGCCGATCAGCTCGGGGAGCAGTTCGGCGCACAGTCCCCGGCCGGTACAGGCCACGCGGTCGACGCGCAGGGTCCGGTCAGGGGTCATCGCCATGTCTCCGGGGGTGTGGCGGGCGGTACGGGGATCCGCGGCGGCTCGTACGCCGCGGGGCAGGTGCCCTGCGTCAGATGGCGGTCGACGTCGTCGGCGAAGGCGAGCAGCGCGGAGGCGGCCAGCCGGGCGGCCCCGTCCGGGTGGCCGCAGGCCCCGCGCCCGGAGAGCAGACCCGTCCGATGGCGCAGGCGGGACAGCAGTTCCTCGTCGGCCCGGCCGTCGGCCAGCGCGGCGAAGTCCTCTGCCACGGCGGGCAGTCCGTACCGGCAGGGGCCGCACTGGCGGGCGCTCTGGGCGGCGAGATAGCCGAGCACACGGGCCGTCTCACGGAGCCCGCAGGCCGGGCGGGGGAGGGCGATGAGGACACCGGCGCCCGGCGCGGCCCCCAGCGGAGCCAGTTCGCGGCGCGCCAGAGGGGTCCGGAGGTGCTCGGCCCGGAGCCAGGTTCCACCGAAGCCGCCGAGCAGGACCGCCCGGAGGGGCTCGGCCGGGCCTCCCGCACGGTCGAGGACGGTGGCGATCGGGGTACCGAGCGCGGCTTCCAGGACACCGGGGGCGGTCACCGCGCCGGAGACGGTCAGGAGTGTGGTGCCGGGTTCCTCCGGGGTGCCGGTGCGCCGGAACCACTCGGGTCCGTAGCGGGCGACGAGGGCGAGATGGGCGAGCGTCTCGGCGTTCTGGACGAGGGTGGGGCGGCGGGCCACACCGCGCTCGTGGCTGCGCGGCGGGTTCCCCGTCGGCAGGGCCGGACCCCCGTTCAGCCAGCGGACGAGCGAGGTCGACTCGCTGGAGACGTAGCCGTGGGGCAGGGCGTGCAGACGTATCCGGACAGGGTCCGGGCGGGCACGTCGTCGTTCCTCCACGGCCGCTTCGAGTTCCCGCTGCTGGACGGGGCGGGTGCGGGGCAGACACACATGGATCGTGTCCGCTCCGACCGCGGCGGCGGCGAGGACGGCACCGTCGAGCACCAGATGGGGTGCGACCGCGAGGAGGAACCGGTCCTTGCGGCTTCCCGGTTCGCTCTCCATGGCGTTGACGACGAGTACGGGCCGGCGGCGGCCCGCGGCGACGGCCCGCAGTTTCCGGGCGGTGGGGAAACCGGCTCCGCCGCGTCCGGTGAGCCCGGCCGCCTCGACGGCCTCCACCAGCGGCGGCGTCGTACGTCCGCCTGCAACCGTGGCGACGGGGGGCGGTCCGTGGCGTCGCAGGTGATCCGTCAGGCCGGCGGGCCGGCCGGTGGCGTACCAACCCGCCAACAGACGTGCGGCGGGGTCGTCCGGCCCGGGCACACGGCGGGCGGCCGCGGAAACGGCCGGGGCCGCGAAGCCCGCCGAGGCCGCGGAGACCTCAGGTACCGCGCAGCCCGTCGGGACCGCGAAGTCCGCCGGGACAGCGGACACCGTCGCGGCTCCGGAGGCCGGCGTGGCCGAGGGGTTCACCGTCCGCCCCCGGACAGGAGGGCGGCCGCGGCGGCGCGATGGGCCCAGCCCGGCTGGAGCGGCCCGGCCGCCAGGAACGCCGTCAGCGCCACCGGCACCGCCGTCGCGGCGGCCGCACCCACCAGGCGTCCGGGCACCCGTCCCGGACCGGCCTTCGCCAGACGCCACCACACGGCCGAGACCACCGCCGCCAGGCACACGGCGTAGATCCACAGCTGGACCGGTCCGCGGGTGTCTGTGCCGGTCGCGACGCCGTGGAAGAGCGCGAACGGCCAGGCGGCGTAGGCGAGATGGTGCACCGCCTTCCAGCGGCGCACCCCGAGCCGGACCCGTACCGCGCTCGTGACGAGCACCGCGAGGAGCAGGTCGAAGGCGATCGTGCCCAGCCCGAGCCACAGCGGCCGGTACGAGGCCCCGAACGGGACCACGGTGACCGCCCACCCCAGGTGCACGAACGGATCGAGGACCATCGTCACCACGTGCACGACGAGGAACACCAGGGTGAGCAGGGACAGATCGCGGTGCAGCAGCCCGAGCTCGAAACGGCCGATCCGGCGGGGCGCGGACCGCCCGCCGGAGGCGATGCCGAGCACCACGGTCGCGGTGAGCAGGACCAGCGACATCGTTCCGCCGGCACGGCCCGCGTACCACAGGGGGCTGCCGGTCAGGGCGAGGACCGTCATCGCGGACCTCCCGAGCCGGGCGCCGGGAGGTCGGGCGGCCAGCCGCCGACGCGTACGACCGTGCCGTCGGGACCGACCAGACGGGCGGGAAGGCCGGTCGTGCGCAGCCAGGGCAGCGCCCGCTCGCCGAGCACGACCGCGGCCGTACTGGCCGTGTTGGCGTCCACGCAGGTGGCCGCCGCGACGGTGACCGTGCGCCACACGACCGCGGCCGGCTCCCCGGTGGCCGGGTCGACGATGTGATGGAGGACGCGTCCGCCACGCCGCCAGCTGCGCACCCGGACACCCGAGGTCGCCAACGCCCCTCCGCCGACCGTCACGGCGGGGCACCGCTCCGTCGCGGACTCGGCGTGGTCGTCGGCGAGGGCGATGTGCCAACCGCCCCGCGGCGCGGGTCCGGCCGTGGCCAGGTCGCCGCCGAGGTTGACCAGGACGCCGCAGCCGCCGGCCGCGGCGGCGAGCCTCGCGGCACGGTCGGAGGCGAGCGCCTTGGCCGTCGCGCCCAGGTCGAGACCGGTGTGCGGCGGCAGGCACAGCCGCCGGGTGCGAGGGTCCCACCCGACCCGTCGCCAGCCGGGCGCGGGCCGGCCCACGGGTACGGAGCGGGTGTCGTCGGGGCGCACGGAGGCGAGGGTGCGGTCGTAGCCGAGCGCGATCACCGCGCGGCCCACGGTCGGGTCCACTGCGCCGCCGGTGATCCGGGCGGCTTGCAGGGCGGCCCGGAGCGCTTCGGCGAAACGCTCGCTGACGGTCGTCGGGGCGCCCGCGCCCACATTGACGCGGGTGAGTTCCGAGTCCGGGCGGAAGCGGCTGCACGCAAGGTCGACGGCTCGGAGCTCGTCGCGCAGCACGGCCTCCGCCACCGGCAGCGCGTCCGGGTCGGTGACGAGGAGTTCGGCGGTGGTGCCCAGGGCGGGAAAGGCGATCCGTGCGGGCGGGGGTGCGGTCGTGCGCGTGGTCATGACGCCCCCGTCGTCGTGTGCGGCTGCTGGGCGGAGGGCGTGGGCGGCCGGGCCGGGGGCTGCGGTGCCGAGGGCGCGGCGGGGGCCGCGCCCTCGTCGTCGTTCCCCTCGTCGTGCTCACCGGCGGTGGTGGCGGACGAGGTGGGGGCCGGCGTCACGTTCCCGGCGGACGGGGCCGCGGCGGGCGGCGGTGCTGCCGGACCGCCTGGCAGCAGGTGGGTGTAGAGACCGCCCAGGGCCGCCGCGCCGGCCACCGCGGTGGCGGCCGCCCACCGGGTGGTACGGCGGCTGCGGCGCAGCCCGCGATCGCGGGCGAGCGGGGAAGGTGCCGACGAGGGTGTCGGCCGGAAGGCGTCGGGTGAGGATGCCATGGCGGGGCTCCCGGAGGTTCGGCGGCCGGATCGGCTGTGCGCATCTCCAGGCTGTGCCCGCGGTTCCCGGGAACGCGCTCAGGACTTCTTCGGAACCGGTAAAGATCTCGGTCCGCCGCCCCGCTCGCGTCCGGGCTCCGGCCACAGCGGCAGGTCCAGTGCGACGGTCAGGCCGCCGCCGGGAGTGTCCTCCAGCCGGGCGCCGCCGCCGTTGACGGTGACCAGCCGGTGGACGATGGCGAGGCCCAGGCCGGTGCCGCCGGCCTTGCGGCTGCCGAAGCGCCGGAAGGCGGCCGCCTTCGCCTCGGCCGTCATCCCGGGACCGTCGTCCCGCACGTACAGGGTCGCGGTGGTACCGGCCGCACGGTGCCCCAGGACGATGTGCCCGCCGGGTGGCACGGCGTCCACGGCGTTGGCGATCAGGTTGTCGAGGATCTGTTCCAGATGACCTGCCCCCGACGCGACGGTCAGCGCCCCGCCGCCGGGCTCGGCGGTCAGCCGTACGCCGCGCTCCTCGGCCACGGGGGTCCAGGCCGCCACCCGGTCGGCGACCACCTCGTCGGCCCGGACCGCGGTCGCGCTCGGTGTGGCCTGCTCGGCGCGCGCGACCGCCAGCAGTCCGTCCACCAGCCGGGACAGCCGGGCGATCTCCTCCTGGGCGGCGGCCAGTTCCGTGGCGGTCGCGTCGTCCGCGCCGGCGGCCAGGACATCGAGGCGCAGGCGCAGCGCGGCCAGTGGGGTGCGCAGTTGATGGGACACGTCCGCGACCACGGCCCTGTGGCCGTGGACCAGGGCTTCCGTGCGGGCCGCCATGGTGTTGAACGTGGCCGCGAGACGGCGTACTTCGGGGGGACCCGAGGCGACCTCGGCCCGCTCGTCGAGGGTGCCCTCGCCCAGCCGCCGGGTGGAGGCGTCCAGTGCCGACAGCGGGCGGCTCACCCAGCGGGCGAGGCGCACGGACAGCAGCACGGACGCCGCGAGTCCCACCGTCCCGATCACGGCGGACCAGCCCCAGATCGCCGCGACACGGGCATCGAGCGGAGCGGCGGAACGGGCCAGGACCACGGCGCCGGCGGGCCCGCGCACGTCCCCGGCCGGCTCCGCCGTCAGCAGCCGGCCCTCGTTCTCCGGGGGTTCCGGCTCGCGGCCGCGCAGCACGTCCTCCGCCAGTGCCTCCGCTGCCTTCCCCGTAGCCGCCCGGCAGGGAGTACTGGCCACCAGGTGCGCGGAGGCGTCGTACACGGCGGCGCAGTCGCCCCTTCGGGCCGTGGCGGCGAGTTCCTGGTGCAGGGTGGTGGCCGGTCTGCCGTCGGAGAGATGTTCCTCGGCCACCGCGGCGACGACCCGGGTGGCGCCACGCTGGTTGTCGCCGTAGGAGACACGCTCACGAGCCGTCAGTGACGCCGCCAGCGGTATCACCGCCAGCGCCAGCAGCAGGGAGGTCAGGACCACGAGCGTCCAGGCGATCCTGCGGGTCACGGTCGCTCCCCGGCGGCCGTGACCGTCCCGAGCCGGAAGCCGTGCCCGTAGACGGTCTCGATCAGTCCCGGCGCTCCGAGCTTGCGCCGCAGCGCGGCGACGTGGACGTCCAGGACCTTCGTGGGTCCGTACCAGTGGGCGTCCCAGGCCCGCTCCAGGATCTGCCGCCGGCTGACCACGCGGCCCGGATCGGCGGCGAGGCACTCCAGAATGCCGAACTCCTTGGGAGTCAGCGCCACCCCACGTCCGTCGACCGACACCTGCCGGGTACGCAGGTCCAGTTCCAGCGGCCCGTGCCGGACGGTCTCCGGCCCGGCCGGGCGGCGTCGGCGCAGGACCGCCCGGATTCTCGCGAGCAGTTCGGCCAGCCCGAACGGTTTCACCAGATAGTCGTCCGCCCCCTGGTCGAGGGCCACCACCCGGTCCGCCTCCTCGCCGCGCGCGGTGACCGCGATGATCGCGGCGTCCGACCGGGCACGCAGTCTGCGGCACACCTCGACGCCGTCGATGTCCGGCAGTCCGAGATCCAGCAGGACGACGTCGGGGGTGGCGGCCGCCAGCGCGGCTCCACCGGTGCGTACGTCCTCGACGGCGTAGCCGGCCTGCCGCAGTCCGCGCGCCAGCGACTCCGCGATGCCCCGGTCGTCCTCCACGACCAGCACCCGCGTCTCCTCGTCCGCGCCGGTGGTCCGAGTGTTCATGGGCGAACCGCCTCCCGTGGGCCGGGACCGACGGGACGGATCCGTCGTCCGGCCCTCTGTCCCGTCGGGGACCTGGTGGCGCCGCGTCGGGCGATCAGGCCGCTTTCGGGGCGACGTTCGGTACGACCGCCACCGGGCACGCGGCGTGATGCAGCAGGGTGTGGCTCACGCGGCCGAGCTGGAACCCGAAGCGGCCGGACCTGCGACGCGCTCCGAGGACCACGAGGTCGGCGGCGGCCGAGCGATCGACCAGGACCTTGCGCGCGGCGCCCTCGACCGTCGTGCGGCGCAGCCTCACGTCCGGGTGGGCGGCGGACGCGTCGAGGACGAGGTCCTCGATGAGCGCGGCGGCCTCCTTCTCGTGCTGATGTTCCGGATCGTCGGCCGGTGCGTCGTCCGTCCCTTTCCGCGCCGGGCATCGCCAGGTCCGGACCACATCCAGCTCACAGCCGCGGGCCTCGGCCTCCCGGAACGCGAACGCGACCGCGTCCCGGCAGGTGTCGGGGTCACCGGCACCGAGCAGGACGCGCTCGTGCGATCCGGCCAGGGCCGTCCTGTCGCCCCTGACCACGATGACCGGGCAGTCCGCGCGCGCGGCGACGGCCAGGCTCACGGAGCCGAGCAGCGTGCCCTTCAGTTCTCCCCTGCCGCGCGAACCGGTGATCAGGGCGGTGGCGCCGTGGGCTTCGTCCAGGAGAGCGGAGACGGCCTCGGCGGCCGCCGTCGCCGTGGAGACGTCCAGACCGGGGTCGATCCGGCGGGCCCGTTCCGCCGCCGAGGCGACGATGTGCTCCGCCAGCACCTGTTCGGAGGAGCGTTCGCGGGTCAGCGTCGGCAACGATCCCTCGTAGCGCTCCCACAGGGACGCGTGGACCAGCCGCAGGGGAAGCCCCCTACGTGTGGCCAGATCCACCGCCCAGTCGATGGCCAGGAGGCTGCCGTCCGATCCGTCGACGCCCACGACGAGGGGGAGTGTCATGAGGTCCACCGCCTTCTCTCTCGTCCGCTCATGCGCGGGAGGGGGTGTCACCTCCCACGGTGCCCTTGGCGAGGGGCGGGCGGCATGGGCCGTTCAGCCCTGGATCCCGGCTTTCAGCCCTTTCGCGCACCGAGGCCGGTGACGCCGACCGGCCGACCGCGTCGGGGCGTGACGGTGCCGGTCCGCGCGTGACCGTGTCAGAGGAAGCCGAGCACGTCCGTCACCGGTCGCCGGGGGCTCGCCGCGCCCTCGGGGCCGTGGCCGATGCGGATCACCATCTGGACGTGCGCCATGGCGGAGACCGGGTCGCGGACGGCCCACCGGATGTCCTGCCACTCCAGCGGCTGGGAGGTGATGGAGGCGACCAGGCCGTCCGTGGTCGCCTGCAGGAGGACCCGTTCCAGGGCCTGGCCCGCGCGCAGCCAGTCCACGGGCTCGTCGCGGGCCGTCCCGAGCAGGGCGATGTTCGGGTTCTTCTCGAAGGCCGTCCTGTCGCGGCCCGGCATCGGACGGCCGACGGCGAAATCGCGTATCGGGGCGGAAGTGCCGCGCTGCCGCGGTCCGAAGGCCTCGGCGGGGATGCCGTCCGCCGCCGCGCCGACGGCCGACGGCTCCGTACGGGTCCAGCGCACCGTCTCCGCGCGTACCCCCGGATCGACCGCTTCCGAGTCCTCGGCGTCCCGGATCAGATCGAGGATCGCCCGTACGTGCCAGGCGTCGGGGAAGAAGAGTTCCGCCCCTTCGAGTCGGGCGGCCTCGGACAGCTGTTCTCTCGTGGCGACGGGGAGCTCCTGGTCGCGGAAGGGGAGGCGGCTGGAGTGCCGACGCCGGATCGAGGGGGCCAGCCCCGCGAGCGTGTCACCGGGCGGCCCGGTTCCGGACAGCCGCACCTCGGCGAGGAGATCCGGGGAGGCGGGATCGGGGAGCAGCAGCACCTCCGGGGTCAGCCCGGCCGCCGCGGCGGACACCCGCAGATTGAACAGTGCCGCGCCGCAGCCCATGTGCAGACCCCGGTTCTCCGGATCCGTGTGCGGAAGCGCGCGCTCCGGGTCGGCGTACAGCCGGACGACACCGGTCTCCCGCACGCAGCGGAACACCCAGGGCTGGGCGTTGTGCAGCGAGGGTGCGGCGACGGCGTCCGTCACGAGCTCCGTGATCGTGTCGGTGTCGAGGGGTTCGGTGTTCACGGTGGCTTCCCTTCGTGCGGCTCCTCGGCCCACGGCCCGGTGTCAGGACCGGTGGCCCCCGCCGGGCGGACGCTTCGTCCGCGGGAGCGCCGCGCACGGTCCCGTGACCGGTGGGTCCCGCCACCGTCCGGCAGCGGTTCGCCAGCGCTCACTCCTGTTCCCAGTCTCGGACGGTCGCGGGGCAGGGTCATAGGCCGAAGGTCCCTGGTGGACCGGTTTCCGGCCCCGGGAGCGGGGAGGCGCGGCCCGGGGGGAGGAGTTCGCCCACCAGGGCCGCGACCTGCTCCACCTCGATGAGGAATCCGTCGTGGCCGTACGGCGACTCGATCAGCCGGAGACCGTCGGCGGCCGGGATGCCCGCCGCCAGTTCCGCCTGCTGGGCCGGCGGGTAGAGGCGGTCGGAGCCGACCCCGGCGACGAGGGTGGGAGCGGTCACCCGGCGCAGCGCGGCGCGCACACCTCCGCGCCCCCGGCCGACGTCATGGCTGTTCATCGCCTCGGACAGCACGACGTAGCTGCCCGCGTCGAAGCGGCGCACCAGCTTGTCGGCGTGATGGCCCAGGTAGGACGCGACCTGGTACCGGCCGCCGTTCCAGGGATCCTCCGAGCCCTGCGGCGTACGGCCGAACCGGGTGTCGAGTTCCGGCTCGCTGCGGTAGGTGACCTGGGCGATCCGCCGGGCCAGACCGAGTCCGGTCAGGGGACCGCGGCCGGTGTCGTGGTAGTTGCCTCCGAGCCAGTTCGGGTCGGAGCGGATGGCGTGCAGCTGGATGTCGGCCCAGGCGATCTGCTCGGCGCTCGCCGAAGCGGTCGTGGCGAGCAGCAGGAGCGCACCGGTCCGCTCCGGATACGACACGGCCCACTCCAGCGCCCGCATCCCGCCCATCGAACCGCCGACCACCAGCGCCCACCGTCCGATGCCGAGAGCGTCGGCGAGACCGGCCTCGGCCGTCACCTGGTCGCGCTGTGTCAGGAAGGGGAAGCCACCGCCCCAGCGGCGCCCGTCGGGTCCGGGCGACGAGGGACCGGTACTGCCCTGGCAGCCGCCCAGGACGTTCGGCGCCACCACGAACCAGCGGTCCGGGTCCAGGGCGCGTCCCGGTCCGACCAGCCCGTCCCACCAGCCGGGGGTCGGGTGACCGGCCCCGGCGGGCCCGGCGACATGGCTGTCGCCGGTGAGGGCGTGCAGGACGAGGACCGCGTTGGACGCGTCCGGCGCGAGCCGTCCCCAGGTCTCGAACGCGAGCCGTGCACCGGGCAGTTGGCCTCCCGCCTCCAGCGAGAGCGGTTCTTCGTGGCGGTACCACCGGCGACGCCCCGCGGGATCCCCCTCCCGCCAGGCACCCGTGGCCGGCGGAAGGGGCTCCTGATGGGTCGTCAACACGGTGTTCAGGAGGCGCCCTTGGCGGCCCGGAAGCCCGCCTCCAGGTCCGCCTTGAGGTCGGCGAGGTTCTCGATGCCCACCGACAGACGCACCAGGCCGGGGGAGGTGCCCGTCGCCGCGAGCTGTTCGTCGTCGAGCTGGCTGTGGGTGGTGGACGCCGGATGGATGATCAGGCTGCGTACGTCGCCGATGTTGGCGAGATGGCTGAACAGCTCGACCGCGTCGACGAACCGCTTGCCCGCCTCCACGCCGTCCCGCAGCTCGAAGGAGACCACGGCACCGGCGCCGCGCGGCAGGTACTTCCGGCCCGCCTCGTACCAGTCGCTGGACGGGAGACCCGGATAGTGGACGGCGGCGACCTCGTCCCGCCGCTCCAGCCATTCGGCGAGCGCGAGGGCGTTCGCCGAGTGCCGCTCGATGCGCAGGCTCAGCGTCTCCACGCCCTGGAGCAGCAGGAAGCTGGAGTGCGGGGAGAGTGCAGGGCCGAGGTCGCGCAGCAGCTGGACCCGGAGCTTGACGGCGAAGGCGCCCGGGCCGAGGGCCGGCCAGTACCGCAGCCCGTGATAGCTCGGGTCCGGCTCGGTGAAGTCCGGGAACCGGTCGGGGTGTGCCCCGAAGTCGAAGGTGCCGCCGTCGACGACCACGCCCGCGATGGTGGTGCCGTGCCCGCCGAGGAACTTGGTCGCCGAGTGCACCACGATGTCCGCGCCGTGCTCAAGGGGCCGCAGCAGATAGGGAGTCGGGACGGTGTTGTCCACGATCAGCGGCACCCCCTCGGCGTGCGCGACGTCCGCGACCGCCCGCACGTCGAGCACGTTGCCGCGCGGATTGCCCAGCGTCTCCGCGAACAGCGCCTTGGTGTTCGGCCGGATCGCCGCGCGCCAGGCCTCGGCGTCGTCGGGGTCGTCGACGAAGGAGACCTCGATGCCCAGCCTGGGGAGCGTGTGCCGGAACAGGTTGTACGTGCCGCCGTACAGCGACGTGCTGGAGACGACATGGTCGCCCGACCGCGCGAGCGTCAGGATGGCCAGGGTCTCCGCCGCCTGCCCGGAGGCGAGCGCGACGGCCGCGACTCCGCCCTCCAGTGCGGCGATCCGCTGCTCGAAGACATCCTGGGTGGGGTTGTGGATGCGCGTGTAGATGTTGCCGGGCTCGGCCAGCGAGAACAGGTCGGCCGCGTGCCGGGTGTCGCGGAACACGAACGACGTCGTCTGGTAGATCGGCGTCGCCCGGGCGCCGGTGGTCGGATCGGGCGCCGCCCCGGCGTGGATCTGCCTGGTCTCGAAGGACCATGCCGAGGTGTCAGGTCCCGGGGGTGTCTCTTCCGGGGTGTGGCCGGCGGTGACGGAGTCGATGGGCTGGCTCATGGTGGCGCTCCTTGTAAGGAGGGTGGCGAAGGGAGGGCGCGGGAAGCACGGCGACGCGAACCACCGCCCGTACGGTGGCGGCGGTGCTCGGCGCGGCGAGGTGAACGCGGCGAGGTGAACGCGGTGGTGGGAAAGGGCGTGCCGAGACGGGCGCGGTGAAGGGGTTCTCAGCGCGAAGCGGTGAAGCAACCGCTGGTCAGAGGCCCGAGCGTGGTGTCAGCTCGCGGCGGGACAACCGGTGGTGGTGACACGCACGTAATCGACGTGGCGGCGGGTCACGAGCACGGTCATGACCCCAGATAACCACATGGCGGCGTCACGAACCAGCCGGACCGGCGTGTTTCGTCGGGCGCTCCCGGCAGACGGAGAAGCTCACCTGTCCGCGATGCAAGACCGTGGTCCGAATTCCTTGACCGCCGCCGGGACCGTCTGCTGAACTCCCGTCCCATGAACCCGCGCGTGGACCTGACCCGGCGGCGCCACATCGATCTGGCGCATGTCGCCAGTGCGTTTTGTTGTCGCTGACCCGGTAGTCGTTCCCGGCAGCCACCGCGCACCCGCTGTGCCCCGTCGTCGCTGACGTGGTGTCAAGCAACCTCTGCAGCAAGGCTGTTCCACGGGAACAACCACGCCCGCCTCTCGAACCGGCGCGTTCGCGACCTCACCGCTCACTCCCGTACGCCCGGCGCGGTCGGAGACCGCCGCGCCTGGAGCGGCGGTCGGCCGCGTACGCCTTCGGCGTGACCGCGACGCATGTCCGGGCCCTGTCCGTCCGGACCCTTGTCCGTCCCGCCCTGGTTCCTGTTCCACCTCGGTTCCTGTCCCGGCCCGGTTGCCGTCCCGCCCCGGTTCCTGTCCCGGCCTCGTGCCGGTCATGGACCTGGTCGGCCGGCCCGTGGCCGGTGCTTCGCCGTCGCTCCGTTCCTCAGCACACGGTGGTATCCCCGCCTTCCCGAGAAGGACCTCCCCATGACCCTGTCCCTCCATGAACCCACCGGCCGCGCCGGCCCGTCGGCCGATGCGGTGGGCGAGCGTGAACGCGAAGTGTTCCTGCCGCGCGACGCCCGCCGTCCCACTGCGCTCGGCGCACTCCGCGAGCGCCTGCGCTGGCCGCTCGGCATCTACACCACCCCCGTCGTGATCCTCCTCGCCTGGGAACTGCTCGCCCGGGCCGGGATCCTGACCAGGACCTACGCCCCGGCGCCGACCTCGATCGTGAAGTCCGCCGTCGACCTGTGGCGGCAGGGAGTGCTCGGGCCCGACCTGGCCATCTCGTTGCAGCGGGCCGGTATCGGTCTCGCGATCGGTCTGACGGCGGGCATCGTCGCCGGAGTGCTCGGCGGGCTCCTGCGCAGCGGCGAATACCTGTTCAACGGCCTCGTCCAGGTGCTCAACACGATCCCCCTCCTGGCGGTGCTGCCGCTGATGATCGTGTGGTTCGGCATCGACGAACTGACGAAGGTGCTGCTGATCTCCTTCGGCGCCGGCGTCCCCATGTATCTCAACCTCTTCGCCGCGATCCGCGGTGTCGACCAGCGGTTGATCGAGATGGCCCGCACGACCGGAGCGGGCACCTGGCGCCTGGTGACGCGCGTGCTCGTGCCCGGGTCCCTCCCCGGCTTCCTGGTCGGGCTGCGCTTCTCCCTCGCCTACAGCGTCCTCGGTCTCGTCGCCGCCGAAACGGTCAACGCCGACAAGGGACTTGGCTTCCTGATCACCCAGGGACAGACCTACCTCCAGACCAACCAGGTCTTCGTGGGGCTGGTCATCTACTCCCTCCTCGGCCTGCTGGCCGACCAGTTCGTCCGGGCTCTCGAGCGGGTGCTGCTGCGGTGGCGCCCCGGATTTGAGGCGTCATGAGCAGCACAGCCACGACCGGCCTCCGCCGCAGGACCGGCGTCGTCGCCGAACGGGTCGTCCGGCGGTTCGGTGACCGGGTGGTGCTCGACCACCTCGATCTCACCGTCGACGAAGGGGAGTTGGTGATCCTCCTCGGTCCCTCGGGCTGCGGCAAGAGCACCCTCCTGCGGCTGCTCGCGGGACTGGACCGGCCCGACGGCGGACGGGTCGAGGTCCCGGCGAAGCGGGCCGTCGTCTTCCAGGCCGACCGGCTGCTGCCCTGGCAGCGGGTCCTGCCCAACGTCACCCTCGGCCTGCACGGACCCGACGCCGACCAGCGGGCCCGCGACGTACTCGCCGAGGTCGGACTCCCGGGACGCGAGAAGGCATGGCCCAAGGAGCTCTCCGGCGGTGAGGCCCAGCGCGTGTCGCTGGCCAGAGCCCTCGTCTCGGAGCCCGAACTCGTCCTGCTCGACGAGCCGTTCGCCGCCCTCGACGCCATCACACGGCTGCGCATGCACGACCTCGTACGCGCCCTGCGGACCCGGCACCAGGCGGCCATGCTGCTCGTCACCCACGACATCGACGAGGCGATCGCCCTGGCGGACCGCATCCTCGTGATGAGCGACGGCCGCATCGGCACCTCGCACGAGGTCCACCTCTCCGCCGCGGACCGCGAAGCGAGCCTCGCACGCGAGGAACTCCGCGCCCGCCTCCTCGACGACCTCGGCCTCGCCGGGCAGCACTGACCCCCGAACACTCCCTCCAGCACAGAGAGCACAGGACAATCCCATGCGCAACGCCATCAGCAGGCTCGTCATCGCCGCCGGTCCACTCGCCCTCGCGGGCTCGCTCGTCGCCTGCGGATCCTCCTCGGACACCACGGCGCCGCTGAGCAACGCCGGCAACGCGAGCAGCGCCGAGCACCCCGAGTGGAGCAAGTACACCTTCACGATCGGGGACAACGGCGGTGACGGCAGCCAGGCCCTGGCGAAACTGACCGGTGTCTTCGACAGCGCGCCCTACAAGGTGAGGTTCGCCCGCTTCACCTACGGACCACCACTCGTGCAGGCCGCGGCTTCGGGGGACATAGACCTGGGCAGCGTCGGTGACGTACCGCCGATCACCGGCGCCGCCAAGGAGTACGGGTTCAAGATCGTCGCCGTGAACCGGTCGCTCACGCCCGACCAGGCCGTGGAGAACATCATCGTCCCGAAGGGCTCGAAGCTCAGGACGGCGGCCGACCTCAAGGGCAAGCGGATCGCCGTTCCGCAGGGCAGCTCCGCCCACGGGCTGGCCCTGAACGCGCTGAAGAGCGCCGGGCTCGGCCCGAAGGACGCCAAACTGGTCTTCCTCGACCCGGCCGCCGCCGCGACCGCGTTCAACACGGGCAAGGTGGACGCCTGGTCGATCTGGAACCCGCAGTCGGCGATCGCGGTCAAGAACGGTGCGCGGATCCTGGTCAAGGGCCTCCCGCCGATCGACCAGACGAGCAGCTACTACGTCGCGAGCGACACGTCGCTGAAGGACAGGACCAAGCGCGCCGCCCTCACCGACGTCCTCAAGCGGCTCGCCCGCGAGTACGCCTGGGCGATCAAGCACCCCGATCAGTACGCGAAGGCACTCTCGCAGGAACAGGGCATCCCGCTGGCCGACGCCAAGGCGTCCCTGGCCGCCATCGAGAACCGCGTGACCCCGGTCGAGAAGGCGGACATCGCCCTGGAGCAGAAGCTCGCGGACGCCTTCCTCGAAGCGGGCCAGATCACCAAGAAGGTCGACCTCGCGTCCATCACCGACAACCTCCTCCCGGCGGGCTACGACAGTTCCCGGCTGACCTTCGACTGACCCCGCCCCCACCACGTACGCGAAGACGCGAAGGAGACACCCCGTGACCCAGAAGCAGCGCCGGCTCCACCTCAACGCCTTCCTCATGGAAGCCGGCCACCACGAGGCCGCCTGGCGGCTCCCGCACAGCAACCCCCGGGCGGACTTCGACCTGCGGCACTGGATCGAGCTGGCGCGGCTCGCCGAGAGCGCCAAGTTCGACTCCCTGTTCCTGGCGGACGGCCCGGCGCTCACCGGAACCGGCGAGTTCCGGCCGCCCGGCCAGCTCGAACCACTGACGCTGCTGACCGCCCTGTCCCAGGCGACCAGCCGGATCGGTCTCATCGCGACCGTCTCGTCGACGTACAACGAGCCCTACAACCTCGCCCGCCGGCTGGCCTCCGTCGACCACGTCAGCGGCGGCCGGGCCGGCTGGAACATCGTCACCTCGGCAGGGGCGGACGAGGCCGCCAACTTCGGCCTCGACGACCGGCCCGGTCACGCCGAACGGTACGCCCGCGCCGACGAGTTCCTGAAGGTCGCCAAGGGCCTGTGGGACAGCTGGGAGTCCGAGGCCGTCGTGGCCGACCAGGTCGCGGGGCGCTACGCCGACCCCGGGCGGCTGCACCGGCTCGACCACCGGGGCACCTACTTCAAGGTCGCCGGACCGCTCAACGTCGAACGGCCGCCGCAGGGTTACCCGTTGCTCGTCCAGGCCGGTTCGTCCGAGGACGGAAGGGGCTTCGCGGCCCGCCACGCCGAGGCCATCTTCACCGCCCACACCACCTACGAGCGCGCCGCCGCCTTCTACGCCGACATCAAGGCGCGGACCGGCAAGGCCGGGCGGGACCCGGACGGCGTGATCGTCCTGCCCGGCATCGTCCCGTACATCGGGTCGACCGAGGCCGAAGCCCGGGCACTGGCCAGGGAGTTCGACGAACTCCGGATCCCCGAGTACGGACTGCGTCAGCTGGCCGCCGTCTTCGAGACCGAACCCTCGGCCTTCGAACTCGACGCTCCGTTGCCGGACTTCATCCTCGCGAGGCCGAAACTGGAGGGCTCGCAGAGCCGTTCCGACCTGATCATCGATCTCGCGGTACGGGAGCGGCTCACGGTCCGTCAGATCATCTCCCGGCTGGGCGGCGGCCGCGGCCACTTCGAGTTCGTCGGCACGCCCGAGCAGGTCGCGGACACGGTCATCGCCTGGTTCGAGGGAGGAGCGGCCGACGGGTTCAACATCATGGCGCCCGCGCTTCCTTCGGGTCTCGCGGCCTTCATCGAGCACGTCCTGCCGATCCTGCGCGGCAAGGGCCTGTTCCGGGAGGAGTACGAGGGCACGACCCTGCGCGAGCACTACGGGCTTCCCGTGCCGCGGAACCAGTTCCGCTCCTGACCCGCTCCGGCCCGCCGCTCCAGGCCCGGCGCCTCCGGCCCGCCGCGTCGTCCCCGGGCGACGCGGCGGCGCTCCACCCGCTCCACCCGCTCCACCAGGGAAACGCTAGGCCAGCCAGCCCCGTTCGGTGGCCCGGGCGCCGGCCTGGAAGCGGCTCCGGGCGCCGAGGCGTTCCATGAGATCGGCGGTGATGCGGCGGGCCGTGCGCGGGGAGACACCGAGCTTGCGGGCCACGATGGTGTCGGTGTCGCCCTGGGCGAGCAGACGCAGGAGATCGCGCTCCTGGCCGGTGAGGCCGTGGTCGTCGCGCCTGGCGACCGTCCCCAGGGGCTGGGCGCCCGACCAGAGCTGGTCGAAGAAGGCGCTCAGCGCCATGACGGTCGCCTGGCCGCGGATCAGGAGGGCGCCGGCCGAGGAGTTGTCCGGGTCGGCGGGGATGACGGCCAGCTCACGATCGAAGACGATCATGCGGATCGGCAGGGTGGGCAGTGTGCGGACGGCGCCGCCGAGGTCGCTCAGCCACATCGCGTACGCGGTGGTCGGACCGTCGTTGCGCACACTGTCGAGGTAGATGGTCAGGACGGCGACGCCACGTCCGAGGAGTTCGGCGTCGAGATCCCGGCTGGCCTCCATGTTCGCCGCGGTCTGGGCGCCGTCGGGCATGAGGGACAGCACCTCGCGGGTGGTCCTGCGGGTGAGGAACTCGAGCCGGTCACGGATCGCGTCGATCCCGTGGAGCTCCTCGATGTCGGTGTGCGCCTCGGCGGCGATGCTGCGGGCGTGGTCGGCGCTGAAGAGGGCCGCCTTGGCCCGGTTCTCGACGATCTCGGCCTGGCGGCGGACCAGATCGGCCTCCTGATGGGCCAGCAGGGTGTTCACGGCGATGTCGGGCCGGACCGGCCGGAGCGTCTCCGGGTCCTCCCAGGAGGGCCGGAGCAGGGACAGGCGGGCCAGCTGGTCGAGCGCGTTTCGGACATCGTCCTCGGCGCAGTCGAGTTCGGACGCCAGATCGTAGACGCCGCTTCCCGGATGCGTCAGCATGGCTAAGTACACGGCTTCCGTACCGCCGTCGAGACCGAACGCTTCCCACACTGGCCGCTCCCCCCTGAAGAGCCATCCCCGTTCACCGGGCGTTAGTACACCTGTTCCAGTAAGCGCTCTCGGGTGATTCTGGCTGACCATTTGCGGCATGGCAACAAGCGGGCACCGCGCGGGCCTGTCGGACGACCGGAATTCTGACCACGCTCGTAGCTGTGTATCTCATCGTTGCTCAGGTCATCGGCACCGGCGCGACCGCCTCCGTCGGGCGGCTCGGCTCGATCCTGGAGGTGTCGAAGGATCCGGGGGACGGCCTGGAGCACGTCTACGCGCAGGCGATGGACGGCGGAGCCCTGCTCGCCATGTTCTTCGTCGCGCCCGGGCTCGACACCGCGGAACGGACCGCCCGGAAGCTGTGCACCCGGGCGCTGACCACGGCTCCGGGTCTGGACGGCTGTGTGCTGGGCCAGTTGCTGGGGGTCGAGGGAATCCTGTGAGCCCCCGCGCCGGGCTTCGGCGCGGGGGCTCACGGAGCGGGTCCTTCGTCCGGTCAGGTCGCCCCGGCCCCCTGGCGTGCGCCGGGACCACGGCGGCGCAGGTTTCCGACCAGGAAGTAGCCGACGTCCGACCAGGCCTGCAGTTCGTTCTCGCGCTTGGTGAACCCGTGCCCCTCGTCCTCGTACACGTCGTAGCGGACGTCGGTGCCGCGGGCCCGCAGCCGGGCGACGAGCCGGTCGCCCTCGGCCCGCGAGACCCGCCGGTCCTTGGCGCCCTGCACCACGAACAGCGACGCCTCGATCCGGTCGGCGTACGTCATCGGGGAGCGGGCGGTGAGCATGTCCGCGTCCGCGTCCGGGTCCCCGACCCACTCGGCGAGCAGCGGCCGCCAGGTCGCGGGGACCTCGCGCAGGAAGCTGACGAGGTCGGTCGGGCCCATCACCGACACCCCGGCGGCCCAGTACCGCGGCAGCCGGGCCAGACAGCTGAGCGCGGCGAATCCGCCGAAGGAGCCACCGAACACGGCCAGGCGCTCGGGGTCCACCCACGGCACCGCCCGCAGATACAGCGCGGCGTGTTCGAGGTCGCCGAGTTCGCCGCCGCCCCAGTCGCGGTGGATGAGCCGCTGGTAGCCGGTGCCGTAGCCGGTGGAACCACGGACGTTGGGAGCCAGCACGGCGATGCCGTTGGCCAGCAGGTACTGGTAGAGGCCGGCGTAGCGGTACACGGGCCGTTCCTGTTCCTCGGGACCGCCGTGCACCGAGAGCACCACGGGGAACGGCCCGTCGCCGTGCGGCCGGTAGAGGAACGCGGGGACCTCGCGGCCGTCGTGTGTGGGATAGCGGATGACCTCGGGCGCGACCAGGGGCGTCGGGCCGGACGCGGCCGCGGGGCGGTTGTCGGTCAGGTAGCGGAATCCGCCGCGGTCGAGGTCCACGACACAGACCTCCGTCGGCCGGGTGGCGCAGTCGAGCAGGAACGCGAGCGCGCGTCCGTCCGGCGCGGCCGTCAGGCACCGGACCTGTCCGACGGGGACCTCGGGCGCCGGCAGCTCGACGCCGTCCCGGCGCACCCGGATCACGGAACGGCCGTCCTCGTTGACGGCCCAGGCGAGGGTGGAGCCGTCCGCGGAGACGACCGCGCCCTCGACGTCCCACGGCGGGGCCGCGAACGGTTCGGCGGTGTCCCGCACCAAGTCGTGGAAGACCAGAGCGAGATGATCGCGGCCCGCGTCGGTGATCCGGTACAGACCGCTCGAATCCGGCGCCCACGGACCGGGGTTGTGCAACTGACGGCTGTCGTGCGGGGTCAGACACAGCCAGGGGGCGTCGGTCTGCTGGGGATCGAGCAGATAGAGGTCGGTGTCCACGGTGGTGCGCTCGGCACGCACCAGGATCATCTTGCCGTCCGGGGAGAACCCCATGGGCTCGGTCACCTGGCCCTGCCGGGCGGTGAACCGGAGCGGGGTGCCGCCGCCGAGATCGCGTACGACGATGTCCTGGGCCGCGGGATCACGGTCGTTGGCGGCGTACACGAGCTGTGTGCCGTCGGGGGAGAAGGGTTCGACGGCCAGGAAGTGGTCCGCGTCCGCGGAGGTGAGGGACACCGGCTCACCTCCGGCCACCGGAACCACGTACAACTGGCGCAGTTCGCCGCCGTGATGGTCCGCGCTGAACGCGAGCGTGGTGCCGTCGGGGGAGAAGGCCACCTGACGCACCGCGTGGTCGGTGAAGCGGGTCAGCTGCCGCGGGCGGCCGCCGTCCAGCGGGTGCAGCCACACGTTGTACTGGCCGGAGAAGTTGCTGGAACAGGCGAGCCGGGTCCCGTCCGGCGAGAACGCCAGCGTCTCCTGGTACCTGCACAAAGGGGCGTAGGAACGGAAATCGGTCATCAGGGCGGTCCTCCGGTCAGGCCCGTGGTTCGCTGGACGGCTGTTCGAGGTGGGCGGCGTGGAAGGCCAGGGTGTCGGCGCACAGTTCGATCGCGAGCGACAGCGCCCGCGCGCCGTGCCCGACACCGGCCTCCCGGCGGTAGAGCACGGGCCTGCGGCCGGTGCCCGCGTGCTGCAGGGCGGCGGCGAGCTTGCGGGCGTGCAGCGGATCGACGCGCGTGTCGCCGTCGAAGACGGTGAACAGCACGGCCGGGTAGTCGGTGCCCTCGGTCACCCGGTGGTACGGGGAGTACGAGAGCAGCCAGTCGAACTGCTCGGGGTCGGCGGCCGAGCCGTACTCCAGCGCCCAGGTGGCGCCGAGCCCGAACTGTTCGTAGCGCACCATGTCGAGCAGCGGCGCCGAACACACCACCGACCCGTATTTCTCGGGGTGTTGAGTGAGGGCCGCGCCGACCAGCAGTCCGCCGTTGGAGCCGCCGTGGATGCCGAGCCGGTCCGGTGTGGTCCAGCCGTTGGCGGTGAGCCAGTCGGCCGCGGCGTGGAAGTCGTCGTACACGTTCTGCTTGTTCTCCAGCATGCCGGCGCGGTGCCAGCGCTCGCCCTCCTCGCCGCCGCCCCGGATGTTGGCGACCGCGTACACCCCGCCGGACTCGACCCAGGCGAGCATCGGGGCGGAGTAGCCGGGGGCGAGGGAGACGCCGAACCCTCCGTAGCCGTTGAGGACCGTGGGCCGTGGCCGGTCGGGACCGCTGGTCGGGCCCGCGGCGGTGGCGGGGGCGATGACGAACATCCGCACGGTGGTGCCGTCGGCCGAGGAGTAGCAGACCTGACGGGTGGTGACCGCCGGGACGTTGACCAGCCCCGGCGCCGCGGCCCAGCGCCGCACCTGACCGCTGCGCCCGTCGTAGCAGTACACCCCGCGGGGCGTGGTGAAGTCGGTGTAGCCGAACCACGCCTGGTGTCCGCCCTCGGGGCGGGTGGCCAGGGTGCTGGCCGAGCCGAGCCCGGGCATCGGGACGGTGTCCTCCAGGTGCCCGCTGTCCAGGTCGTGCACGGTGATCTCGCTGACCGCGTGCCGGGTCCACCGGGTCAGCAGCAGCGGCCGGGACATGAGCGGGCCGTCGAGGACCGTGTAGTCCTCCAGGACGGCCTCGGGGTCCTGCGGGATCAGGTCGCGCCAGTTCTCGTACGACAGGTCGCCTGCCGTGGTGACACATATGCGGCCCTGCGGCGCGTCCCGGTCGGTGCACAGATAGACCCGGTCCTCGTGCGGGGTGCCCGGGCGGCCGAACCGCACCTGCGTGAAGGCGTCCTCACCCTCCTGCAGGGCGCGGAAACGCGGGCTGTCCAGCCGCGCGTCCCGTTCGGTCTCGTCGCCCCCGTCCTCCCACAGATCGGCGATCCACAGGTCGTTGCGGGGCGCGGTTCCGGTGGAGGAGCTGACGGTCAGCCAGCGGCCGCCGAGCGACACCGCCGCGTTGTAGTAGTTCCGCTTGTCCCGGCCGTCGCCGAAGATCAGCCGGTCCTCGGCGGGGTCGGTGCCCACCCGGTGCAGCCACACCCTGCGGTGGTACTGCGCCTCGCCCTCGGGCACCAGGGCGGGATCCAGCTTGCGCACGTAGTAGTAGGCACGGCCGCCGGGCACCCAGGCGACCGAGGAGTAGCGCAGCCGGTCGATCGGGCCGTCCACGATCTCCCCGGTGTCCACCCGCATCACCCGCAGCACCGACTCCTCGGTGCCGCCGGTCGAGAGCTGGTAGGCGAGCAGGTCGCCCTCCTGGGACGGCTGGTAGGCGTCCAGGGTGGTGCGGCCCGTCGGGTCGGCGAGCATCGGGTCGACGAGCACGCGTTCCGTGCCGTCGGCCTCGGTCACCAGCAGGACGGCGTGCTCCTGCCCGGCCGAACGCCGCATGAAGAACTGCCGCTCACCGCGCCAGGCCGGGGCGGACACCCAGCCCGCCGCCAGCAGGTCCCGCATCGCGTCCCGCATCCGGGGCAGCGCCGTCATGCCCTCGCGGTGCTCGGCGAACAGCCGGTCCTGCTGGTCGGCCCACTTCGTGGTGCGGGGGTCCTCGGGGTCCTCCAGCCAGCGGTAGGGGTCGGCGACCTCCCGGCCGTGCAGAACCTCCACGAGGTCGAGCCGGGGGGCCGCGGGATAGGGGCGATCGATCCGCTCGGGGCCGGAGCGCCTCGGGCGGGGCCGGGAGATGGTCACATGGATGCTGTCCACGGTCAGCGGTCCTGTCTGTCGGGCCCGGCCGCCGCGGACTGGGGCGGCCGGGGCGGGGGTCAGACCACGGTCGACGGGAAGGGCCAGCGGCGGACCCGGTAGGGCAGCCACCACTTCAGGTCACCGACGGTCCCCAGCAGATCCTCGGCCTCGAAGTCCGCGAGCACTCCGGGCGCCACGGATGCCGGCGGGGCACCGGTCGACAGGGCGGCCACCGCGTCGAGTTCGTCGGTACGGTCCAGCGTCAGGCACTCCAGCCGGCCGCGTCTGCGGTCCCGCACCTGGAGGAAGCCCGGGCCCTGCCGGTACACGCACTTGCACACATAGAACTTCGCCGTCCACTCGCGCAGGGCCTCCGCCGCCCCGGGCACACCGGTGAGTTCGGCCGGCGGGTACAGATGGCACAGCGACCGCCAGGCGTCCGGGCCGGCCGAGCCGTCCAGGCCGAGCCGCCAGTCCACGACGATGCCGTGGCCGGTGAGCTCGCGCACCAGCGTCAGCGCCCGTACGGTCTCGCGCGGAGCCCGGGACGACGCCGGCTCGACCGGCTCCCGCAGCTCGGCGCGCCGGGCCCCGCCCTCGAACGCCCGGGCGGCCTGGGCGGCGGCGTCGTCGGCGGCAGGAGCGGAGCCGAGCCACATACCGGGCGCACGGCGGGCGGCCGGCTCGTACTCCCGCCAGAACCCCACCGTCGGCGGGGCCACTTGGGTGGTCACGATGAACTACCTCCTTGGGGTGAGGGCCGGTCCGCCGCGCTACGCGGGAAGCAGCTCGGGGGTCTCGGCGCCGTGCCTGCGGCCCCGGCCGTCGTGCTCGCGGGCGATGCGGAGCACTTCCTGGTTGCGCGCCTCCGCCGCGATCTGCACATAGGTGCCGCTCTCGGTGAAGACCAGGCCCAACCGCCGCCACCTCGCCAGCAGTTCGCCGATCCGCTCCGGATCCGCGGACAGTTTCCTGGCCAGCGCCGCGGGGCTGTGCGGCTGTCCGAGCAGCCGGAACGCGGACAGCTCCAGGGGATCCTCCAGCCGCAGCACCGTCCAGTCGAAGCCGTTCCGGCGGCTGACCAGGGTGATGGCGTCACCGAGGTCGCAGAAGGTCAGCCTGCTGTAGGGGTAGGCGTGCTTCCACGTCTCGAGCGCGGCCTCCAGGCGGTCGGCGGAGGCCTTGCCGATCCCTTGCGGGGGTGAGCTGAACAGATAGGCCAGCTCCGCGAGTTCGGACTCCGGCAGGTCGTAGATGAGGGAGTACTGCGGGTCCGGGTGGCGTTCGGCGAAACCCCGCTCGGGCTGGTTGAAGTAGGGGCTGAACCGTTCGATGGCGATGCGGCTGCTGCCGCCGGCCGGATACAGGTGGTGCAGGGCCGGCATCTGGGCGATGACGTCGTCGTAGTCGGCGTCGCTCTCCCCGGGGAAGCCGAACAGGTAGTTCCACGAGACCGTCAGTCCGTGGGTCTCCGCGTCCCGCATCATGCGCACGTTGTGGCAGCCGGTGACGCCCTTGTCCATCAGCTTGAGGACACGGCTGTTGAGGCTCTCGATGCCCGGCTGGACGTGCATGAGGCCGGCCTCGGCCAGGACACCGATCTGTTCGTAGCGCATGTTGGACTTGATCTCGTACTGCACCCGCAGGTCGTAGCCCGCCTCGACGATCCGGGGCAGCACCGACTTCACGTAGGCCATGTCGAGGATGTTGTCGACGACGAAGATGTCGAGGACCTGGTGGCGCCTGACCAGGTCCACCAGTTCGTCGAAGAACTTCCCGGGGCTCTTGCTGCGGAACTCCATGAACGAGCCGTTCAGCCCGCAGAAGGTGCAGTGGTGCTTCTCGCCCCACCAGCAGCCCCGCGCACCCTCCAGGACCAGCTTCGGCTCGACCCAGCCGCATGCCTTCGACGCGTACAGCCGCTCGAAGTAGCCGTCGTAGTCCGGGCTTTCGATGTCGCCTGGCGGGAGGGGGCGGGCGCTCATGGCGTTGGCGACGGCCCGTCCCTCCTCGTCGCGCCAGCACAGGCCCGGGACGGCGGAGGGGGCTTCACCGTCCCGGAGCGCGGTCAGGAACTGCGGGAAGGCGGCCTCGCCCTCGCCGCGCACGACGTAGTCGACGAAGTCGAAGTTCCGGTGCAGCGCGGCACCTTGCTCCCCGTCGCAGTTGGCCCCGCCGAAGATCGTGACCGTGCCCGGTACCAGACGCTTGATGTGCCGGGCGGCGGCGAGCGCGGCGGCGTTCTGCTGGAACGTGGAGGTGAAGCCGACCACGTCGGGGGCCAGATCGGCGATCCGCCGGGCCAGCTCGGTGACGAACAGCGGCGCCAGCGCGTGCAGTTCCTCCGACAGCGCCAGCTCGGACTCCGACATTCCGGGTCCCAGTCGTTCCCTGAACTCGTCCAGCCGCCACTCGGGGTCGTCGTAGAGCGCCGAGGAGAACACCCAGTCGCCGCAGCCCTTGAAGTAGCTCACCAGGGAGTAGTAGTAATAGTCGCGCCCATGGAATTCGACCCGCTCGGTGATCCAGTCGACGAAGTCGAGATTCGCGTGCAGAACGTCGATCTCCACGTCGGGCATGGTTTTGGCGACACGATTCCTGAGGATTCCCAGGGCGAGTGAGGGAACCTCGATCGGCGCCCACGGCATATTGACCAGCAGAACACGCACAGCAGTTTCACTCCCTGGAATAGGTAGGACTGCGGGGCCCGCCCGGCGCGCCGCCGGGCGCCCCCCCCCCAGGCCGCCCCCCCCGCCCAAACCGCCCCCGGTTGGAAAATTGAACCCCGCGGTGTGTTGTGGCAGGGGAACCACCAAC